>NZ_JBVIRY010000014.1:0-24079 GCF_055575795.1 Kitasatospora sp. NPDC034023
CCGGGCCCTCGGCATGCCCAACGTCCCACGGCAGCCCCACAACCCCCGACACAGGGATCACCCCAGATCAGCCGACGCGAACCGAAACACGGAGGCTAGCGCACCCGCTTTGCTGGGAGGTCGTCATGCTGTACATCTGACGATCATGAAAAAAGACCAGGTCGGCAGACTCATCGGCGCCAGCTTCGGGCTCGTCTTCGTCCAGGCGAATGCCGGGGCCTTGCCGACCGCCCTCGGTGCTCCCCTGCGGGTGCTCGCCCTCCTCGCGTTCCTCCGGGTCCTGTTCGCCGGTCGAGGGGCCGCCGCTCCCGCGACCAACGGCACGGCCGCGCCGAGCAGCATGGGCTTCGGGCGGGGCTACTGGTACGTGGTGGCAGCCGAAGTGGTCGCGGTCGCGGTCGGCCTGATGGTGGTCAACAAGGTGCTGCACACCGGGACCGTCGCCTGGATCACCTTCGTGGTCGGCGTGCACTTCTTCGGTCTCGCAGTCGTGTGGAAGCGGCCCGACCTGCACGTCCTCGCCGGGTCGATGGCGGCCTGCGGTGTGGGCGGCCTGGTGCTGGCCGCCCTCGGTGCCTCCACCGCCGTGATCGCGGTGGTCGCCGGAATCGTTCCCGGCGCGCTCCTGCTCGGTTCGGTGCTGTGGTCCGGCCGGGCAGTCGCCGCACACTGAGCAATCGCTTGCAGACAGGCAGACGGCCCCTTGCAGACACGCAAGGGGCCGTCGGCGTTGCCCGGTCAGAAGCTCACAGGCCGGGCACGTGGTAGTCGTTGAGGCGCCAGAGCGCGGCGCTGTACCAGAGCAGGGCGATCAGGACGATCAGTGCTCCCCCGGCGGCGGGCAGGGCCCAGCCGGGCAGCCGGCGGTGCCGGACCACGATGACCTTCGCGACGAACGCGCCGTAGAGGAAGCACCCGGCGAGCGAGTGCAGCGCGATCCGGCTGTCCGTCAGCTGCACGCCGTAGGCGGTGAGGCAGTGGTAGGCGATCGGGAGGGAGAGCAGGAGCGCGCCCAGGCCGACCAGCCGGTGCCCGGTCCGGACCGACCGGGGCGCGGCGCGTAGACCGGGCAGCCGGCCGTACATCCACAGCGCCAGCAGGAGCTGGACCAGCGCGAGGCCCAGCAGGGCGGTGCCGAGCTGGGCCTTGAGCTGGTTGGCGTCGTCGAAGCGGCGGCCGAAGAGACTGCTCGCGTAGTCGGGGGTGTGTGCCCGGCCGTACCAGAAGAGGCCGGCCGTCACCGCCACCGGCAGGAGTGCCCACAGGAGGCCGGTGGCCCGCCGGGGGCGGGGCGGCCGTTCGACGGCGTGCATCGGATCAGCTGCCCTCGACCTTGTCCCCTGCGGCGTTGACCACGTACCACTTGGCACCGAAGGCGCTGGACTCCTCGCCGTTGGTGTCGCCCTGCGCCTTGTCGCCCTCGAAGTAGTAGAGCGGGTGGCCGTTGTAGACGATCTGGGTCTTGCCGTCCTTGCGGGTGGCGGTGGTGATCTTGGCCTGGTCGGCGCCGTTCGCGGCGGTGGGGGCGCCGGTGGTCAGGACGGGCGGCCAGGCGGCGGCGCACGCGTCGTAGCAGGTCGGGGTGGGCGAGGTGTCCGCCTCGAACAGGTAGAGCGTCTTGCCCTGGGAGTCGACCAGGATGTTCTGGTACTTGCCGATGGTGGCCGCCGCGACCACGGTGCCGCCGCCGGTTGCTCCGGCGGAGGGGCTCGCGCTCTCCGTCGACGTCGCCGCAGCGGTCGGGCTTCCGGAGGAGCCCGCCATGGTCGTCGTCGCAGGTGAGGAGCCGGCGGCAGACGTCGTGCTCTTGCTGCTGGAGCAGCCGCTGCACAGCACGGTGATCAGGGCGGCGGCGGCCAGGGCGGTCACCGTGCGGGAAGTTCTCATGGGATTGTCTCTCCGGCCAGGGTGGGAATGGGTGCCACCACTTCAGCCTGAAGGAGCCTGCCGCCTCACCAGGCACGCCAGCGGGTGGGCAAGGCGGGACGGCCGTTAACCCTGATGGCCGACAGCAACACGCCGTTCCGGCGGCGAGGGTGGGCCCAGACCCACCCACCTGTACGGCTGGACCCGTAGGTGGCCCGGCTCGCGCTCCGTAGCGTCGTTTCCACCACGACACGGAGGAGAAGGACCATGGCGACCACGACCACCCGGGACGGCTTCACCACGGTGAAGACGTGCATCACGCTCTTCGGCGTCGTCAGCGCGATCGTTCTCGGCACGGTCGCCGTGATGGCGTTCACCGGCCACGAGGCGACCCCGTTCATGTGGATCCGTGGCGCCGTCCTCCTCGGGGCCGCCCCGCTGATCCACCGGCTGGTGAGCCGGGCCGCCGCCGGCTCGGCCAAGGCCTTCGACCGCGTCCGCACCCTCGTCACGATCATGCCGATCGCCATCGTCGGTGTGGATCTGATCCCCGGCCTCTGCCCCACCTGGTACGCCGTCCTCCAGGGCCTCTCCGCCCTCGCCCTGGTTTCTGCCGCCGTCCTCGCCCGCACCTCCCCGCTGAGCGCCGCCTTCCCCGAGGAGGGGTGAACCCTCAGCGGGGTCCCGACGAATTTCCCACGTCATCGATTCACAAGCCTTGACCGTGTGTTCACACCTTTCGGGAGCATCGGGGGCGCCGGTCCCGGCGGGAAGTAGGACGACCGGACGGTCCTTGGTGCGTTCACCGCGTAGGCGACCGGTCTGCCCCGATGCCTGTGACCAGCCGGGAAAGGGCAGATCGGGCATGGCGAACGTTCTCCACAGCGACGAGCAACTCCTGTGCGCAAGAGTCGACTTGGCCTCGATATCGAGCGCGGACCCGGCGAATTGTCCGCGCGGGAAGTCGGCCCGTCCGACTTCCTGCGCGGCAATCACCGACGGCCACCGGGTTCCGGGGCAGGATCGCGGCATGAAGTACATGGTGCTGATGTACGCCGATCCCGCAGCGACCGCGGCGATGTCCGACGAGCAGCGCGCCGACGTGTTCCGCCGGCACGAAGCGCTCCACCAGGACCTCGAAGGCACCGGCGAGATGCTCAACGGAGCCGGGCTGGCCTACCCGAAGGACACGACCACCCTCCGGTGGCACAGCGACGGAACCACCCCGGCGGACGGGCCGCTCAAGGAGGCGGCCGAACACCTGACCGCCTACTACGTGATCGACTGCGCGACCCCAGAACGGGCCCGGGAGATCGCCGCACGCGTCCTCGACTTCCACGTCGTAGCGGTCGAGGTGCGGCCGGTCCACGACTGGTTCGGCATGGGCTGAGACCCGGCGGCGGCCCGCCCCGGATATTCGATGGCGGGCCCGGCGGCGCCTGGTGAGGATCGCAGGATGCATCCCTTCCCGGATCCCTTCTTGCAGACCGAACGGCTCGTGCTGCGCCCGTTCACCGAGGCCGACGCCGACCACCTCTTCGCGCTGGACAACGACCCCGAGGTCATGCGCTTCATCAACGGCGGCAAGCCGGCCGACCCCGAGGCGATCCGGACGCGGACCCTTCCCCGGCTCCTCCACGACCACCCCTGTTCGGGGACCCGGGGCTTCTGGGCCACCGAGGAGAAGGCCACCGGAACCTTCCTGGGCTGGTTCGAACTCCGCCCCCTCGACGACCACGACCCCGCCGTGGTCGAACTCGGCTACCGCCTGAACCGGGCGGCCTGGGGCAAGGGCTACGCCACCGAGGGATCGCGCGCCCTGATCGACAAGGGATTCACCGACCTGGCGGTCCGGCGGATCACCGCGAACACCATGGCCGTGAACACCCCCTCCCGGCGCGTGATGGAGAAGTGCGGCCTGTCCTTCCTCCGGAGCTTCCACGGCGACTGGCCGGAGTCCATCCCGGGATCGGAACACGGCGAGGTCGAGTACGAACTCCTCAAGTCGGTCTGGGAACAGCAGCAGCCTCGGTAGCTCCCCCCCCGGCGATCCGCTCGGTCGGCTCCTTGCTCCCCGCAAGGAGCCGACAGGGAGAAATGTGCGCGACGCGGTGGAGCGTGATCCTCTACGGTGAGCGCGTCCCCCGGGCGGCCGTTTACCGCCCGTCGTCGGCGCGACCAACGCGCCCGCAACCCAGGGAGTTGCCGCCATGACGCGCACCCTTGTCGCAGACCTCCACGCACGGATCGGCGAGACGGTCACCGTCTACGGCTGGGTGAACACGCTCCGGCTGCAGCGGCGCCTCCAGTTCGTCCTGGTCCGGGACCACACCGGCCTCGTCCAGGTCACCCATCCGCGCGGTGGTGAGGACGACGTCATCGAGGCCTCCTTCGAACGGGTGACGGTCGAGTCCGCCGTGAAGGTCACCGGCAAGGTGGTCGCGAACCCGCAGGTCAAGCTGGGTGGTCTGGAGATCGTCCCGTCGCAGGTGGAGATCGTCTCGCTCGCCGAGCCGAAGCTGCCGATCGACGAGAAGACCGGCATCGACCAGCGCCTGGACTGGCGCTTCCTCGACATCCGGCGCCCCGCCCAGCACCTCGTCTTCGACGTCCAGACCACCGTCGAGCGGGCGATGCGCGAGCTGACCGTCGAGGAGGGGTTCACCGAGCTGCACACGCCCAAGCTCATGGGGACCGCGTCGGAGTCCGGCGCGGAGGTGTTCGAGGTCGGCTACTTCGGCCGCACCGCCTACCTCGCCCAATCGCCGCAGTTCTACAAGCAGATGGCGATCGCCGGCGGCATCGACCGGGTCTTCGAGATCGGGCCGGTGTTCCGGGCCGAGCCGTCCTTCACCTCCCGGCACGCCACCGAGTTCACCGGCGTCGACGTCGAGATCGCCTGGATCGACGGCGTCGAGGACGTGATGGCCTTCGAGGAACGGATGCTGCACCGCGTCCTCGCCGCGGTGGCCGAGCGCCACGGCGAGGCGATCGCCGAGCACTTCGGGACGCCGGTCGTCGTCCCGGAGCTGCCGTTCCCCCGCATCACGATGGCCGACGCCCTGGCCCGGCTGCGCGCCACCGGCTGGGACCCGGAGGGCGTGAAGGACGACCTCGACCCCGAGGGCGAGCGTGCGCTGTGCGCGCTGATCGAGCAGGAGACCGGGCACGAGTTCGTCTTCGTCACCCGATTCCCCGCCTCCGTAAGGCCGTTCTACCACCTGCGGCCGGAGGACGACCCGACCGTCACCGAGTCCTTCGACCTGCTGTGGAAGGGCGTGGAGATCACCACCGGCGCCCAGCGCGAGCACCGGTACGACCGGCTGGTCGCCCAGGCCCGCGAGAAGGGCATGGACACCGGGCCCCTCTCCGGCTACCTGGACTGCTTCCGCTACGGCACCCCGCCGCACGGCGGCCTGGGCCTCGGGCTCGGCCGGCTGCTGATGCTCGCGCTCGGGCTGCCCTCGATCCGCGAGGCGACCTTCCTGTTCCGGGGGCCGCACCGCCTCGAACCGTAGCTGGGAACGTGGAGCACCCGAGGCGCCCCACGGCGCAGGAAGTCGGCCCGGTCGACTTCCTGCGCCGAGGCGTTCCTCAGTAGCCGACGGCCTCGCGCAGCAGCAGGACGGTTCCCGGGGTCATCCGGGCCGGGGCGGTCAGGACCAGCAACTGGTTGACGGCGCTGGGCTGCCCGTAGGCGGCCTCGGAGCGGACCGTCTCCAAGGGGAGCGCGTGCTCCTCCACCCGCCGCAGGGCGGTGGGCAGATCGGGGACCACCTTCTGCGCGCCGACCACCCAGATCGCCCGGCCGGCGCCCCCGACGAAGGACGGCAGCTGGCTGCCGCTGGCGGAGGCGACCACAAGCGAGCCGGTCTCGGTGACGGCGGTGACGCTGCCCACCACGACGTCCGGAACGGCGATCATCCGCCGGAGGTCGTCGGCCTCGGTGACCCGGTCCATGGTCGACACACGCGGCTTGACCGCCCGGTAGCGGTCCCCGCCGTTGACGGCCTCCTCGATGCCGGACAGCCGCAGGGTCTCGCTGGCCGAGGTGAAGACGGTGGCGTCCGCCGGGATCAGCTCCTCGACCCGGGCGCGCGCGGCGGCGGTGCCGTCGAGGATCTCGACGGTGAAGCCGTTCGCCGTCAGGGCCGCGGCCACCCGCTCCAGGCACTCGGCGGGCGCCGGGTCGGTGAACGAGGCCCGGGCCGACCGGGGCGCGGAGCCCGTCAGCGGGGTGGTGTCGAGGTACAGCAGCTCGTAGACCCGCTCGGTGAACCGCCAGCCGTCCGCCGTGCGCCGGTAGCTGTCGTGGTACATGGCGTGGTTGAAGCCCTGGAAACCGTTCTTCAGGCGCGCCAGCTCGTACATGTGGGCGCGGCCGGTGGCGGTGTCGCCGTCGATCCGGATCGCTCCGGGGTGGGTGTTCTGGATGAAGAAGTCCCACTGCTCCTGCAGCTTCTGGCGACCCGCCCGGATCTGCTCCGGGCCGACCAGCTCGATGGGGACGTTGGGCATCCGCAGCGCGCCGTCCGGAGTGAACAGCCCGGCGAGGCGGTCGCCGTCGCGCATCGTCACGGCGTCGGTGAACTCGCTCTGCAGGGCCTGGATCTCGACCCGGTCGGCGATCGTCTGGAAGTCGTTCATCAGGTTCCTCGGTCTCTGGTGTGTTCCTGGTTTCCCTCTGACCGGTACGACAAAGCGGCGGGTCGGAATGTGAGGCGCCGGGTCGGAACGCGAGACGGCGGGTCGAACGTCACATCCATCGGCCGTCACGATCCGCTGTCCTGTGCTGTCGTAAGAGTGAGCGGGACCGACGATCCGAAGGGGCGGGGACGGATGCGAGACGACGAAGCGGTGGAGCGGCCCGATCCGGGGCCGGGCGCGATCATGGGCGAGCGGCGCCAGTTGATCAATCTGGCGTACCGGCTGCTCGGTTCGCTGGCGGACGCCGAGGACGTGGTGCAGGAGACCTACGCCCGCTGGTACGCGATGCCCCGGCGGGAACGGGAGACGATCGGCTCGCCCGGCGGCTGGCTGACGACGGTCGCCAGCCGCATCTGCCTCAACGTCCTCGGCTCGGCCCGGATGCGGCGGGAGCGCTACGTGGGCGAGTGGATTCCCGAGCCGCTGCCCGAGCACCGGGAGTGGTCGTCCTCCGCGACGGCGACGGCGGCGGACCCGGCGGACCGGATCATCCTGGACGAGTCGGTCAGCATGGCCTTCCTGGTCGTCCTGGAGGCCATGACGCCGGCCGAGCGGGTCGCGTTCATCCTGCACGACGTCTTCCGGTACCCGTTCGCCGAGGTGGCCGCGATCGTCGGCCGGTCGCCGGCGGCCTGCCGGCAGTTGGCCTCCTCCGCCCGCCGCCGGGTCCGTGCCGCGCAGGCCTCGGTGGCGCCGACGAGCGCGCAGGCGGGTGTGGTCCGGGAGTTCAAGCGGGCCTGGGAGGCGCGGGACCTCAAGTCGCTGATGGGCGTGCTCGATCCCGATGCCATCGTGGTCGCCGACGGCGGCGGCCTGGCGGGCGCCCTGCTGAAGCCGCTGACCGGGAGCGAGCGGATCGCCCGCGCCTACCTGGACTCCTCGCGCGTCGCGCCGGAGACGACGCTGCTGGAGTGCACCGTCAACGGCCGGCCCGGACTGGTCGCCCAGCGGGGCGGCGTCACCGACACCGTGATCGCGTTCCGGATCGTCGAGGCCCGGATCACCCACATCTGGGTGGTGCGCAACCCGGAGAAGCTCCGGCCGTGGACGGATCCGCACCGGGTGGACGGAGTCCCGTCCGTGCGGAAGTGAGGTGGGTCATACCGGTGGTGGCGCGGGAGCGGGCACTGTTTGCCGGGGGCGCACTGGGCGTGTTCACGCCCGTGCGCACACCACCGAGCGCCCGTCTATGGGCTTGTCGTCGTAAAACCGACCGATAAGGTGTTAATCCAACATTCATCCATGCCGCGTAGCCTCCGGGGGCTAGCCTCATGCTGAACGTCATCGTCCGACCGGGAGGCGAAAGCCCCGTGCAAGGCACTGTCACCACACCAGGCGCCCCTTCGGCGGCCGGGAGCCAGGGCGAGGCGTTCCTGCTCGTCGTGGACGACGAGCCCAACATCCGCGAACTGCTCGCCGCCTCGCTGCGCTTCTCCGGCTTCCGGGTCGCCTCGGCCGCGAGCGGCACCGAAGCGCTCGACCTCATCGCCGCCGAGCGCCCCGACCTCGTCGTGCTCGACGTGATGCTCCCCGACCTCGACGGCTTCACCGTCGTCGAGAAGCTGCGCGAGCGCACCAGCCGCGGCCAGATAGCCGGACCGGCCCACGGGCACCCCGGCGACCACCTGCCGGTGCTCTTCCTCACCGCCAAGGACGGCGTCGGCGACAAGGTCCAGGGCCTCGCCGCGGGCGCGGACGACTACGTCACCAAGCCCTTCAGCCTGGAGGAGCTGATCGCCCGGATCCGCGCCATCCTGCGCCGGGCCGGCGGACCCGCCGAGGACGGCCGGCTGGTCGTCGCCGACCTCAGCCTCGACCCGGTCGCCCACGAGGTCACCCGCGCCGGCACCCCGGTCGCGCTCTCCCCGACCGAGTTCAAACTGCTCCACTACCTGATGGCCAACGTCGGCCGGGTGGTCTCCAAGGCGCAGATCCTCGACCACGTCTGGGCCTACGACTTCGGCGGCGACCTCTCCATCGTCGAGTCGTACATCTCCTACCTGCGCCGCAAACTCGACTCCGGCCCCGCGCACGGCCCCAAGCTGATCCACACCGTGCGCGGCATCGGCTACGCCCTGCGCCGCCCCCCGCAGGGCTGACCCGGTACCGACGAACGTGTTCGCCCGCTTCTCCTCCCGGCTGTCGCTGCGCGCCCGGCTCCTGGTCCTCGCCCTCGTCCTGGTCACCACCGGCCTCGCGGTCAGCGACACCTTCGTGCTCGGCACCGTCCGGGCCCAGTTGGTGGAGCAACTCGACGAACAGCTCCAGCGGTACGGGCTGCCGCTGTCCCGCAAGCCCCCGGCCCAGGTGACCGCGCCGACGCCCGGCCGGCCCGCCCCCACCGGCCGACGCACCAGCCTGCCCAGCCAGTACCTGGTCCAGTTCCTGTCCTCGGACGGCAAGGTCCAGGCGGTCATGCGCCAGCCCGTCTCCGACACCGACCCGGCGCCCCAACTCGTCGGCCTGGACCCGGCCCGGACCGCCCCCGACACCCCCTTCGACCTGCCCGACCAGCGCGGCCACCACCGATGGCGGGTCCTCGTGCTGCCGCTCCAGACCCCCCGCGGGCAGACCGCCGGCCCCAGCACCTTCGCCTCGCCGGCCGTCACCCCGACCCACGTCATGGTGGCCGTCTCCCGCGAGGACACCGACGCCACCCTCGGCAAACTGCGCACCTCCTTCCTGGCCATCGGCGGCGCCGTCCTGCTCCTGATCGCCGCCCTCGGCTTCTTCGCGGTACGGGCCGGACTGCGGCCGCTGCAGCGGATCGAAGCCGGCGCCGAACTGATCGCGGCCGGCGAACTGTCCCACCGGATGCCCGAACTCTCCCCGGGCACCGAAGTCGGACGACTGTCGATCGCCCTCAACGGGATGCTCACCCAGATCGAGGCGGCCTTCGCCGCCCGCGCCGAGTCCGAGGCCCGCATGCGGCGCTTCGTCGCCGACGCCTCGCACGAACTGCGCACCCCGCTCGCCGGAATCCGCGGCTTCGCCGAGCTGTACCGGATGGGCGCCCTGCCCACCGAGGCCGACGTCAAACGCACCATGACCCGCATCGAGAGCGAAGCCGACCGGATGGGCGCCCTGGTCGAGGACCTGCTGGTGCTGGCCCGGCTGGACGAGGAACGCCCCCTCGACCTCGCCCCGATGGACCTGCGCACCCTCGCCGCCGACGCCCTGCACGACCTCACCGCGCTCGACCCCAGCCGCCCCGTCGCACTCACCGGTCCCGCCGGCACGGGCGCGCCCGGCGCCGCGCCCGTCCTCGGCGACGAGGCACGGCTGCGACAGGTGGTGACCAACCTCGTCGGCAACGCGGTCAAGCACACCCCGGCCGGCACCCCGGTACGGATCGGCGTGGGCGCCAGGCCCGACGGGACCTGCCTGCTCGAGGTCGCCGACGCGGGCCCCGGCCTGACCGCGGAGCAGGCCCAGCGGGTCTTCGACCGCTTCTTCCGCGTCGACGCCTCCCGCAGCCGCGACAACGGCGGTGGCGCCGGACTCGGCCTCGCCATCGCCACCGCCCTCACCCACGCCCACGGCGGAACCCTCAGCCTGGAGACCGCGCCGGGCGCGGGCGCGACATTCCGGGTCGAACTGCCCGACAACGGCGACCGGTCCTTCTGAGCCCGGATTTCGGGTTCTTTGTCGACACGTCAATTCTCCGGTGGACCAGGCAATTCGGCGGCGCGTTCATTGCCGGAAACCGGCATGGAGCGTAAAGAAAGCGTGTGCCTATGATCAGCCCTGCCTGGCCGTCACAACCTGTCCGGACCAAGGCTTTTGCTTTCTTTCCGACCCGAAAGAGGTCATTGTGAAACTCCGCCGTTCGCTGGTCTCGGCCGCCGTCATCGCCGCCGTGATCTCGCCCGCAGCCATGCTCTCCGCGGCACCCGCCTTCGCGGAGTCGGCTCCGACGGCGCAGTCCCAGAACGGCAGCGGCTCCATCGCCGAACTGGAGAAGGCCGCCGCCGACGCCGCCAAGGCCTACGAGGCGGCGAAGGCCCACGAGGCCGACCTCAAGGCCAAGTTCGACGCCTACACCTTCCCGGAGGCCCTCCGCGCCGACTACGAGAAGGCCAAGGCCGCCGCCGCGAAGGCCACCGCGACCAGGGAGGCCCTCGACAAGGCTGCCGGGGAAGCCGCCGACGCGTACGGCCGGGCCAAGGAAGAGGACCTGGCCAAGGCCAGGGAGACGATGCTGAAGGCGTTCGACGCCGCCAACGCCTCCCACACCGCGGAGACCGAGGCCAAGGCCGCCGTGGAGGCGGCCAAGAGGGCACTGGACGACGACCGCATCGCCGAGCTCCGCAAGGTCATCGCCGCCCAGGACGCCACCGAGGCCGCGGCCACCGCCAAGGCCGCCGCCGACAAGGCGCTCGCGGACGCGAAGGCGGCTGCCGAGAAGCCGGTGGAGAAGCCGGTGGAGCAGCCCGTCGAGAAGCCGGTGGAGAAGCCGGTGGAGCAGCCCGTCGAGAAGCCGGTCGAGCAGCCGACCACCGTCACCCCGGCCGCGGACACCACCAAGGCCTCGACCGCCACCACCGTCTCGACCGGGTCGACCACATCGACCACCGAGCTCGCCGCGACCACCTCGCAGGCCGTGACCACGTCGCAGGCGGTCACCACCACCGGGTCGACCACCGAGCTCGCCGCGACCGGCTCCAACCCGGCCACCCCGTACCTCGCCCTGGGCTCGGGCCTCGCCATCAGCCTCGGCGCCGCCGCCCTCTACGTCTCCCGCCGCAAGCCGGCCGCCCGCTCGACCTCCTGACCCACCCGGTTCGCGCCCGTTCGGGAGGAGGCCGCGAACCACCACAGCACCCCACCCGAACCGCAGGGACAGGCCCCGGGCCCGCCCTGCGGTTCGGCGTTTCCGGCCCCGAAACTCCTCGATCGAGTGAACCCGCCCCATTCACCCGGTCAGCCCCCCCGGTCGTATGCGACCGTGCAGCCGTTGCTTGTGCGGACTCGCACGGGCTGATCAGGCTGGACGGGAAAAGAGGTGTCTCAATGAGCGCGCTCGTTGCTGAGGGGACCGTCGTGAACCTGGACCAGGTGCTGTGGGACATGTGGAAGTCCTCGGACGTTCCCGAGGGCTATCGCGTGGAGATCATCGAGGAGAACCTCACGGTGTCACCCACCGGCGGCAGCCGCCATGGCCCCGACTCGGAATGCCGTGAGTACACCTCCGCGACTCGTATCCCCTACGGCAAGGAGGCCGTGATTCCGGAGGGCCCTGCCAAGGGGTTCGTGATCGGCCCCGGGACCACCGGTGAGCGTCGTGGCTGATCGGGGGGTGTCGTTCAGGCGGGACCTGTCCGAGTGGCGGATCGGGCTGGTGGCGTGGCGGTTGTTGGCGTTGCAGGCGGCGGATCCGGTGGTGGGGGCCGGGATGGCGGAGCACTCGACGTACCGGGCGCATCCGTGGCGGCGGGTGGAGCACACGCTGGAGAGCGGGCGGCGGCTGTTCTACCAGGACGCGGAGGCGCTGCGGCGGGAGATCGCGCGGCTGGACCGGGCGCACAAGCGGATCCGGGGGACGACGCCGGACGGGCGGTCGTACGACGCGCGGGACGCGGCGACCAGGGCGTGGGTGCTTCTGACGCTCTTCGAGTGCGTGGTGGCGATGCGGCGCCTCGGTGGCGATCCGTACGACGCGGCCCAACTGGAGCAGGTGTACGGCGAGTTCCGGGAGGCGGTCGCCGCCTTCGGCCTTCCGGAGGGCGAACTGCCCGCCACGGCCGAGGACTTGCCCGCCTACTTCGCCCGGTACGCCCGGGAGAAGCTGGAGTTCACCGAGGCGGCCCGCTACTTGATGGGTGGCCTGCTGCGGGAGGCGCCCCGGCCGCGCCGGCTGTGGTTCCTCGGGGATGCCGGCTGGCGGGTGGTGCGCCGTCTCGTGGCCCGGGCGATCACCGAGCTGACGGTGGCGGACCTGCCGCCGGTGGTGCGGGAGCGGTTCGGGCTGGCCGCGACCCGGCGCGGCGCGGTGCTGTCCGTCGTGCTGCACCGCGGTGTCGGGGCGCTGGTGCCGCGCCTGCCGGACCGGCTGCGCTACCGCTCCCCGGAGCCGGAGCGGGCCGACCCGGGCAAGCGCCGTTACCGTCCGCGGCGCGACGCCCGCGGGCCCCGGGTGGACCGGTTCTTCCGGGAGGTGCTGGACCAGACCGGCGACGGCTTCATCACCGCGCACGACCTGCGGGCGATGGCGCACAACGTGTGCTGGCAGCTGGAGTTGGACGAGGCGGCCGAGGCCCGGGTGTACGAGGCCTTCGAGGGCTGGTGGGAGCAGCTGCGCGCGGTGATGGACGCCAACGGCGACGGGAAGGTCAGCCGGGAGGAGTTCGTGGCCGCCACGGTGGCCGGTTGCGACCGGGACGGGGCGTACCTGGAGGAGGGGCTGCTGCCGGCGCTGCGGGCGGTGTTCACCGCGGCCGACACGGACGGCAGCGGGTTCCTGGAGTTCGACGAGTACCGCGTGGTGTTCGGCGGCGAGCGGGTGCATCCGGCCGAGCTGTCGCACGGTTTCCGCCAGCTGGACACGGACGGGGACGGGCGGATCACCCGGGAGGAGTTCCTGCACGGCTTCACCGAGTTCTTCACGGCCCGCGCCGACTCCACCTCGGGCGCCCAGCTCCTCGGCCGCGCCTGACCGCAGTCGCACGCAGGACGGCCGCGCCTGACCGCTGCCGCACGCAGGACGGCGGCGCCTGACCGCAGCCGCAGGTGGGACGGCATCGAACGACCCGTCCGTAGCACGCCCCGTTCGCTGTGGCGAGCGGGGCGTCGGCCTGTCAAGCGCCGGTTCGGCCAAGAACCCGGTGTCATCCGCCCGGTCGTTCGTTGCCCGTGGCCCGGCGGATCCGCAGACTGTGCGGACCGCACCGCAAACCGTGACGCATCGCACAGGACTGTCAACCCCACCCCACCTGCAGTTCCCCCGTAAGGATGGTGGATACTGATGCTTGTGAACGTGTTCACGTTCACAAGCGGACAAGCCTGCGTGGTCCGGCAACGGTCCACGGCTGGAGAAGAAGTCTGTCCGGAATGCGCCCGTCATCACACGGGCAGGTTGGGAGAGAGGGCGACGTGGA
The DNA here is from genome assembly GCF_055575795.1 of Kitasatospora sp. NPDC034023. Lineage (NCBI taxonomy): Bacteria > Bacillati > Actinomycetota > Actinomycetes > Kitasatosporales > Streptomycetaceae > Kitasatospora > Kitasatospora sp. NPDC034023. The sequence continues at coordinate 13,671 of NZ_JBVIRY010000014.1, forward strand.
ACTGGCAATCGCTCACGAGACCATCGCGCGATGGCAATTCGGCATCACCACCGTCTACCACTTCCTCTTCGTTCCGCTCACGATCAGCCTGGCCGCGGTCGTGGCCGGCCTGGAGACCGCCTGGGTGCGGACGAAGAAGGAGAAGTACTTCCACGCGACGAAGTTCTGGGGAAAGCTCTTCCTCATCAACATCGCGATGGGCGTGGTCACCGGAATCGTCCAGGAATTCCAGTTCGGGATGAACTGGTCCGACTACTCCCGCTTCGTCGGAGACGTCTTCGGCGCCCCGCTCGCGATGGAGGCGCTGATCGCCTTCTTCTTCGAGTCCACCTTCATCGGCCTGTGGATCTTCGGCTGGGACAAGCTGCCGAGGAAGATCCACTGCGCCTGCATGTGGATGGTCGCGCTGGGCACCGTGCTCTCCTCCTACTTCATCCTGGCCGCCAACTCCTGGATGCAGCACCCGGTCGGCTACGCGATCGACCCGGCCACCGGCAAGGCCCAGCTGACCGACATCACCAAGGTGCTGTTCCAGAACACCACCCTCACGGTCGTTGCCCACACCCTGACCGCCGCCTTCCTCACCGGCGCCGCCTTCATGGTCGGCATCTCCTCCTTCCACCTCTGGAAGGCCAAGCGCAGGCCGGAGACCGCCGACGCCAAGAAGACCGCCACGATGCGCACCTCGCTGCGGCTCGGCCTGGTGCTCGCGGTCGTCTTCGGCGCCGGCACCGCGCTCAGTGGCGACGAGCTGGGCAAGGTCATGTTCGAGCAGCAGCCGATGAAGATGGCCGCCGCCGAGGCGCTGTGGGACACCCAGTCGCCCGCGCCGTTCTCGATCTTCGCGGTCGGCGACGTCAGCAAGGGCCACAACTCGGTGGCGCTCGAAGTCCCCGGGGTGCTGTCCTTCCTCGCCCACAGCGACTTCAGCTCCTCCGTCCCCGGCATCAACGACACCGCCGCCGCCGAGGCCGCCCAGCACGGCGGCAACCCCAAGGACTACATCCCGAGCATCTTCGTCACCTACTGGGGCTTCCGCCTCATGATCGGCTTCGGGATGACCTCCTTCCTGGCCGGCCTGATCGGCCTCTGGACCACCCGGAAGAAGCTGTTCCTGCGCCCCGAGTTCCGCACCGGCGAGACCGAGGTGCCCCGGCTGATGCTCACCCCCAAGCGCGAGCTCAGCCCGCAGCTGACCAAGTGGAGCTGGCGGATCGGCATCCTGACCATGGGCTTCCCGCTGATCGCCAACAGCTTCGGCTGGGTCTTCACCGAGATGGGCCGTCAGCCCTGGGCCGTCTTCGGCCTGATGACCACCTCTAGCGCGGTCTCCCCCAACGTCGGCCTCGGCACCCAGATCGGCGCGCTGGCCACCTTCACCACGCTGTACGCGATCCTCGCGGTCGTCGAGGTCCGGCTGCTGGTCAAGTACGCCAAGGCCGGCCCGGTGGTGACCGAGCAGCCGCCCACCAAGGACCCCTCGCTGCGCGGACCGTCCTCGGACGAGGACGCCGACAAGCCGCTCGCCTTCGCGTACTGAGGCACCGGACGACCGAGGACCACTGCGGAACTGAGGATCTGACATGCAACTCCACGACGTCTGGTTCGTGCTGATCGCGGTCCTGTGGATCGGCTACTTCTTCCTGGAGGGCTTCGACTTCGGGATCGGCATCCTGACCAAGCCGCTGGCCCGCGACACCGCCGAGCGGCGGGTGCTGATCAACACCATCGGCCCGGTCTGGGACGGCAACGAGGTCTGGCTGCTCACCGCCGCCGGCGCCACCTTCGCCGCCTTCCCGGACTGGTACGCGACGCTCTTCAGCGGCTTCTACATCCCGCTGCTGGTGATCCTGGTCTGCCTGATCATCCGCGGCGTGGCCTTCGAGTACCGGGCCAAGCGCGACGGCGCCCGCTGGCAGCGGAACTGGGAGGAGGCCATCTTCTGGACCTCGCTCCTCCCGGCCTTCCTCTGGGGCGTGGTCTTCGCCGACATCGTGCGCGGCGTGGACATCGACGCGCAGAAGAACTACGTCGGCGGCCTCGCGGACCTGCTGAACCCGTACGCGCTGCTCGGCGGGCTGGTGACGCTCGCCCTGTTCACCTTCCACGGCTCGGTGTTCGCCGCGCTCAAGACCGTCGGCGAGATCCGCGAGCGGGCCCGCAGGGCCGCCCTGCGGGCCGGACTGGCCACCGCCGTCCTGGCCCTGGTCTTCCTGGTCTGGACCCAGCACGACAGCGGCAACGGCCGCAGCCTCGCCGCCCTGGTGATCGCCGTGGCCACCCTGGCCGCCGCCCTGGTCGCCAACCAGCTCGGCCGCGAGGGATGGGCGTTCGTCTTCTCCGGGGCGACCGTCGTGGCCGCCGTCGCGATGCTCTTCCTGGCGCTCTTCCCGAACGTCATGCCGTCCACCCTGAACGACGGCTGGAGCCTGACCGTCAGCAACGCGGCCTCCTCGCCGTACACGCTGAAGCTGATGACCATCGTGGCGGCGGTGTTCACCCCGCTGGTGCTGCTCTACCAGGGCTGGACGTACTGGGTGTTCCGCAAGCGGATCGGCGTCCAGCACATCCCCGGGCACGCCCCCGCCGCCCCGGCCGCCCCGCTCGACCGGGCCTGACGCGATGAAGCCGGTCGACCCCCGCCTCCTCGGGTACGCCCGCACCACCCGGGTCTTCCTCGCCGGATCCGTGCTCCTCGGCGCGGCCGGCGCGGCCCTGGTGGTCGCCCAGGCGAGTCTGATCGCCGAGATCGTCGTCCGCGCCTTCCAGCGCGGGGCGACGCTCGGCGAGTTGACCACGCCGCTGCTGCTGCTCGCCCTGACCGCTGTCGGGCGGGGGCTGGTCGGCTGGCTCACCGAACTCACCGCGCACCGGTCCGTCGCCCGGGTGAAGTCCACCCTGCGGCGCCGGCTGCTCGACCACGCCACCGCGCTCGGCCCGGCCTACCTGGCGGGCCGGCGCACCGGCGAACTCACCACCCTCGCCACCCGCGGCGTCGACGCGCTGGACGACTACTTCGCCCGGTACCTGCCGCAGCTGGCGCTGGCCGTGGTCGTCCCGGTGATCGTGCTGCTGCGGATCGTCGGCACGGACTTCACCTCGGCCGCGATCATCGCCGGGACGCTGCCGCTGATCCCGCTGTTCATGGCGCTGGTCGGGATGGCCACCCAGACCCGGATGGACCGGCAGTGGGACACCCTGGCCCGGCTCTCGCACCACTTCCTCGACGTGGTCGCCGGCCTGCCCACCCTCAAGGTGTTCAACCGGGCCCGCACCCAGGCCACCACCATCGCCCGGATCACCGCCGACTACCGCCGGGCCACCCTGCGCACCCTGCGGATCGCCTTCGTCTCCTCCTTCACCCTGGAACTGCTCTCCACCCTCTCCGTCGCGCTGGTCGCGGTCACCGTCGGCTTCCGGCTGGTGGACGGCACCCTCGACCTGGAGACCGGGCTGCTGATCCTGGTCCTCGCCCCCGAGGTGTACGCCCCGATCCGCCAGGTCGGCGCGCTCTACCACTCCAGCGTCGAGGGACTGACCGCCGCCGACGAACTCTTCCGGGTACTGGAGACCCCGCTGCCCGCCGCCGGGACCGTCCCTGCCCCCGCCCTGACCGGCGCCGTGATCTCCGTCGAGGGCCTGACCGTACGGCACCCCGGGCGCGCCGTACCCGCGCTGGACGATGCCGCGCTGACCCTGCGCCCGGGCACCACCACCGCCCTCACCGGCCCGAGCGGCGCCGGGAAGTCCACCCTGCTGGCCGTCCTGCTCGGCCTCACCACCCCCGAGACCGGCACCGTCCGGATCACCGCCGCCGACGGCCGGTCGTACGACCCGGCCGAGCTGGAGCCGGAGAGCCTGCGGCGGCAGATCGCCTGGGTGCCGCAGCACCCGCACCTGTTCGCCGGGACGGTCGCCGACAACCTGCGGCTCTACCGGCCCGACGCCACCGACGAGCAGCTGTGGACGGCCCTGCGGGCCGCGCACGCGCTCGACTTCGTCACCGACCTGGCCGCGCTGCTCGGCGAGGACGGCGCCGGGCTCTCCGCCGGACAGCGCCAGCGCCTCGCGCTCGCCCGGGTGCTGCTCGCCGACGACCGGCCGCTGGTGCTGCTGGACGAGCCGACCGCCAACCTGGACGGCGCCTCCGAGGCCGCCGTCGTGGACGCCGTGCGGACGCTCGCCGAGGACCCGGCGCGCACCGTGCTGATCGTCGCGCACCGACCCGCGCTGCTCGCCGTCGCGGACCAGCGGGTCCGGCTCGCCCCGCCCCTTTCCGTCGTGGCCACCGGCCCGGTGGCTCCGCTCGCCCACAGCGGCAAGCCGACGCCCGCCCCCGCCCCGGCCGTGTCCCAGGAGGCCGAGGAGCCCGGGGCCGAGACCGGCAGCACGCCCCGGCTGGCCCTGTCCATCCTGCTCGGCGCCCTCGCCCTCGGCTGCGCCGTCGCGCTGATGGCCACCTCCGGCTACCTCATCTCCCGGGCCTCCCAGATGCCGCCGGTGCTCTACCTGATGATGGCCGTCACCTCGGTGCGGGCCTTCGGCATCGGCCGCAGCGTCTTCCGCTACGCCGAACGGCTGGTCTCGCACGACGCGGTGCTGCGCGCCCTCGGCACCCTGCGGGCCGCCGTCTACCGGCGGCTGAGCGTGCTCGCCCCGGCCGGACTGCCCGCCTTCCGGCGCGGCGACCTGCTCTCCCGGCTGGTCGCCGACGTGGACGCGATCCAGGACCACTACCTGCGCTGGCGGCTGCCCGCCGCCGTCGCGGGCGTGGTCGCGCTGGCCTCGACGGTGGCACTGGGCGCCTTCCTGCCCGCCGCCGGCGCGGTGCTCGGCCTCGGGCTGCTGCTCGCGGGCGCGGTGGTGCCCGCGCTGGCCGCCCGCTGGTCGGCCGGGGCCGAGCGGCGGCAGGCCCCGGCGCGCGGACGCCTGGCCACCGCCGTGGTGGACGCCTTCACCGGCACCGCCGAACTCACCGTGGCCGGCGCGCTGCCCGGCCGGCTGGCCGCCGTCCGCGCCGCCGACGCCGCGCTGACCCGCCTGGCCGCCCGTTCGGCGGCCACCACGGCGCTCGGCACCGGGCTGATCGCGCTGCTCACCGGGCTGACCGTGACGGCGGCGGCGGCGGCCGTCGGCGTCCAGGGGGTGCGCGCCGGGGTGCTGGCGCCGGTCTGCCTGGCCGTCGTGGTGCTGACCCCGCTGGCCGCCTTCGAGGCCGTCACCGGGATGCCGCTCGCCGTCCAGGCCCGCCAGCGCAGCCGCGCCGCGCAGGCCCGGCTGGACGAGGTGCTGAACGCCCCGGCGCCCGTCGCCGAGCCCGCGGAACCGGTGGAGCTGCCCGAGCAGCCGCTGCCCGTCGCCGTGCGCGGGCTGACCGTACGGCACCCCGGGCAGGCGGTGGACGCGCTCGCTGGGGTGGACCTCGACCTCGCCCCCGGGCGCCGGATCGCGGTGGTCGGCCCGTCCGGTTCCGGCAAGACCACCCTCGCCCAGGCGCTGCTGCGCTTCCTGGAGCCGAGCGCCGGCACCGTCACCTTCGCCGACGGCCGTCCACAGGCTGTGGACAGCCGCGCGCTCGCGGGCGAGGACGTCCGCCGGGTGATCGGGCTCTGCGCGCAGGACGCGCACGTCTTCGACAGCTCGCTGCGGGAGAACCTGCGCCTCGCCCGGCCCGGCGCGGCGGAGGACGAACTGCGCGCCGCACTGGCCGCCGCCCGGCTGCTGGACTGGACCGAGGGCCTGCCGGACGGCCTGGACACCATGGTCGGCGAGCACGGCGCCCGGCTCTCCGGCGGCCAGCGCCGGCGGCTCGCGCTCGCCCGGGCGCTGCTCGCGGACTTCCCCGTCCTGGTCCTGGACGAGCCCGCCGAACACCTCGACCTGCCCACCGCCGACGCCCTCACCGCCGACCTGCTGGCCGCCACCGAGGGCCGCACCACCGTGCTGATCACCCACCGGCTGGCCGGGCTGGACGACGCCACGGTGGACGAGGTGCTGGTGCTGGACGGCGGCCGGGTGGCCGAGCGGGGCCGCTGGTCGGAGCTGGTCGCCGACCCGGACGGGCGGCTGCACGCGATGTGGCGGCGGGAGCGGGAGGCGGACGGGCTGCTGGAGCCGGTGGGGCGCTGAGCGGCGTGCCGGTGCCCGACGTGCCGGTGCCCGTCGTACTGGCACCCGACGTGCCGGTCCCGTCACGTCGCCGGTCGTGCCGCCCTTCGTCCGAAAACCGTACAAACTAGGCTTTCTTCATGGACCCCACGCCGGACTTCCCCGAGGCCGCCTCCGAGCCGACACCCCATCGGGTGCCCGAGATCGCCTCGCTCGGCCTGGACACCCTGGTCACCGAGGTCGCCGAGCGCCTGCAGTCGGCCGCCGCCGTCACCGACCGGATGCAGCGGCTGCTGGAGGCGGTGGTCTCCATCGGCGCCGGACTGGACCTGCACGCCACCCTGCACCGGATCGCCACCGGCGCCGCCGAACTGGTCGACGCCCGCTACGCGGCGCTCGGCGTGATCGCCCCCGGCGGCACCGGCCTGGCCGACTTCATCCACGTCGGCGTCGACGACGGGACCGCCGCCGCGATCGGCGAACTGCCCGCCGGGCGCGGCATCCTCGGCGCACTCATCGACCGGCCCGAACCACTGCGGCTCGCCGACCTCGGCGCGGACCCGCGCTCCTCCGGCTTCCCGTCGCACCACCCGCAGATGAAGACCTTCCTGGGCGTGCCGATCCGGGTCCGCGAAGAGGTGTTCGGCAACCTCTACCTCACCGAGAAGAAGGGCGGCGGCGCCTTCACCCCCGAGGACGAACAGGTCGTGCACGCGCTCGCCGCGGCGGCCGGCGTGGCGATCGAGAACTCCCGGCTGTACGAGGAGGGCCGCCGCCGCGAACGCTGGATCGCCGGCGCCGCCGCCGTCACCACCGCGCTGCTCTCCGCCGAGCAGGCCGAGACGGCGCTGACCGTCGCGGCCGAGCAGGTAAGGGAGTTGGCGAACGCCGCGCTCGGCATGATCCTGCTGCCGACCGGTCCGGAGGGCGAGGGGGACGGGCAGATGCGGGTCGCCCACGCCTCCGGCGAGGTGGCCGAGTTCGTCCGCGGCGAGCTGCTGCCCAAGGAGAGCTTCGCGGCCCGGCTGCTGGCGGGGGAGAGCGTCTACCTGGACGACATGTCCAGCGATCCGACCGTGGTGATGCGCCTCGCCCGCCGCTTCGGCCCGTCCATGGCCGTGCCGATGGTCGCCGCCGGGCGGGTGCTCGGCGGGCTCTGCGTCTGGCGGCCGTGCGGCGCGCTGCCGTTCACCGACAGCGAGAAGCAGCTTGCCGAGACCTTCGCCTCGCAGGCCGCCCTCGCCCTGCGGCTCGCCGAGGGCCAGCGCGACCAGCAGCGGCTGGCCGTCTTCCAGGACCGCGACCGGATCGCCCGCGACCTCCACGACCTGGTGATCCAACGGCTGTTCGCCACCGGGATGATGCTGGAGAGCGCGGCCCGCCGGGCGGTCGTCCCCGAGGTGAGGACCGGCATCGGCAAGGCGGTCGACGAACTGGACGCCACCATCCAGGAGGTCCGCACCACCATCTACGCCCTGCAGCACGACAACCACGGCGACGCGCCCGACACCCTGCGCACCCGGGTGCTGCGGGAGGCCAGCCAGGCCGCGGCGGCACTCGGCTTCAAGCCCTCGGTGAGCTTCGTCGGGCCGGTGGAGAGCCTGGTCGGCGAGCAGACCGGCCGTCAACTGCTGGCGGCACTGCGAGAGATGCTCTCCAACACGGCGCGGCACGCCCGGGCCTCCCGGGTCGGCGTCGAGGTCGAGGCGACCGTCCACCTGGGCGACGACGGCCGTCCGGTCGGCGGCGACCCGGAGTCGCTGGACCGGACCGGACGGCCCGGCGTGCTGCTCACCGTGACCGACGACGGCGTGGGCATCCCCAGGGGCGGCCGGCGCAGCGGACTGCTCAACCTCACCCGGCGCGCCGAGGCGCTCGGCGGCGACGCCTGGCACGAGAGCGGGCCCCACCGGAAGGGCGCCAGGGTGCGCTGGACGGCCCGGCTCTGAACGCGCCCTCCGGGCCGTTCGGCAAAGACAAGTGAAAGTTAAACGAGAGAGAACTTCCCGACCAACAGCGCAAGTTGTGAACGTTCTGGGCTTTCGGCGGCTCTGTGTGCACACATAGCTTTGCTCCGTCTCGGAGGGGAAACCGGAAGGTAACCGGACGGAGGGGCAGTGGACGCTTCCGGCCGCGGTCACACCGCAGCAGGGGCAATTCGAGGGGGGTTCCGCGCCGAACGGGCCGCGGACGGGCGCTACCGCTGGCAACTGAAGGCGCCCAACGGCCGGGTGGTCGCGATCACCCCTGCCGCGTTCGAGACGGCCGGCGAGGCCGAGCGCGGGTTCGACGGCCTGCGGGTCGGGGCGGCCGAACTGACCGCCCGCATCACCCACGTCCGGGACGGCATCGGCTGGGTCTGGGTCATCCCCGGGTCGCGCAACCTCCCCGAGGTGCGTTCCAGCCGCGCGTACGAACGGTACGCGACCTGCCAGAACGCCTTCCGGCGGTTCGTGGTGCTGCTCGCCAAGCAGCCACCGCGCGACCTTCCCGAGCGCGCAGTGCCGCCGAGACGCACCGATGGCCGCTGAGCGGCGCGGTCCGCGGCTGCTGATCGTGCCGGCGGCCGACCGCTGCGTCGGCTGGGTGCTGCGCGCCGCCAACGGCAGACCGCTCGGCGTCGGCGTGCGGACGGCGTTATCGCGTGGGGCTGCTCGGCCGGCCGAGTCCGAGCAGCTCCTCCAGCACCGCCGCGACGCCGTCCTGCTCGTTGCTCACCGTGTGCAGCGGCACCGCCGCCAGTACCTGCGGGTGGGCGTTGGCGACGGCGTACGCGGTGCCGGCCCAGGCCAGCATCTCCAGGTCGTTCGGCATGTCGCCGAAGGCCACCACCTCGCTCCGGTCGATCCCGTGTCCGGCGCACCAACGGGCCAGCGTGCTGGCCTTGGTGACGCCGGGTGCGCTGATCTCCAGCAGCGGGATCGGCGCCGAGCGGGTGATCTCGGCCAGGTGCCCGGCCGCCGACCGGGCCTGGGTGAGGAAGGTGTCCGGGTCGAGTTCCGGGTGCTTGGCGAGCAGCTTGAACAGGCCCCGGACCGGCCCGTCGGCCCCCAGCAGCTCCTCCGCCGAGCCGACCGCCTGCCCCAGGTCGTCGCCCCACATCGGCACCGCGTAGTCGGCCTCGCGGGCCCAGCCGCCCGGGTACTCGAAGGCGAACGCGGTGCCGGGCAGCTTGGCCCGCAGCACCTCGACCACCGCCAGCGTGGTCTCCACCGGCAGCGGGAAGGACTCCAGCAGCTCGCCGCGCCGCACGTCCACCACCGCGCCGCCGTTCGAGCAGATCGCCACCCCGTGGCCGCCGATGTGCGGGCTCACCTGCTGCATCCAGCGCGGCGGCCGCCCGGTCACGAACACCACCTGCACCCCGGCCGCCTCGGCCGCCGCCAGCGCCGCGGCGGTGCGGTCGGTGACGGTGCCGCCGGAGCAGAGCAGCGTGCCGTCCAGGTCGGTGGCGATGAGGCGCGGAGCGCTACGGGGTTCGGTCACCGGTCCATCTTCGCCCATCGGCGCCGCCCGGTCACCGCCGCGGTCGGGGCCGGGGCCCGAGGTGCCCAGGGGGCCGGGCGCGGCCCGATCCGGCCCTTCGTACGCCGTTTCCGGCCGATCCGCCCCCGCCCGGGGTGTCCCGGCACCGTACGGCGGGCAGGCACTGCCCACGGCCACCCCGTCGGCAGGAAGAGCCATGCCCACTCGCCAGCTCCGTGACCAGCCGCCCCCGACCGTCCGTCCCGGCCCCTGCGGCCCGGACGCGCCCGACACCTCGCGCGACCCGGTCCTGCTCGGTGACGTCCTCTTCCACACCCTCGCGGACCTCGCCCGCCGCACCGAGGCCCCCAGCCTCCCGGCGCAGCGCACCCGCCCGCACCCGTAGGGCCCCTTCGTCTTCGTCGGGGCGCGCCGGTGCCCGGAAACGCCGGAGGCCTCCCGGCCGCTCGCGGTGCGAGCGGCCGGGAGGCCCCTTTCACGGGTTCCTGAGCGCGTCGTCCTAGTGGAGCGCCAGCGACAGGGCCGTCACGTTAGTGCTGTTGACCGGCAGCAGGCCGTCGAACCAGTTGCCGTCGGCGCTGTGCACCTCGTGCAGCTTGCCGTCCTCGATGGCCTGGATCACGCGGTCACCGCCCGGGGCGATCTTGCCCGAGAGGGCGGTGATGTTGCCGCCGACACCGGGGATCACGCCGTCGTGCCAGCCGTCGGAGGCGCTGTACACCTCGTGCAGCTGGTTGTTCTTGATGGCCTCGATCACGCGGACACCGGCGGAGTTGTAGTTGAAGCTCAGCGTGGTGATGCCGGACAGGCCCGGG
>NZ_JBVIRY010000014.1:24176-194864 GCF_055575795.1 Kitasatospora sp. NPDC034023
GGGATCACGCCGTCGTGCCAGCCGTCGGAGGCGCTGTAGATCTCGTGCAGCTCGCCGCCCTTGATGGCCTCGATGACGCGGTCGCCCGAGGGGCTGTAGCTGAAGCTCATCGCGGTGATGCCGGACAGGCCCGGGATCACGCCGTCGTGCCAGCCGTCGGAGGCGCTGTAGATCTCGTGCAGCTCGCCGCCCTTGATGGCCTCGATGACGCGGTCGCCCGAGGGGCTGAAGCCGAAGCTCATCGCGGTGATGCCGGACAGGCCCGGGATCACACCGTCGTGCCAGCCGGTGGCGTCGGTGTAGATCTCGTGCAGCTCACCGTTCTCGATGGCCTCGATCACCCGGTTGCCGTTGGCGTTGTAGGTGAAGCTCAGCGCGGAGAGGCCGGTGACGCCGGGGACGGCGCCGTCGTGCCAGCCGGTCACGTCGGTGTAGACCTCGTGCAGCTGGCCGTTCTCCACGACCTCGATCGTCCGGTCGTAGCCGGCGTTCGGGTTGCAGACCAGCTTCATCACCTTGTCGGCGTCAGGGGTGCCCAGGCCGGTGGCCATGTCGTAGCCCTGCCCGGCCCAGTACAGGCCGCCCTGGATGCCGATGTCGTTGTTGCCGGAGGTGACGTCCCGCAGCGCGTTGATGCCGTTCTTCGCGGCCCAGTAGAACGCCGGGGCGATGAAGCCCACCCGGCCGCTGCAGCCCGGGTTGTTCTGGTGCGCCGTGATGGCGGCCCAGAGCGGAGCGGAGCCGCTGGTGCCGCCGATGATCATCCAGGAGCCGGCGCCGGTGGCGACCACGTAGCCGGTCGACGGGTCGGCGTTGGCGGCCACGTCGGGGACCTGGCGGCAGGTCGTGCCGGCCGCGCCCTGGCACCGGTTGGTGTAGCCCGGGCCGTAGTAGCCGGCCTGGTAGGAGGTGCTGAGGGCCCAGCGGGAGACGCCGCCGCCGCTCGCGCCGCCGTTGTGGTTCCACACCGACTCGGAGACGGCGCCGCCGTTGCTGCTCAGGGTGGTGCCGCCGACACCGGTGACGAGCGGCTGGCTCGCCGGGTCGGAGGTGCTCAGCAGGTTGGTGACGGAAGCCGGCGCGCCGGCGTTCGCCAGGTAGTTGCAGCCGCTGGAGCCGTCGTCACCCGAGGCCGCCACCACGGTCTGGCCCTGCAGCGCGGCCTGGAGGAAGATGTCGCGCTCGGCCGACAGGTCGCTGCCCGACATCACCTGGTCGCAGACGCCCCAGCTGGTGGTGACCACCTGGGCGTGGTTGTCCGAGACGATCTGGCGGTAGGTGTTCTGGATGTCCACCTGGGTGGCGCGCGAGGCGTCCGGACCCTGGTAGACCAGCACGTTCGCGCGGGGCGCGAGACCGATGACGGTGTCGATGTCCAGCGCGGTCTCGACGCCGACGCCGTTGTTGGTCGGCGGGGCCTGGTAACCCGAGTTGACCTTGACCCGCTGCACCGAGGCGTTGGTGCCGTAGCAGGACTGGAAGGTGCTCAGACCGGCGTCCGAGTAGTCCTCCAGCGCGAAGACGGCGACGGTCGTGCCGAAGCCGCCGTCGGTCATGCCGTTCAGGCCGTAGGCCGAGGCGAGCGCGGACGGGCTGAAGTAGTCCTTGCCGTCCGTCTTGCCCGGGAACTGCGAGGCCGCGCCGGTGCACATCGCCGGGTAGCCGCCGGTCGCGGCGGGCGTCGCGGCCGGGTGCGCGAGCCCCGCGCCGCCCTGGCCGGTGGCCCCGATCACGTGGCTGCTGTGCGCCTGGGCCAGCGTGTTCAGGCCGACGACGCCGGTGATCGCCCCGGCCACGTCGGAACGCACGGCGGGGGCGGCGGTGTTGAGGAAGCCGGTCCGGCCGTCGGGCGTCGTGTAGCCGGCCAGGTCCACGTCGAAGGACTTCTTGGCCTCGGCGACGGTGGTGGCGACCGGGATGGTCAGGCCGTCGGCCGCGAGCGCGCCGGGCTTCAGGCCCTGGGCCTTGAGGGCCTGGCTGACCTTGGCGACGGTGGCCGGGTCGGCGCCGAAGCGCTGCGCGAACTCACCGGTCTGCAGGAAGTGGTGGTACTGCGGCGATGCCTGGTCGCTCACCGCCGCGGCGAGCGCGTTGGCGCCGGCCTCGTTGCGGGACTTCAGGTGCACGCTGAGCTGCACCGGCGTGTCGTCCGCGGGTGCGGCGGTCTTGGTGGCGTTCCCCGGGGCGGTCGGCACGGTGCCGACGCGCTGCGTCGTCGGAGCGTCGGCGTGGGCGGCCGGCAGGCCCGCGTAGGTGACCAGGGCCGCGGTGGCTATGGCCAGGACGGCCGTGCGGGACAGTGGTCTCGCGGTCCACACCGGCCGGGCGTGTGGCGTCGGATGGGACATCCGCGCTCCCCCCAATTTGATGATTCGATGGACTCTCGAACGAAGGTCCGACCGGAGTTCTATCAGGCCGTGCGGACACCTCCGCAACCGAATACCCCCCTCGCCGCGCGCGGAGGCCCCCGGCTCGCCTCCCGTGGGGTCGTCGGCATGCGACTGAGCACGGTGGTCCTCCCCGACCACCGGTGGAGCGAGGGGCAGAAGATCCGGCGTCGGGCCGAAGAACTCGGCTTCCACGCTGCGTACACCTACGACCACATGTCCTGACGGACCTTCCGGGACGCGCCCTGGTGCGGCTCGGTCCCGACCCTGACCGCCGCCGCCACGGCGACCGAGTTCGGGGCCCGCTCCGCCCGGCGGCGCGGGCGGAGCGGCCCTGCCGTTCAGGAGGAGAGGCGGTTCAGTGCTGCGGTGGCGATGCCTTCGACGTGGGCCGGGGCGTCGGTGGGCCGGCCGGTGAGCTCGACGACGGCGACCTTGGTGCCGCTGCGCAGGACCGCGACCCCGCCGCTGACGGTGCCGTCGCCGTTGTAGGCCGGGTACCAGTGGGCGGTGCCGCCGGTGACGGTCAGGGTGTGGGCCGCGCCGTAGTGCCAGTGGCCGGCGGGCTCGTCCTGGCAGTCCTGAACGAGCGCGACGAGCTGCTTCTCCCAGGTGGCGGCCGCGGTCTCGGTGGGGGCGCTCGCGGCCGACTCGAACAGCCGGCCATCGGTGTCGAAGGTCCAGGTCACGGACGCGTACGCGGTGGCCTTGTCCTTGGTCAGGTCGCGCATCGTCTCCTCGCCGGAGCACGCGGACAGCGCCTGGCGTCCGGTCAGCGCAACGGTCGCGCCAACCGGGTTCAGGCCCTGCTGGAAGTCCTCGCTCTGGACGAGGTCGGCGGAGCCGAGTCCGGGCGCGGCGACCGCAGCCGGGTGGGCGGCGACCGCGGTGCGGTGCGGTGCGTTGTGCGCGGCCCCGTCGGCGGCGGCCGACTGGGTGCCGACGACGCTGGCCGTGATCAGTGCGGCGGCGAAGCAGGCCGCGGCGGCGATCCGGTTGCGGCGAACGGACTTCTGCTGGACGGTCTGGTTCTCGGTCATCTGGTCCCCCTGCTGGTCGGGACGCCTGCTGCGTCCTCGTACAACCGGGGAGATGCCGCCGGGGGAGGGAAAGTTGGAGCCCTGACCGGCTGTTTCACAGCTGTGACAGAGCGGTCCTGACGACGCGATCCATCGCGGCCGTGCCCAGGCAGGCATCGACCTCCAGCACCCCGTAGTGGTTGCCGCTGCGCAGCACGGCGATGCCGCCGCAGGGCTCCTTGCCCTCGGGCGCTCTGCCGGTGGTGTTGAGCGATCCCTGGTAGGTGCCCATCCAGCTCGCGGTGACGTCCGGGGCGAGTTGCACCGTCGTGGTCCTTCCGTAGATCCAGTGCCCTGGCTGTTCCTCCTGGCAGGGCACCTCCTCCAGCAGCAGGCGCTCGGTGAAGTTCTGCGCCCGGGAAGGGCTCGGGGCATCGGCGGCGACCTCGCGGGCGACCTGGTCGACGCCGGCGGCGGCCAGCGTGGGGTCGTCCGGGTTGGTGCGGGGGCTGGTCATCAGCCCGCGGAAGTGGGCGCCGGGCCCGCCCAGGGTCTGAGTGAGGGTCTTCTCGCCGGAGCAGGCCGCGTTGGCGTAAGACCCGTCGCCGTACCGGTCGGTGACGTGGATCTGCCCGATGCCGAGGTCCGGGCCGAACGCCGCGGGTCCCAGAAGGTTCGCGGTCGTCACCGGCCCGGTCGCACCGGTCGCACCGGTCGCACCGGTCGCACCGGTCGGCGAGGCGGAGCCGGAGCCGGAGCCGGAGGCCGAGGACTCGGGCGTCGGGACGGGCACACCGGGCGTCGCGAGAGCGGACGCGCCCTGGGACGCCCCGCCGACCGCGGCACCCGACCGCGCTGCCGGGTGCGCGGTGGCGCCGGGGGGCGGTGGCAGGACGAATCGGCCGGCCGCCAGCCCGAGCGCGGCGGCTGCCGCCAGGGCGGCGACGGCGGACCGGAGCCGGACGACGGCGTGGCCGCCGCCCGCCGCGGGACCGCCGTTCACAGACCCGGGACCAGGCGCTCGCGCATGAAGCGGCGGGCCTGGTGGATACGGTCCTTGACCGTGCCCAACGGGGCGTCCAGCGCCTCGGCCACCTGGACGTAGGTCAGGTCGCCCAGGTCGCGCAGCACCAAGGCCTCCACCAGGGCGGGGTGTTGCTGCTCCAGCGCGGCCAGCGCCTCCATCAGGTCGAGCCGGGTCCCGGCGATGACGCTGGTGGTGCGCGGGTCGACGGACTCGGGGAGGTCGGCGTGGCTGTCCTCGGCGCGCCGGCGCATCGAGCGGTAGGTGGACCGGGCGGCGTTCGAGGCGATCACCGTCACCCAGCCCAGGAAGGAGCCGCGGCCGCCGTACTCGCCCAGGTGCGTGCTGATGGACAGCAGCGCGTCCTGCGCGGCCTCCTCCGCGTCGGCGTGGTGGGGCAGGAAGCGCGAGCAGCGGCGCAGCAGCACCGGCCGCAGCTTGGCCAGCAGGTGCTCCATCGACCCCGGGTCCCCTGCCTGAGCAGCCGCCACGAGCCGTTCCAGCTCGCCGTCCTCGAACACCGGATCCCCCGTTTCGTCCCGCCTGGCATCCCGCTCGTCGAACGGGAGTTCCGCACTCCCCCCGACTCCGGCAGAATGCTGCCACATGCGCAAGCTCGGCCGTTACCTCCTCCTGGACCGGCTCGGAGCCGGCTCCTTCGCGACGGTCTGGAAGGCCTACGATCCGGAGCTCGACACCGAGGTCGCGGTGAAGGTGCTGGCCGAGAACTGGGCCGCCAACGCCGATGTGCGCGAGCGGTTCCTGGCGGAGGCGAGGCTGCTGCGCCGGATCGCCAGCCCGCGGGTGGTCCGGGTGCACGACGTCGGGGTGCAGGAGGACCGGCCCTACTTCGTCATGGACTACGTACGCGGCGGCACCCTGGCGGACCGGGTCGGGCAGTGCGACCCGCAGGAGGCGCTGTGGCTGGCCGCGGAGGCGAGCTACGCGGTCCAGGTCCTGCACGAGGCGGGCGTGGTGCACCGCGACGTCAAGCCGTCCAACCTGCTGCTCGCCGCCGGCCCTGCGCCCGCCGCGGTGCTGGTGGCGGATCTGGGCAGCGCCAAGCAACTGGCCGACGCATCCGGGCTTACGGTGACCACGGGCACGCCCGCGTACATGGCACCGGAACAGGCCTTCCAGACCGGCGGGTTCGACGGGAGGGCCGACGTGTACGCGTTGGCCGTCGTGGCCTACGAGCTGCTGACCGGGCAGAAGCCGTTCGGCCCGGGCGGACGCGCCACAGCCCTGATGACCGACCGGCAGTCCGCCTCGACGCTGCCGGCGCTCCCAGCCGGAGCGGAGCTCCCACCGAACGTCGCCGTGCTGCTACGGGCCGCGACGTCCGTCGAGCCGGCGGACCGACCGCCGACCGCCCAGGCCTTCGCAGACGCGCTGCTGGCGCCGGTCCCGCAGTCCCAGCCCTTGGAAGGCCCCGGGTGGCTGACCCCGCGCGCGGTCTGGCTGGCGTCGGGCACGGTGTTCACGGCGACGACCCTGCTGAGCTGGCTGCAGCGTTGAATCCGCGTCGCCCTGACTGTTGCGAATCCCGCAGGCCAGGGCTCCGTACCGGCTTCATCACGGGGCAAAGAGGTCGTCCGGTCAGAGGGCGTCGGCCGCTGACGGCTGCCGTAGGGTCGTTGCCATGCGACTGAGCACGGTGATCCTCCCCATCCACCGGTGGAGCGAGGGGCAGAAGATCTGGCGTCGGGCCGAGGACCTCGGCTTCCATGCCGCGTACACCTACGACCATCTGTCCTGGCGGTCCTTCCGCGACGAGCCGTGGTTCGGGTCGGTCCCGACCCTGACGGCAGCGGCCACCGCCACCGAGCGGCTGCGGCTCGGGACCCTCGTCACCTCGCCGAACTTCCGGCACCCGGTGACGCTGGCGAAGGAACTGGTCACGCTGGACGACGTGTCCGGCGGACGGCTCACCCTGGGGATCGGGGCCGGCGGCACGGGATTCGACGCGACGGCGATGGGCCAGGAGGCGTGGTCGCCGAAGGAGCGGGCGGCCCGGTTCGGCGAGTTCCTGCCGCTGCTGGACGAGTTGCTGCGCGAGGACGCCACCACCCGCGAGGGCACCTACTACTCGGCGGTCGAGGCGCGGAACATCCCCGGCTGCGTGCAGACGCCGCGGGTGCCGTTCTACGTCGCCGCGACCGGCCCGCGCGGCCTGAAGCTGGCCGCCGAGTACGGGCAGGGCTGGGTCACGTACGGCGACCCGAAGGGCCCGGCGGACGTGCCGGTCGAGCAGGCGCCCGGGGTGATCGCGCAGCAGATCGGGAAGCTCACGGCGGCCTGCGAGGAGACCGGCCGGGACGTGGCCACGCTGGAGAAGGTGCTGCTCCAGGGCTCGACGGCGGAGAAGCCGCTGGCGTCCGTGGACGCCTTCGTCGACTGGGCGGGCACCTACCGGGAGTTGGGCATCACCGAGCTGGTGGTCCACTGGCCGGTCCCCGACTCGATCTTCGAGAACGACCTCGCCGTCTTCGAGCGGATCGCCACCGAGGGTCTGGCGCAGCTGGGTTGACCCCTCCCGCCGGAGCGCCCGACGCCCCGGGCGCTCCGGCGGGACGGACGGGGCCCTTCGGCGGGCCGGGTGGGGCGCTTCGGCGGGCGGGACGGGGAGGGAGGGCCCCGGAGGGCGGCCGGGCGAGGCGCTAGTCTGTCCGCCGCACCTTCAATCTGATCATGCGTTACAACGGGGGTTCCTTCTTCATGTCTGCATCCAGGAGACTGCTCGCCACCGCTCTGGTCGCCACCGCCGCGTTCGGCCTGGCCGCCTGCGGACCGGACAACTCGTCGGACCAGGGCGCGGGAAGCGGGTCGAACACCGCGTCCGCCGCCCCGACCGCCGCGGCTCCCGCCTCGCCCACCGCCGCCCCGGCCGGCACCGGGAAGCCCGCGCCGTCCGGCACCCCGGGCAGTGAGGAGGGCTTCTGCACCCACGACCCGCTGCCGGCCGGCCAGAAGTGGATCTACCCGGTGAAGGGCACCACCGCGACCAACCTGGTCTACAAGGAGACCAAGGACGTCTGCGGCGTCGACGACGTCGGCTTCGACCCGGTGGGCGCCGACAAGACCGCCGCGTTCGCGCCCGCCGCCAAGGGCCACCTCCGGTCGGTGATCGCCGCGCCGAAGGACGTCAACGTGGCCGACCTGGTCAAGCACATCACCGAGTGCCTCGCGACCCCGCACAACGAGAAGGGCTCGTACCCCTGCTCGGCCGGCGACTACAAGCTGGCGCTCGACGCCTCCGGCAAGGTCACCGAGCTGTGGGAGCGCCCGCACTCCTGATCCGGCACTCCTGATCCGGCGGTCCTGACCCCGCACGCCTGACCCCGCCCGCCTGACCTGCACCCCTGACGGCGGGCTGCTGACCCCGGGCCGATCCCCCCTACCCCTAGGGGAGATCGGCCCCCGCGTCATACCGCAGCAGCAGACGGGCTCGTCATTCCAGCTCATGACCCCTGCCGCGCAGGGCCATTACGTTGAAGGCGTGTCCACAGCTGTCATCAAGACGGACGGCCTCACCAAGAGGTTCCCCCGGGTCACCGCCCTCGACCAGCTCACCGTCGAGGTGCAGCCGGGGGTGGTCGGGCTGGTCGGGTCCAACGGGGCGGGCAAGTCCACACTGATCAAGATCCTGCTCGGGCTCGCCCCGGCGACCTCCGGCCGCGGCGAGGTCCTCGGCCTGGACATCGCCACCCGGGGCTCCGAGATCCGCGAGCGGGTCGGCTACATGCCCGAGAACGACTGCCTGCCACCGGACGTCTCCGCCACCGAGTTCGTCGTGCACATGGCCCGGATGGCGGGCCTGCCCGCCACCGCCGCCCGTGAGCGCACCGCGGACACCCTGCGGCACGTCGGCCTCCACGAGGAGCGGTACCGGCCGATGGGCGGGTACTCGACCGGCATGAAGCAGCGGGTCAAGCTCGCCCAGGCCCTGGTGCACGACCCCAAGCTGGTGCTGCTGGACGAGCCGACCAACGGCCTCGACCCGGCCGGCCGGGACGAGATGCTGGCGCTGATCCGCCGCGTGCACACCGACTTCGGCATCTCGGTGCTGGTCACCACCCACCTGCTCGGCGAGCTGGAACGCACCTGCGACCACCTGGTCGTCATCGACGGCGGCAAGCTGCTGCGCTCCTCCTCCACCGCCTCCTTCACCGAGGCGACGGCGGTCCTCGCGGTCGAGGTCACCGACCACCCGCAGGACCACGCCCTCGAACCCGGCACGGCGCTCCGCGAACGCCTCGCCGCCGCCGGCATCGACGTCCAACCGGAGGGCTCGCACCTGGTGCTGGTCCGGCTGGCCGACGAGTCGACGTACGACACCATCCGCGACACCGTCGCCGACCTGGGCCTCGGCCTGGTCCGGCTGGAACAGCGCCGGCACCGGGTCGCCGAACTCTTCACCTCCCCGGCCGACGGCACCCGGGCCACCGACTCCCGGGCCGACGGCACCCGGGCCACCGAGCAGAGCAAGGGAGGGACGGACGATGTCGCTGCCTCCTGAGACCAGGCCCGCCGACACCGGCGTCATCCACGACATCGGCTACCGCGGCTACACCGGCCCCCGGCTCGGCCGCGGCTACGCCACCCGTTCGCTCTTCACCCAGAGCCTGCGCGCCGCGTACGGCCTCGGCCGCTCCGGCAAGTCCAAGGTGCTGCCGATGCTGGTGCTGGGCGTGGTCACCGTGCCCGCCGTGATCATCGTGGCGCTCGCGATCACCATGAAGCGCGACCAACTGCCGGTCGAGTACGCGGGCTACCTCGCCAGCCTCAACCTGGTGGTCTCGGTCTTCCTCGCCTCCCAGGCGCCGGTGCTGCTCTCCCGGGACCTGCGGTACCAGACCGTCCCGCTCTACTTCTCCCGCCCGATCACCCGCACCGACTACGTCCGGGCCAAGTTCGCGGCCATGGTCTGCGCCCAACTGCTTCTGATGGCAGCCCCGTTGCTGGTTCTGTACCTGGGCGCGCTGCTCGGCGGGATGGACTTCTCGTACAACACCGGGCACTTCCTCTACGGCCTGGCCGCGGCGGTGCTGTACGCCCTGGTGCCGACCTCGGTGGCACTGGTGATCGCGGCCGCCACCCCGCGCCGGGGCTTCGGGGTCGCCGCCATCATGGGCTACCTGGCGATCAGCGCCGCGGTGGCCGGGATCGCGGTCGGCATCAGCAACCCGGGCACGACCGGCTCCGACGCCGCGCAGTGGACCTCGCTGATCTCGCCCACCAACCTGGTGGAGTCGCTGGTCAACGAGGTGTTCGACCTCGGCACCGGCCTCGACCGCCGGTACGCCCCGGGCGGGCTCGGCACGGCGGTGTTCGCACTCGTGGCCGCGGCCCTGGTGGTCGGCTCCTACCGGCTGCTGCTGAGCCGCTACAAGAAGGTTTGAGAGGGCGGCATGGCCACCATCAGCATCGACAAGGTCTCCCGCTGGTTCGGGAACGTGGTCGCGGTCAACGACATCACCATGGTCATCGGCCCCGGCATCACCGGCCTGCTCGGGCCCAACGGCGCGGGCAAGTCCACCCTCATCCACATGATGAGCGGCTTCCTCGCGCCCTCCAGCGGCGCGGTCACCCTGGACGGCGTGCCGATCTGGCGCAACCAGCAGGTGTACCGGCAGATCGGCCTGGTCCCCGAGCGGGAGTCGATGTACGACTATCTGACCGGCTGGGAGTTCGTCCTCGCCAACGCCGAACTGCACGGCCTGCCCCAGCCGGGCGCCGCCGCCCGCCGGGCCCTGGACCTGGTGGAGATGGCGTACGCCAAGGACCGTCGCACCGGGACGTACTCCAAGGGCATGAAGCAGCGGGTCAAGATGGCCTCCGCGCTGGTCCACGACCCGGCCGTGCTGCTGCTCGACGAGCCCTTCAACGGCATGGACCCGCGCCAGCGGCTCCAGCTGATGGAACTGCTGCGCCGCTTCGGCGCGGACGGCCGCACCGTGCTGTTCTCCTCGCACATCCTGGAGGAGGTCGAACAACTGGCCCGGCACATCGAGGTCGTGGTGGCCGGACGGCACGCGGCCTCCGGCGACTTCCGCAAGATCCGCCGACTGATGACCGACCGCCCGCACCGCTACCTGGTCCGCTCCAGCGACGACCGCCGGCTCGCCGCCGCGCTGATCGCCGACGGCTCCACCACCGGCATCGAGGTGGACGAGCGGGAGCGGGCCCTGCGGATCGAGGCGGTCAACTTCCAGGGCTTCACCACCCTGCTGCCCAGGGTCGCCCGGGAGGCCGGCATCCGGCTGTACACCGTCTCCCCGGCCGACGAGTCGCTGGAGAGCGTCTTCTCGTACCTGGTCTCCGCGTGAGCGCCGCCGTGACCCCGGGGACCGCCGCCCTGACCGCCCTGACCGCCCTGACCGCCGTTGTGACCGCCGTTGCCCAGGAAGGGGCCGACCGACCATGAACCCCACCGTCGCCAGGCTCACCCTGCGCGGGCTGCTGGGCCGCCGCCGCGGCCTCCTGCTGCTGGCGGTCCCCGCGCTGCTGCTGCTCATCTCCGCCATCGCGAGCGGGTCGAGCGCCGACGCACACGGCCTGACCGTCAAGATCCTCGGCCAGCTCGGCCTCGGCACCCTGGTCCCGATCCTCGGCCTGGTGGTCGGCACCGGGGCCATCGCCACCGAGATCGACGACGGCTCGATCGTCTACCTGCTCGCCAAGCCGCTGCCCCGCTGGCGGATCATCACCACCAAGCTGGCCGTCGCGACCGGCGTCACCTGGCTGTTCTCGGTCGTCCCGACCCTGCTGTCCGGGCTGCTGCTGTACGGCACCCGGGACGGCATGGTGCTCGGCTACACCGTGGCGGTCCTGGTCGCCGGCGCCGCGTACAGCGCCCTGTTCCTGCTGCTCGGCGTGGTCACCCGGCACGCGGTGGTCGCCGGACTGGCCTACGCCCTGATCTGGGAGTCGGTGGTCGGCAACTACGTCGAGGGCGCCCGGACGCTGAGCGTCCAGCAGTGGGGCCGGGCGGTGGCCGAGGCGGTCGCCGGGGACACCGCGATCGGCGCCGACGTCTCCCTCGGGGCGGCCGTCCCGCTGCTGCTGGTGGTCACCGTCGGGGCGACGGTGCTGGCCTCGGTGAAGCTGGCCGGACTGACCCTGGCCGGCGAGGAGTGAGCCGCGAGCCGTAGAGCCGCGAGCCGTAGGGCCGCGAGCCGTAGGGCCGCGAGCCGTAGAGCCACGAGCCGTAGGGCGGCACGCGGCCCGGCCGTGAACCGTACGGCAGAAGCCGAACGGCGCCCCGGTCCACCGTCGGGTGGTCCGGAGCGCCGTGCGGAGAGCCTCAGAGCGTACGGTTGCGGCCCGCGCCCCAGCCGGCCGCGCCGACCACCGCGACCAGCACCAGCATCAGCACCAGGGTGGTCTCCCAGCCGCCGGTGAGCTGGTGCAGCGCGCCCGCGCCGACCGGGCCGATTGCCGCGACCAGGTAGCCGATCGCCTGCGACATCCCGCCCAGCTGGGCGGCACCGGCCGCGTTGCCGGTGCGCAGAACGATGAACGCCAGGCCCAGGCCCAGCGAACCGCCCTGGGCCACGCCGAGGACCGTCGCCGACAGCCACGCCGCGGAGACCGGCGCGACCAGCAGCATCGCGATGCCCAGCCCGTTCAGCGCGGCCATGGTCACCGCCAGGGCGCGCTGGTTGGTCATCCGGCCGGCCATCAGCGGCACCAGGAAGGCACCGGCCACCTGCACCAGGTTGGAGAAGGCGAAGACCAGGCCGGCCTGGCCGCGGTCCATGCCGTGGTCGGCCAGGATGGTCGGCATCCAGGCCACCAGGGTGTAGACCAGCAGCGACGAGATGCCCATGAACAGGCTGATCTGCCAGGCCAGCGGGGACTTCCAGATGCCCTCGATCGGCTTGCCCGGCACCGCCGCCGCGTCCACCGCGCCCCGCTCCTGACGGCTGCGCAGCACCTGCGGCAGCCACGCCACCGCCGCGACCAGCGCGAGCAGCGACCACGCGCCGAGCGAGGCCCGCCAGCCGCCGCCGAGCACGTGCTCCAGCGGGACGGAGGTGCCGGCGGCGAGGGTCGCGCCGACCAGCATGGTGGTCGAGTAGACGCCGGTCATGGTCGCCGCGCGGTCCGGGAACTCCCGCTTGACCAGGCCCGGCATCGACACGTTCAGCACCGCGATGGCCACGCCGATCACCACGCAGCCCGCGTACAGCGCCGCCACCGAGGGCAGCACCCGCAGCAGCACGCCCGCGCCCAGCACCAGCACCGCGCCCAGCACCACCCGCTCGGCGCCGAACCGGCGGGTGAGCCGGGGGGTGAGCGGGGCGCCGACGCCCTGGAACAGCACCGGCACGGTGGTGATCAGGCCGCTCGCGGTCGCGGAGAGTCCGAAGGTCCGCTGGATCTCGTTGACCATCGGGGAGATCGCGGCCAGGCAGGCCCGCATGTTCAGCGCGACCAGCAGGATGCCGGTCAGCAGCAGGAGCGGATGGGCCAGCCGGGCGCGGACGGGGAGCGGGGCAGGGGTGGTGGCAACCGGCTGCTGGGCACGGGTGACGGCCATGGGTGTGCTGTTCTCTCTCGGATGTGCGTGGATGCGGGCGGGAAGGGGGAGGAGGCTCGCGCCGTCCTACTTCCGGGCCGCGATGGCCGCGAGCAGCTGCTCGACGGCCGCGGTCGGGCCGGCGAGCAGCGCACGACACGCCGCCTCGGCCCGGTCCGGGTCACCGCTCTCGATCGCGTCGACCAGCGCCTCGTGGGTCGCCACGACCGCCTCGGGCATGTCGTGGTCGCCGAAGGCGGAGGTCATCGCCTCGCGTACGGAGGCGCCGAAGTAGCGGTACACCTCGGCCAGCGCGGGGTTGTGCGCGGCCTCGACGACGGCGGTGTGGAACTCCAGGTCGTGCTCGACGGTGGCCTCGCGGCTCGCCCGCTCGGGGTGCGCCGCGAACACCTCGGCCTCACGGGCCAGCGCGGCCCGCATCCGCCGGATGTCCTCGGGGGTGTGCCGCAGCGCGGCCAGCCGGGCGCCCTCGGCCTCCAGCGCCGCGCGGACCTCCAGGACGTCCCGGATGCCCGAACGCTGGACGCCGCGCAGGACGGCCGCCGGGTCGCTGGTCGAGCGGACGAACGTCCCCTCGCCCTGCCGGGAGACCAGCATCCCGGCGTGCACCAGCACCCGGATCGCCTCCCGCACGGTGTTCCGCCCGACCTGCAGCCGTTCGGCCAGCTCGTGCTCGGTGGGAATCCGCGACCCCACCGGCCAGACCCCGCCGGCCAGTTGCTCGCGCAGCTGGTCGATCGCGGTGTCCACCAGGGATCGCCGTCCGGCTGCCTGCAGGCCACTGCCGTCGCCGCTCATTCCGGACCTCCCTTCGCCACCGCAACACGCGCCTTCACCAGTCGTGGGTCATCCTACAACTGCTTGCCCGGTCATCCTACAACTAGTGGGGAACAGTGCGTGAACGCCCGACCGGCGACACGCCGCACCCTCTCCGGCGCCCGGTCAGCGGGCGGGGTCAGCGGGCCGGCTCGGCGGGCGCCCGGCTCGGCGGGCGGGGTCAGCGGGCCGGGTAGAGGCGCTCCAGGACGGCCGCGACGCCGTCCTCGTCGTTGCTGGTGGTGACGGCGTCGGCGACGGCGAGGAGCTCTTCGTGGGCGTTGGCCATGGCCACGCCGTAGGCGGCCCAGCCGAACATCGGGACGTCGTTGGGCATGTCGCCGAAGGCGATGGTGTCGGCGGCGCGCAGGCCCAGGCGGCGGGCGGCGACGGCCAGGCCGGTGGCCTTGGACAGGCCCAGCGGGAGCAGTTCGACCACGCCGGGGCCGGCCATCACGACGCCGACCAGGTCGCCGGCGGCGCGGCGGGCGGCTTCGGCGAGGGCGTCGTCGGTGAGCGCGTGGTGCTGGATGTAGAGCTTGCTGACCGGGGAGGCGAGCAGTCCGTCGCGGTCGACCCGGACGACGGGCAGGTCGGAGCCGATCAGCAGTTCGTAGCCGGGGCCGGCCAG
Source organism: Kitasatospora sp. NPDC034023 (assembly GCF_055575795.1). NCBI lineage: Bacteria > Bacillati > Actinomycetota > Actinomycetes > Kitasatosporales > Streptomycetaceae > Kitasatospora > Kitasatospora sp. NPDC034023. The sequence continues at coordinate 38,599 of NZ_JBVIRY010000014.1, forward strand.
CACCTGGCCGTCGAGGCCGTCCTGGTTGGCGGCGACGGCGAGCGGGCCGGTCTCGGCCTCGATCTTCTCGATGGCGAGCGCGGCGAGCCGGCGGTCCAGGGTGAGCGAGGTGAGCAGCTTGTGCGCGCCGGCGTCGTAGACCTGGGCGCCCTGGCCGCAGACGGCTATCCCGGTGTAGCCGATCTCGTCGAAGACCGGACGGGCCCAGACGGCCGAGCGGCCGGTGACGACGATGTGCAGCGCGCCCGCGCCGGTGGCCGTGGCCAGGGCGGCGCGGGTGCGCTCGGAGACGGTTTCCTCGCTGGTCAGCAGGGTGCCGTCGAGGTCGGTGGCGACCAGCCGGTAGGGCAGGCCGCCACCGTCCCGGGTGCCTGCCAGGGAGACGGGGCTGGGGCTGGTGGTGCTCATGGGCCGGTCGTCTCCCGGGAGTTGCGGGTGGAGCGGATGCTGCGCGGTGGTGCGGGTGATGCGAGTGGTTACTTGACCGGCTCGAGGACGGTCCGCCCGCCGAGGAACGGCCGCAGCGCCTCGGGCACGACGACGGATCCGTCGGCCTGCTGGTGGTTCTCGAGGATCGCCACGATGGTGCGCGGGATCGCGACCAGGGTGCCGTTCAGGGTGGCGAGCGGGCGGGTCTTGCCCTCTTCGCGCATCCGGATCGACAGGCGGCGGGCCTGGTACTCGGTGGTGTTGGAGGTCGAGGTGACCTCGCGGTACTTGCCCTGGGTGGGGATCCAGGCCTCGATGTCGAACTTGCGCGCGGCCGAGGCTCCGAGGTCGCCGGAGGCGACGTCGATGACCCGGTACGGCAGCTCCAGCGCGTTGAGGAAGTCCTTCTCCCACTGGAGCAGGCGGCGGTGCTCGTTCTCCGCGTCCTCCGGCGTGGTGTAGACGAACATCTCCACCTTCTCGAACTGGTGGACGCGGATGATGCCGCGGGTGTCCTTGCCGTAGGTGCCGGCCTCGCGGCGGAAGCAGGACGAGTAGCCGGCGTAGCGCAGCGGCAGCTTCTCGGCGTCGAGGATCTCGTCCATGTGGTACGCCGCGAGCGGGACCTCGCTGGTGCCGACCAGGTACCGGTCGTCCTCGGCGAGGTGGTACACGTTCTCGGCGGCCTGGCCGAGGAAGCCGGTGCCGTCCATGGCGGCCGGGCGGACCAGGGTCGGGGTGATCATCGGGGTGAAGCCGGCCGCGGTGGCCTGGGCGATCGCCATGTTGACCAGGGCGAGCTCCAGCAGCGCGCCGACGCCGGTCAGGTAGTAGGAGCGGGCGCCGGCGACCTTGGCGCCGCGCTCGGTGTCGATCGCGCCCAGGATCTGGCCGAGTTCGACGTGGTCGCGCGGCTCGAAGCCCTCGGCGGCGAAGTCGCGCGGGGTGCCGATCTCCTCGAGGGTGACGAAGTCCTCCTCGCCGCCGACCGGAGCGGCCGGGTCGATGAGGTTCGCCAGCGAGCGGAGCAGGCGGTCGGCCTCCTCCTTGGCGGCACTCTGCTCGGCGTCCGCGGCCTTGACCGCGGCGGCCAGGTCCTTGGTGCGCTGCAGCAGGGCGGTCTTCTCGTCGCCCTTGGCCTGGGCGACCTGCTTGCCGAGCACTCGCTGCTCGCTGCGCAGTTCGTCGAAGCGGCTGCCCGAGGACCGGCGCCGTTCGTCGGCGGAGAGGAGGGCGTCGACCAGGTCGACGTCCTCGCCACGGACGCGCTGCGAGGCGCGCACTCGGTCAGGGTCCTCACGGAGCAGGCGAAGGTCAATCACAGGCCCAAGCGTACCGGGCGGGCGTTCCTCCACCGGTACCGGTTTTTCCCTGGGGATAACCGGCCCGATCCTGTGGATAACTTCTGTGGGGAACTCGCCGTAGGCGGGTTATCCACAGGGCTGGGGCCGAGGCTGTGGATCGAAGAGGAAGATCACCCTCCGCGCGGTCGAACCAGGGAATTGATGTTTCAAACCTCATTCGACCTTCTCGAGTGAGGGAATTGAAGCACTCAGACGGGTGATTTGCTGGCAACCAGGTGACTCTGGTCCGATTAGTCATCTCTGTGGCGCAAACCGATGATCCGACCAGTTCTGGGCAATGGCTATACCGGTTTGTCGACTCATCCCCAGGCCTGTGGATAACTTCCGGCTGTGGACAGCGGAGAGGCCTGTGGACAGTGGCCCCCGGTGCCGGACCGCCCTGTGGATGACGGGGACGGTCGCCCGCCCCGCCTGATCGGCCCGATCCAAAACAGTCGGAAAAGGTCAGAAAGACAACAGGTGTCGCTCAGATGTCTCAGATGTCCCCGCGCCCGTCGAGCGCACGGGAGAGCCAGTCCGCTGCCGAGGTGAAATCCTCGTCCGAGGTCCCCGGCCGCCGGTGGGTGGAGACCTGCCGGTCGGCGCGCGGATAGGAGCCGAGGTACCGCACCTGCGGGCAGATCCGCTTGAGCCCCATGATCGCCTCGCCCACCCGGCGCTCGGACAGGTGGCCCTCGCAGTCGATCAGGAAGCAGTAGTTGCCCAGGCCCTCGCCGGTCGGCCGGGACTCGATCCGCATCAGGTTGACCCCGCGCACCGCGAACTCCTGCAGCAGCTCCAGCAGCGCGCCCGGGTGGTCGTCCGGCAGCCAGACCACCATCGAGGTCTTGTCCGCGCCGGTCGGCGAGGAGACCCGGCCCGGGCGGCCCACCAGGACGAACCGGGTGGCCGCGCTCTTGGCGTCCGCGATGTCCTTGACCAGCGGGTCCAGCCCGTAGATCGGCGCCGCGAACTCGCCCGCGAACGCCCCGTCGTAGCGGCCCTCGGAGACCAGCCGGGCGCCGTCCGCGTTGGAGGCGGCCGACTCCCAGGTCGCCTCCGGCAGGTTGGCCGCCAGCCAGCGGCGCACCTGCGGCTGGGCCACCGGGTGGCTGGTCACCGTCTTGACCCCGGACAGCTCGGTGCCCGGCCGCACCAGCAGCGCGAAGGAGATCGGCAGCAGCACCTCGCGGTAGATCATCAGCGGTGCGCCGGAAGCCAGTTCGTCGTTGGTCGCGGTGACCGCGCCCTCCACCGAGTTCTCGATCGGCACGAACGCCCCCGCGGCCTCCCCGACGCGCACCGCGTCCAGCGCCAGCGCTACCGAGGACAGCGGCACCAGCTCCCGCGTCCCCGCCTCGGGCAGGGTGTGCAGCGCCGCCTCGGTGAAGGTGCCGGCCGGGCCGAGGTAGGTGTAGCGGGTGGCCGACATGACGCCTCCGTGGGACTCGGTGCTGCAGGGTGGTGCCGAAACAGTCACCCTAACGATTCCGCGGTCCCGGCAGGAAAGCGTTCCAATGGCCGGGACCGCCTGTGCTAAGGGCCTCGGGCGCCTGGGCCGGGTGCCCCGGGCAGCGGCCTGCGGCTACCCCTCTTCCAGCAGCTGCTGACCGAGGTAGCCCCCGTCCGGCGCGGCCGGCGGCACCGCGTACAGGCCGCTCGCCTCGTGCCGCAGGAAGCGGGAGAGGCCGTCGCCCCGGGAGAGCTTGCGCTGCACCGGGGTGAAGCCCTGGCGCGGGTCGGCCTGGAAGGCGAGGAAGAGCAGCCCGGCGTCCGGCGAGCCGTCCGGCAGCAGCCCGTCGTGGTACGAGAAGCCGCGCCGCAGCATGGCCGCCCCGCCGTTGGCCGCCGGGGCGGCGACCCGGATGTGCGCGTCGGCGGGGATCGACAGGGCGCCGTCCGGGCCCTGCGCGGACAGGTCGACCGGGGTGTGCTCGCCGGCTCCGGCGGGCGAGCCGAGCGGGGCGCCGTCCGCCTTGCGCCGGCCGATCACCCGCTCCTGCCGGTCCACCGGGAGCGCCTCCCAGTGGTCCAGCAGCATCCGGATCCGCCGGAACACCAGGTACGAGCCGCCGGCCGACCAGCCCGGCCGGTCGCCGTCGGCGGTGCAGAACACCTTGGCGGCGAAGCCGTCCTCGCCCGGCTTCGGGTTGTTGGTGCCGTCGACCAGGCCCATCAGGTTGCGGCCGGTCACCGGCCGCGCGGCGGCCCCGGGGGTCCGGGCGAAGCCGGCCGACTGCCAGCGCAGCGCCGCCGTACCGGCCGCCAGCCGCTGCAGCACCCGCAGCGCGTGCACCGCCACCAGCGCGTCGTCGGCGCCGATCTGGACGAACAGGTCGCCGTCGCCGCGGGCCGGGTCGAGCGCGTCGCCGGGGAAGGCGGGCAGCGGTTCGAGCCCGGGCGGTCGGCGGTCGGCGAGCCCGGCCTTGTCGAAGAGCGCCGCGCCGAAGCCGACGGTGAGGGTGAGCGAGCAGGGCCCGGCGTCCAGGGCGATCTGGTTGTCGAACTCCTCGGCCGGCTCCCCGGCGGTCAGCCGCTCGGCCGCCTTCGTCCAGCGCTGCAGCAGGGCGCGCAGCCCGTCCCGGCCCGCCCCCTCGGCCAGGTCGAACGCGGCTAGCTGGACCCGGGCCTGCTGCGGTTCGAGGATCCCGGCCTGGTGCTCGCCGCGGAACGGCACCCGGGCCGCGCCGAGCGCGCCGCCCGCGGGTGCCGCACCCGCGGGGTGGTCGGTGCCCTCCAGGGCGACCGCCCCGGCGACGCCCGTGCCCGCGCCGACCAGCAGCCCGGCGCCGGCGGTGCCGAGCAGCGCCCGCCGGGTGAAACCCGTACGGCTCGCCGGGTCCTGCCCTGCCGAGGCCTGCTCCGCCGGGTCCTGCCCTGCCGAGGCCTGCTCCGTCGTCGTCACGTCGTCCATCGCCGTCAGCCGATCTTGAACTGCTGGGTCGGCGTGGTCTGGTCGATGTCGGAGGAGCGGATCTGCACCGACACCACCCAGGTGCCCGCCAGCGGCAGCTGCGCGGTACCGCTCCAGCGGCCGGTGCCTTCCGGGGTGAGCGCGACCGGCAGTGGGCCGAGGTCGCGGTCCGGCAGGGTGAAGGCGAGCTGCACCTCGGGGACGTCCACCGGCTGCCCGTCCGCGCCGTCCAGCGCGAGCTTCACCTCGTTCGGGCCGGTCCGGGCCGGGTTGAGGGTGACGGTCGCGGTGCCCTTGGCGTTCGGCGTCCGGCCCTTGGTGTCGTACGGGAGCTTGAGCTCGACGGTGCGGCCCGGCTCGGTCTGCGGCGCGGCCACGGCCCCGCCGGCGGCCGGCGCGGCGGTTCCGGCCGTGACCTCGCTCGCGACCCGTCCGGGCGGCGAGTTGGTGAGCATGGTGGTGACCACCAGCACCGCGACCGCGACCAGGGCCTCGACCAGCACCGAGCGGCGCAGTCCGGCCCGGGTCGGGGTCAGTCCGCGTTCGCGTCCGGCGTTCTGGCGGGCGGCCTGCTGGCGGGCCAGCTGGGCCCGGCGGACCGGGTCCTCGCCGTGCGCCATGGCGCCGACCGGCTCCGGCACCTCGGCCTGTTCGACCTCGGCCGCCTCGGCCGGGGCCGACCGCAGCCGGGCCAGCCAGGAACGGGACATCCAGGCGACGCCGATCATCACGACCACGCAGCCGCTCTTCACCAGCAGCAGCCGCCCGTACGCGGTGCCGGTCAGCGCGCCCCAGCTGCCGAGTCCCCGCCAGGACTGGTAGATCCCGGTCGCGGCGAGGACGGCCACCGAGCCGAAGGCGATCCTGGAGAAGCGGTCGACCACCTCCGCGCCCACGCCCTCGCGCAGCGCGACCAGCAGCGCGGCCAGCCCGCCCAGCCAGAGCGCCATCGCGATCAGGTGCAGGATGCCGAGCGGCAGCGCCAGCCAGACCTGGATGCCCACCGAGGCGTGGTCGGCGCCGACCCAGGTCGCCGAGAGGGCGACCGCCAGCAGCAGCCCGGCCACGCCGAGGCCGAGCCGGGTCTCCCGCTGCGGCCGTTCGGCGGCCCGCTGCTCCAGCTCGCGCAGTTCGGCGGCCTCGGCGTCCTCGCCCTCGTCGCCGCCGCTGTCCTTGGCGGGCTTCGCGGGGAGCGGCCGTGGCGGCTGCCCCAGCTGGCCGACCAGCAGCGACAGGAACACCCCGCCCGCCGCGAGCAGCAGCAGCCGGGCGGCCAGCGCGGTGCCGATCCGCTCGTCGAGCGTGGCGCGCACCAGCGACAGGTCGAAGGCCTGCCCGACGCCCGAGCCGCGCTCGTACGGGCCGCGCAGCATCAGCACCGCGACGGTGGAGACCAGCAGTGTCGTCCAGCCGGTCATCAGCAGCCGCTGCACCGGGCGCCGGGCGGTGCCGGCCGGCCAGCAGATCAGCACGAAGGCGGCGACGCCGGCCAGGAGCGCGAACGCGGCGTACGCGACCGTGCGCCCGGTGCCGTAGAGGGCGGCGACCACGTCGTCGGCCTTGGCGCCCTGCAGCGCGGTGGCCGACACCGAGGTGTCCGAGGGGGCGCCGATGGAGAAGGTGAACGCCCCGCCGACCGGGTGCGAGTCCTCCGAGACCGCCCGCCAGGCCACCGTGTACGTGCCGTTGGCGAGCCCGCCCTTCAGCCCGACCCGGGCGGTGTTGCCCCTGCCGTCGGCGTGCGCGGGGTTGCCGGTGTCCACGGCCTTGCCGGCAGGGTCGAGCACCCGGACGGAGTCGGAGGAGAGCGACACGGACTCGCTGAAGGTCAGGGTGACCTCCGGCGGGGCGGTGGCGACCACCGAGTTCTGCCGGGGGTCGGTGGAATCCAGGGTGGCGTGCGCGGAGGCCGGTCCGGCGCCCGCGAGCATCAGCGCGAGCAACGCGCCGAGCACTCCGAGCACCCCGGCGGTCCGGCGGTGCGAGGCCTTCTCCAGGCCGGCCGACTGCATGGTGGCGGTCCCCTTAACTCTGGCCGGGGCGGTAGGTGAGCTCCTTGACCGGCACCTTGACCGAGATGGTGCCGGACTTGGCGAAGGTGAGGTCGAGTTCGACCTCGTCGCCCAGGGTGGGGGCCTTCTGCCAGCCCATGATCATGAGGTGGGTGCCGCCGCGGGCGAACTGCAGCGCGCCGTGGGCGGGCACGTCCAGGGTGTCGACCTGTTCCATGCTCGACGGGGTCGAGCGGTGCATGGTGACCGACTCGGCGCCCGGGCTGGTCACCTTGACCAGCTGGTCCTGCCCGCCGTCGTTGCGGACGGTCAGGTAGCCGGCCGCCATGCCGCCGGCCGGCGGCAGCGGGATGTAGGAGTCGGCGACGCTGAGCCTGGCCGGCCCGCCGCCGGCCCCGTCCTGGCCGTCCGTCCCGCAGGCGGCCAGGATGGCGCCGCCGCCGAGGGCGGTCGCGACGACGGCGCCCAGCAGGGCGGTCCGGCGGAAGCGGCGGGTGCCCGTCGTCACGCCGCGACCCCCTTGGCGAGCAGCGGCAGGTCGTGCTCGTAGGTCTTCTCCTCGGTGCCGCTCATGTAGAGCACGTGCGCCTTGTCGTCCGAGGGGAGGAAGGCCAGCACCTGCGCGCCGTGGGTGGAGGTGACCGTGCCGTCCGCGTTGACCACCGGGTCCTCGATCATGATGCCGAGCGACTTGGCGGCGGTCTTCACCTTGGCCAGGTCGCCGGTGAGGCCTATGAAGTCGCTGCCCATCGAGTCCAGCCAGGTGCGCAGCACCTTGGGGGTGTCGCGCTGCGGGTCGGTGGAGACGAAGACGACGTTGACCTTCTGCCGGTCCTCCGGGGAGAGCGCCTTCATCGCGACGCCGATGTCGCCCATGGTGGTCGGGCAGACGTCCGGGCAACTGGTGTAGCCGAAGAACAGCAGGGTGGCCTTGCCGTTGGTCTGCTGCCGCAGGTCGTACGGCCGGCCGGAGGTGTCGGTCAGCTGGAGGTCCGGCTTCTCGAAGTTCTTCGCCAGCTTGGTGCCCTGGTACGGGGTGTCCTCCTTCTGCTGGGTGACCTTCGCGGCGGTGGAGTCACCGCCGGAGGAGCCGCAGGCGGACAGCGTCAGGGCGGCGGCCAGCGCGAGGGCGGCCGCGCCGGCCAGGCGGGTGGTGCGGGCGGTACGGGGCATGCGTGCGTGATCCGATCGTGCGCGGTGGACCGCCGACGGGGCCGGACCCGGGGTGCGGGTACGGCGGGAGTGCGGCCGTACGGCCTGGGTACGGCCCCGTCGGCGCGGGGGTCAGGAGGCGGAGCCGCCGTTCTTGCGGCGCAGGCCGAGCACGCCGACGGCGGTGCCGATCACGCCGACCACGATGCCGACCACACCGAGGGTGCGGGCGGTGGAGTCGCTGCTCTTGCTGCCGCCGTCGGAGGCGGCGGCGTGGTCCGAGCTGCCGCCGTGGGCGTCGGCGGCCGGGGAGGCGGTGACGCCGTGGTCGTCCCCGCCCGCGGCGGCCTTGGTGAGCTTCAGGACCGGGGCCGGGTGGGCCGGCTCGGGCTGGCCGTCCTTGGACTCGTCGATCCAGCGGACGACATCGCCGTTGTCGTAGGTCTGCAGGGCCTTGAAGACCATGCTGTCGGCGTCGGTCGGCAGCGGGCCGAGCGAGACCCGGAACTCCTGGAACTGCCCGGGGGAGACCTTGGTGCCGGCGTCGGCGGTCCAGGTGATCTTGGAGACGGCCTCGTTGACGTCGCTGCCGTGCACCTTGATCGGCTTGTCGAGCTTGGACTTCTCCAGGGTGGCGGTCCAGCCCGGCAGCGGCAGGGTCCGGACCGACGCCAGCGGGTGGTCCAGCGGGAGGTTGACCTCCAGCTTCACGGTGCTCGCGGTGTCGCTCTCGTTCGGCACCCGGAAGTCGACGGCCGTGTAGCCACCCTGGGCGGCCGAACCCGGGTTCACGGTGACGTGCGCGAAGGCCGGACCGGCCAGCGCCACCACGGAGGCGGCGGCGGTCAGGGCGACGGCGGCGAGACGACGGGCGGGAAGGGAACGCATGATGCGGGTCTCCGATCGGAGCTGGGCGGCAGGCCGGGACCGGGCGACGGACTGAACCGCGCCTCGGCGGTACCTCGGTGGTGCCGCGCGTGGGGACGTGTGGGGCAGAGCCTCGGGGCCGGACCCGGTGGTCGGGAAACGGCCCGGACGGTGCGCACACCGCGACCCGGCACGGCCCGCAGGCCGCCGGAAGACGCGGATCAGTACGCGAAGGCCCCGCACGGCGGTCCACGTCGCACCACGCTGTGCCGCAGCACGGCACCCGCCGGAAGCGGACGCTCCCCGCCCCGGACCCCGAACCGGCGGACCGGACCGGCCACCCCGAACAGACCCCGCAGCACCGCGGCCACCAGCGCGAACACCGACCGCAGCGGCGCCGCCCAGTGCTCCCGCGCCGCCGACGCGGCCACCCGCAGCAACCGCCACAGCGCCGCCTCGCCCCGCCGCAGCCACCAGCCCGCCACCAGCGCGGCGACCAGGTGCCCGGCCAGCATCGACGGCGTCATGCCGAACACGCCGCCCTGCCACCACGGCGCGGCGGCGAACGCGTGCGGGTCCAGGCCCGCCGAGGAGACCAGCTGCTCCGGGGACGGGCCGCCGGGCAGGCCGAGCAGCGTGCCCGGGTGGGCCTCGTTGCAGATCAGCCGGCCGGCCACCTGCGGAACGGTCAGCGGACCGGAGCCGCCGTGGTGCATGCCGGACATACCGGACATGGCGGTGAAGCCGTGGCCACCGAGGCTGTGGAAGAGGAAGTGCAGTCCGAGCTGCCCCGCGGCCAGCGCCCCGGCGATGCCGGCCAGCGAACGCTCCCGTCCACCGCAGGCCACCGCGAGCGCCAGCACCGCGACGAAACCCGCCGCCAGCGCGGTCGGCGGAACGTTCCCGCCACCGGCCACGGCGTGCCCGGCGGCCGCTATCAGCGTGCAGAAAAGCGCGAACGGGACGGCCCGGGCAAGCCGCAGGTCCCAGGCGGCGGACCCCGCCGGCTGGGCCGGTCCGGGGGCGCCCGGGAACGGGGCGGCAGCGAGGGCAGGCATGGCCGGGCCATCCTCTCATTGCGTACGCCGGCGACACGGGCAGGGTGGGAAATCCCTACGAATGCCCCTTTCGGCGGCGGCGTGCAGGCCCCCGTGTGCGCCGCGGCGCACAGACCCCGTCCCCCAGTCCATCCGCCGAACGGGCGGTAGCGGCCCCCGTGCACGGTTCACCGCCGAATCGCCCGGAGATACCTAGTTGTATGTGGAGCCGCAGCCAGGAGGGACCTCCCGTGGACATCTGGTGGACTCTGCACCTCAAGCGCGACCCGGCCAGCGTCCCGCTGGCCCGGCGCATCCTGCTCGGTGCCATGGCGACGGCGGGCGTCGACCCGCAGATCGCCGACGACCTCGGCGTCGCCCTCAGCGAGGCCTGCGCCAACGCCGTCGAGCACGGCGCCACCGGGCGGCCCGACGACGGCTTCCAGGTCACCGCCTCGATCAGCGGCGACCGACTGCGGATCGAGGTCACCGACTCCGGCCCCGGCCTGCCCGCCCCCGCCGCCCCGCCGGTCCGGCGCCCCGCTGCCGCCGCCCCGACCCGCCCGGCCGCCACCGGCCGCGGGCCCCACCGCTCCCGCCGCGGCCGCGCCACCGTCCCGGCCCGCGTCCTCACCGGCCACCGCCCCCGCCGCGACTACCACCCGTACGACACCCACGTCCTCCCCTGCGGCCCCACGCCCCCCACCCTCCGCCCGGTCGACCTCGACACCCTCCCCGACCTCACCGCCGAATCCGGCCGCGGCCTCTTCCTCATCCACGCCCTCACCGACCACGTACAACTCCGCAACCACCCCCTGCGGGGGGCGATCGTGAGCTTCGACAAGATCCTCAAGTGGCAGGACGGCGCGCTGCTGCGGGCGTCCTGAGGGTGCGGCCGGGGAGACGCCGAGGGGCGCGGACCTGGGTGGCTGCGCCCCTCGGGGGTGAGTCGGGGTGGGATCAGCCGTGGGCGCCGGCCTTGCGGCGGCGCAGGACGAACAGGGTGCCGGCGCCGGCGGCGAGGACGGCCGCGCCGCCGAGGGCGATCGGCAGGGTGTCGGAGCCGGCGCCGGTCTCGGCCAGGTGCGGGCCGCCCGCCGAGGGCGAGGCGGAGACGGCGACGGCCGGGGTGGTGGCGGCCGTGGTGGCGCCGCCGGTCGCGGCGACGCGGAACTCGCCCAGGTAGTCGTCGAGGAACTGCGTGCAGGCCTGCGGCTTGTTGTTGGCCGGGGTGGGCACCTTGTCGTTGTCGAAGGCGTCCGAGCCGGCCTCGTAGTTCGCGCCGTACTTTCCGACCGGGGCCTTGGCGGTCGCGGCTATCCGGACCTTGTAGGTGACCTTCTCGCCCTTGGCCAGTTTGAAGTCGGCCACCCGGAGGGCCCGGTCGTCGAGCTTGGCGGGCTTCCAGCCGGAGCCGGTGTCCAGCTGGACGTCGAAGAACTCGGTGCTCCACTGGACCGGAGCGGCCCCGTCGAACTCGTCGGTGACGTAGAGGCTGTTGTGGATGACCGGCAGGTCGACGCCGCTCTTGTTCTCCCAGGTCATGGTCATCTCGGCGGCCGGGCCGCCCTTGACCAGGGTGGTGCCGTACAGGCCGGTGCCGGTGACCTTGAGCAGGGAGCTCTGGTAGACGCCGCCGTGGCAGCGGTTGTCGGCGGTCGGCGTGGGGGCCGGCAGGGTCGGGAGGTTCGTCGGCTTGCCGGTGGCCGGTGGGGCCGGCGGGGCCGGGGTGGTCGCGGCGGTGCTCGGCGGGCCCGAGGGGGTGGCCGGGGCGGTCGCGGCGGCGCTCGGGGTCGGGGCGACTCCGACGGCGCCGGCGGTGGCGGCGCCGATCGTGGCGCCGAGCGAGAGCGCCACCAGCGTGGACGTGGCCAGAAGGCGGGAAGAGCGCACGGTGAGGGCTTCCAGTTCGGTGAAATATGGCTGAAATCAGGCGACTTCGGGCTTCGGCAGGGCCATCGGCGCTGGTCGCGCCCGCGCACCTTATCCGGCCATGGTGGCCGGATTTCGCCCAGGGGCCGGACGGTCCTGCGGCAGGCGGCGGAGAACCTCGGCGGGTTCCCCGGTGGCGGCGCGAAAGGCCTGGCGGAGGCTCCGGTTGCCGGGGCTGGGAGGGGGTCGGACGATGGGGGGCATGATGCACCAGATGCGAGCCGAGTACGGCGCCGGCGGCGCGGCCGAGGGCGTGCGGCTGTGGCACGTGGTCCGGGGCGAGGAGAGCGTGGCCATGTGCGGCCGGGAGCTCGATCCGCAGGCGCCGGTGCGGGAGGCGGTGGACTGGGGGAGGACCCCGGAGCTGTGCTGCCACACCTGCGGGGCGTACTTCCTGCGCGAGGCGCCGTACCTGGCGGCCGAGCACCCGTAGACCCGGTCTACTGTGCCCGGTATGGATGAACCCCCCGTCCGGCCGCGGTCGTTGACCCGCGAGGTCGCCGCGCTGCGTGCCGGGGAGCCGGGGCTGCCCGAGTACGTCGACCGCTTCTGCACGCTGCTCGAGCGGGTGGACCCGCTGATCCACGCGTTCGTGCCGGAGCCCGGGCGGCACGACCGGTTGCGGGCGCAGGCGCGGGAGCTGGCGGCGCGGTACCCGGTGCCGGACGGGCGGCCGCCGCTGTACGGGGTGGCGGTGGGGGTCAAGGACATCGTGCACGTGGACGGGCTGCCCACGCACGGGGGGTCGGCGCTGCCGCCCGGGGTGCTGGCCGGGCCGCAGGCCGCGGTGGTGGACCGGCTGCGCGCGGCGGGGGCGCTGGTCGCGGGCAAGACGGTGACCGCCGAGTTCGCCGCGAGCGCCCCGGGCCCGACCCGCAACCCGCACCACCCGGGGCACACCCCGGGCGGCTCCAGCAGCGGTTCGGCGGCGGCGGTCGCGGCGGGGCTGGTGGCGCTCGCGGTCGGCACCCAGACCGTCGGCTCGGTGATCCGCCCGGCCGCGTACTGCGGGGTGGTGGGGTTCCGGCCGACGTACGGGCGGATCCCGATCGACGGCGTGCTCCCGAACGCGCCGAGCTTCGACACCCTGGGGGTGTTCACGGCCGACCTGGCGGGCGCGGAGCTGGCGGCCGCGGTGCTCTGTGACGACTGGCGGCCGGTGGCGGGGGGCCCGGGGCCGGAGCCGGTGCTCGGGGTGCCGGACGGGACGTACCTGGAGCACGCCGAGCCGGCCGCGCTGCGCGCCTTCGAGGAGCAGCTGGAGCGGCTGGCGCGGGCCGGGTTGAGGGTGCGCCGGGTCGAGCTGTTCCCGGACTTCGCCGAGGTGAGGCGGCAGTTGCAGGCCGTCAACCGGTTCGAGCTGGCCCGCAGCCACGCCGACTGGTTCGCCCGGTTCGGCGGCCTCTACCGGCCGGAGACGGTGGCGAGCATCCGGGTCGGCCAGGGCGTCGCGCCCGAGGACCGGGCGGCCGCGCTGCGGTTCCGGGAGCGGCTGCGCGAGCGGGTGGACGGGGCGGGAGCGGCGGCCGGGGTGGACCTGTGGCTGGCGCCCTCGGCGACCGGCGGGGCGCCGGAGGGGCTGCACAGCACCGGGGACGCGGTGATGTCGCTGCCGTGGAGCTTCCTCGGGCGGCCGGCGCTGAGCCTGCCGGCCGGACGGACCCGGGACGGGCTGCCGCTGGGCCTCCAGGTGGTCGGCGCGGCCGGTGAGGACGAGCGCCTCCTGCTCCGATCCGCCCTGCTGGAGCGGGTGTTGGCGGAGGGTTAGGCGAGCGCCGGGTCGGCCGGATCGGCGGCCTCGGCGCACAGCAGGCGCAGCAGGAGGCGGTCGGCCCGCTCGTACGGCGGCTCGACCTGGTGGTCACCCGCGGGCTCGGCCACCGCCGGATTATCGCGGAACCGGCCGTCGTTGATCAGGTGATCGGATTCCTGTCCGCCGACCTGGAGGTCACCGTCGTATGAAGCTCGTCGAATTACACGCACAGTCCATGGAGTTGGCCGCCGACGTGGTGGACGCGGTACGGCCCGAGCACCTGGACCTGCCCACCCCGTGCGCGGACTGGACGCTGCGTCAGCTGCTGGAGCACTGCGTCGGCCAGCACCAGGGGTTCGCGGCGGCCGCCCGCGGCGCCGGGCCCGACCTCGCCCTGTTCGCGGACGCCCCGCTCGGCGCCGACCCGGCGGGCGCCTTCCGCCGGACCGGCCTCGACCTCGGCGCCGCCTTCCGCGAGGCGGCCGCCGCCGACCGGGCGCTCTGGCTCCCGGAAATCCGCGACGGCGGCCCGTTCCCGCTCGCGCAGGCGGTCGGCTTCCACCTGCTCGACACCCTCGTGCACGGCTGGGACGTCGCGGCCACGCTCGGCACCGGGGCGGGCCTCGTCGCGGCGGTGGACGGCGACGAGGCGCTGATCGCTGCGCTGCTGGCGGTGACCGAGGCCGTTCCGGACACCCCGGAGGCCCGGGCGCCCGGCCGGGCCTTCCGCCCGGGCCTGCGACCGGGAACCGGGCCGGGCCGGTTCGAGCGCGCCCTGGCGCTGCTCGGCCGCGATCCGGCCTGGAACGGGCAACTCGGGAACGGGTAGCCCGGCAGCGGGTGGCTCGGCAGCGGGTGACTCAGGAACGGGTGGCTCGGGAACGGGCGGCTGGGGGGCTTTCGTCGCGCTGCTCGTCGGGGAAGCGCGGTCCGCCGATCAGGAAGAGCAGTGCGGCGGTCGGAAAGCCGAGCGAGGCGGCCAGCAACACGATGAACTGCCAGAACATCTTCCGCTCCTCGTCAGTCACGGGCCGCCCGGGCACCCGAAGGTGATCCCAAACCTGACCCGCCCCGATTGGCCGAATTGTCCGGTCACTTCCCGACGGTATGGCCGAATCGCCCCGGCTGCCACCGGACGTCGCGCCCGGGCCCGCGCCGCACCGGCGCACGGGTCTGGGCGCGGGCCGGGGGCGGCGTCCACACTGTCGGGATGCAGCTACAGCTCGCAGGGGAAGCACGGCGGCCCGACCGCGAGAGTGAGGACTTCGCGGCGGCCTCGCCGGAGGCGCTGGTCCTGCTGGACGGCGCGAGTTCGCCGGCCGGCCTGGAGTCCGGGTGCCGGCACGGGACGGCCTGGTACGTGCGTCGGTTGGGTGTGCACCTGCTCGCCCGGCTCACCGACCGGGCGGACCGCTCGATCACCGAGTGCCTGGCCGACGCCATCGTGGAGACGGCCGCGCTGCACGGCGGCCGTTGCGACCTGGCGCATCCCAACACGCCCGCCGCGATGGTGGTCGCGGCCCGCAGACACGGCGAGACGCTGGAGTACCTGGTGCTCGGCGACTCGCTGCTGGTCCTGGAGTTCAAGGACGGCCCGCCGAAGGTGATCGGGGACAACCAGCGCTTCCCCGGCGGGGAGGGGCTGCGCCGCCAGGTCTGGTCGACCGTCCCCGGCTCGGCCGAGCGGGCCGCGCTGCACCTGGAGTACGCGCTGGCCGTCCGTGCCGCCCGCAACCGGGGCAACGGCCCGTGGATCGCGGCCGCCAGCCCGCGCGCCGCCGAGCACGCCGAGACCGGCTTCGTCCGGCTCGACCGGCTGCACGCGCTGGCCGCCCTCACCGACGGCGCCTCCCGCTTCACCGAGCGCTTCGGGCTGGGCAGTTGGGGCGACGCCCTGCGGTTGCTCGCCGAGTCGGGCCCGGGCGAGCTGATCGCCCAGGTCCGCGCGGTGGAGCGGGCGGACGCCGCCTGCGAGCGCTGGCCGCGCGGCAAGACGCACGACGACGCCTCGGCCGTGTACGCGCTGCTGTAGACCCCGCACGCAGCCGGCCGGGCCGCGAGAACGGCAGAACGGCCGGGACAGGAGAACGGCCGGGACAGCAGAACGGCAGGACTGCGGGGGCGGCCGCAGGTGAGACCTGCGGCCGCCCCCTCCGGGTCGGTGCCCGGACCTGTCCGCCTTACCTGCCGGAGGCCGGGACGGTGCCGAGGCGGCCGGCCTGGAAGTCCTCCATGGCCTGCTGGAGTTCGCGGTGGCTGTTCATCACGAACGGTCCGTACCAGGCGACCGGCTCGCGGATCGGCAGGCCGCCGAGCAGTACGACCTCGAAGTTGGGGTTGCGGGAGTCCTGGTTCTCGTCGGCGCGCAGGGTGATCGAGTCGCCGTCGCCGAACAGGACCGCCTGGCCCCTGTGGAACGGGCGCCGCTCCTGGCCGGCCGAGCCCTTGCCCGCCAGGCCGTAGGCGAGGGCGTTGAAGTCGGAGCGCCAGGGCAGGGTGACCTGGGCGCCGGGGCTCACCGAGGCGTGGATCATGGTGATCGGCGTGTGGGTGGCACCGGGTCCCTGGTGGCCGTCGAGCTCGCCGGCGATCACCCGGAGCAGGGCGCCGCCGTCCTCGGTGCTGAGGAGCTTGACGCTGCCGCCGCGGATGTCCTGGTACTTCGGGGCGATCATCTTGTCCGAGGCGGGCAGGTTCACCCACAGCTGGAGGCCGTGGAAGAGGCCGCCGGACATCACCAGCGACTCCGGCGGGGTCTCGATGTGCAGCAGGCCGGAGCCGGCCGTCATCCACTGGGTGTCGCCGTCGGTGATGACGCCGCCGCCGCCGTGCGAGTCCTGGTGCACGAAGGTTCCGTCGATGATGTAGGTGACGGTCTCGAAGCCGCGGTGCGGGTGCCAGGGGGTGCCCTTGGGCTCGCCGGCCGCGTAGTCCACCTCGCCCATCTGGTCCATCATGATGAACGGGTCGAGGTACTTGGTGTCGATCTTGGCGAAGGCGCGGCGGACGGGGAAGCCCTCGCCCTCGAAGCCCTCGGGGGCGGTGACCACGGTGCGGACCGGGCGGGCGCTCGTGACGGCAGCGTCCGGCGTGGTGACGCGGGGAAGGGTCAGCGGGTTGTCGACGGTCACGGCGGGCATGTCGGCCTCCTTCGAGGGGGGTTCTTCGGCCTACGTGCACGAGGTTAGTTCAATTCTCAACAACAAGCAAGTTGAAAATTGAACTATGTAGCGACGGAGGAGCGCGGGCTCCTCTTCCTTACAGGGTGGACTAGCCGTACATCCGGCGCATGGTGAAGTCGACCATCTGCTCGACGGCCTTGGCGTCGAACACCATCCGGTGCTCGCCCTCCATGTCCAGCGCGAAGCCGTAGCCGGTCGGCAGCAGGTCCAGGACCTCGGCGCCGGTGACGGTGAAGTGCTTGGAGTCCTTGCCGGCGTAGCGGCGCAGCTCCTTCAGCGAGCTGAACATCGGGATCACCGGCGTCGGGGTGTTGTGCAGTGCGAGGAAGCCGGGGCGTTCGCCGCGCGGGCAGTGCACCTTCGAGGTGATGAAGATCGCCTGGAAGTCCTCGACCGCCATCGAGCCGGTGGTGAAGGCCCGGACCGCGTCCGCCAGCGAGGGCGGGGAGGGTTCGGGGTAGAGCGACTGCTGGTCCGTCTGTGCCTGCGCGCCGTAGGCGTCCGGTCCGGGCATGCCGTTCATGCCCGGCTGCGGTCCCGCCTGCTGCTGGTAGGGGTCGCCCGGGTATGCGTTCTGGTCATATCCGTACACACGGACAGGCTAGCGGGAGCGCACCCGCCCGCGCTGGCGCCGATCCTGACAAGGAGTGGTCGCCGGGACTGTGGGACGTGACCACGTTCATAGCGGATTCACCGTCGAGGGCTTGCCCAAGTTACCGCTGGGTAGCATCATGATGCCTACTGGTGGGTACGGGACGCCGGAACGCGGCGGTCTCCCGGAAGCGACGAACCGGAGAAAACGGCCATGGGTCACTACAAGTCCAACCTGCGTGACGTGGAGTTCAACCTCTTCGAGGTGTTCGGCCGCGAGCAGGTCTACGGCACCGGACCGTTCGCGGACATGGACGTCGAGACCGCGAAGAACATCCTCAGCGAGATCTCGCGCCTGGCCGAGAACGACCTCGCCGCGTCCTTCACCGACACCGACCGCAACCCGCCGGTCTTCGACCCGGAGACCAACACCGCGCCGATCCCGGCCGCGTTCAAGAAGAGCTACCAGACCTTCATGGACGCCGAGTGGTGGCGCCTGGGCATCCCGGAGTCGATCGGCGGCCAGGTCACCCCGAACTCGCTGATCTGGGCCTTCGCCGAGCAGATCCTCGGCTCGAACCCGGCCATCTGGATGTACTCCTCCGGCCCGGCCTTCGCCGGCGTCATCGCCGAGGAGGGCACCGAGGCGCAGCTCGAGGTCGCCAAGCGGATGACCGACCGCCTGTGGGGCTCCACCATGGTCCTCACCGAGCCCGACGCGGGCTCCGACGTGGGCGCCGGCCGCACCAAGGCGATCCAGCAGGAGGACGGCTCCTGGCACATCGAGGGTGTGAAGCGCTTCATCACCTCGGGCGAGCACGACATGTCCGAGAACATCATCCACATGGTGCTGGCCCGCCCCGAGGGCGGTAAGCCGGGCACCAAGGGCCTGGGCCTCTTCATCGTCCCGAAGTTCGACTTCGACTGGGAGACCGGCGAGCTCGGCGAGCGCAACGGCGTCTACGCCACCAACGTCGAGCACAAGATGGGCCTCAAGGCCTCGAACACCTGCGAGATGACCTTCGGCGCCAAGCACCCGGCCAAGGGCTGGCTGCTCGGCGACAAGGTCGACGGCATCCGCCAGATGTTCAAGATCATCGAGTTCGCCCGCATGATGGTCGGCACGAAGGCCATCGCCACCCTCTCCACCGGCTACCTGAACGCGCTGGAGTACGCCAAGGAGCGCGTGCAGGGCGCCGACATCTCGCAGTTCCTGGACAAGACCGCCCCGCGCGTCACCATCACCCACCACCCGGACGTGCGCCGCTCGCTGCTCACCCAGAAGGCCTACGCCGAGGGCATGCGCGCGCTGGTCCTGTTCACCGCGTCCACCCAGGACGACATGATGGCGGCCAAGCTGCGCGGCGAGCAGGACGAGGCCGCCGAGCGCCTGAACGACCTGCTCCTGCCGATCGTCAAGGGCTACGGCTCGGAGAAGTCCTACGAGCAGCTCGCCCAGTCCCTGCAGACCTTCGGTGGCTCCGGCTACCTGCAGGAGTACCCGATCGAGCAGTACATCCGCGACGCCAAGATCGACACCCTGTACGAGGGCACCACCGCCATCCAGGGCCAGGACTTCTTCTTCCGCAAGATCGTCAAGGACGGCGGCCAGGCGCTCACCGCGCTGTCCGAGCAGATCCAGAAGTTCCTCGGCTCCGCCGCCGGCGGCGACGCCCTGGCCGCCGAGCGCGAGCTGCTCGCCAAGGCCGCGGGCGACCTGGAGGCCATCGTCGGCAAGCTGCTCGCCGACCTGACCTCGGTCGAGCAGGACGTCAAGAACATGTACAAGGTGGGCCTCAACACCACCCGCCTGCTGATGGTCTCCGGCGACGTCGTCGTCGGCTGGCTGCTGCTGCGCCAGGCCGTGGTGGCCCTCGCCAAGCTGGAGGCCGGCGCCTCGGAGAAGGACATCCCCTTCTACCAGGGCAAGGTCGCGGCGGCCCGCTTCTTCGCCAAGAACGTCCTGCCGACCGTCACGCCGCAGCGCGTGATCGCCGAGGGCATCGACAACGAGATCATGGAGCTGGCGGAGGAGGCCTTCTAAGGCCTTCCTGCACCTTCTGACTGCCTGACGAAAACCCTCACACCGAAGGGCCCGGCTGCCACCGGGCCCTTCGGTGTGTCCCGGCCCTTTTCCCGGGCGCTTTCCCCGGGCGCTTTTCGCCGGTGCTTTCCTCCGTGCTCTTCCTCCGTGCTCTTCCGCGGTGCTTTGCTGCGGTGCTCTCCCCGGTGGCCGTCGGCTTCACGGCCTGCTGACCGTACGCGACCAGGGAGTATCCGCCCGGCGGGCGGCGCGTGTTGCGGGTCGTTCACGGTTGTGTCCGGGTTGAGAGCTTCCGAATGCCCTGTCCGTGTACGGGCATATGCTCAACGTGCGAAGTCGACTCCCCATCCGGCTTCGGCCCTCCCTCAACCCAGGAGCAGTATGTCGACCGCCGCCCGCCAGGCTTTTTTCGACCGGACGCACAGCGACGATCTGATCGCGTTCCTCGGCACCTCGCCGTCCCCGTACCACGCGGTCGCGAGCGCCGCGGAGCGGCTGGAGAAGGCGGGCTTCCGGCAGGTCGCCGAGACGGACGCCTGGGACGGCGCCGCCGGCGGGCGGTACCTGATCCGCGGCGGCGCACTGATCGCCTGGTACCTGCCGGAAGGGACGGGCCCCGAGACCCCGTTCCGGATCGTCGGCACCCACACCGACTCGCCCAACCTGCGGGTCAAGCCGCTGCCTGACACCGGCTCGGCCGGCTGGCGGCAGGTCGCCGTGGAGATCTACGGCGGCGTCCCGCTGAACACCTGGCTGGACCGGGACCTCGGCATCTCCGGCAGACTCGCGCTCAAGGACGGCACCGCCCGGCTCGTCCAGTTGGACGAGCCGCTGCTGCGCGTGCCGCAGCTCGCCATCCACCTGGACCGCCAGGTCAACGAGGGCATGAAGCTCGACAAGCAGCGCCACCTCACCCCGATCTGGGGCCTCGGCCCGGTCGACGAGGGCTCCCTGATCTCCTACGTCGCCGAGCGGGCCGGCCTGGCCGCCGCCGACGTGGTCGGTTGGGACCTCATGACGCACGACGTCCAGCCCGCCTCCTACCTGGGCCGCGACCGCGAACTGCTGGCCGGCCCGCGCCTGGACAACCTGCTCTCGGTGCACGCCGCCACCGCCGCGCTCGCCGCCGCCGCCACGGCCGACGGCGCCGCCGAGCTGCCGTACATCCCGGTCATGGCCGCCTTCGACCACGAGGAGACCGGCAGCGAGTCCGACACCGGAGCGCAGAGCCCGCTGCTCGGCAACGTCCTGGACCGCACGATCCACGCCCGCGGCGGCACCCCGGAGGACCGCGTCCGGGCGCTCGCCGGCACCGTCTGCCTCTCCTCGGACATGGGCCACGCCGTCCACCCGAACTACAGCGAGCGGCACGAGCCGGGCCACCACCCGATGCCCAACGGCGGGCCGATCCTCAAGGTCAACGTCAACAACCGCTACGCGACCGACGGCGTCGGCCGGGCGGTGTTCGCGGCCGCCTGCGAGAAGGCGGGCGTGCCGTGGCAGACCTTCGTCTCCAACAACGCGATGCCCTGCGGAACGACGATCGGCCCGATCACGGCGGCGCGCCTGGGCATCAAGACCGTGGACTGCGGCATCGCGGCGCTCTCCATGCACTCGGCGCGCGAGCTGTGCGGCGCGGAGGACCCGTACCTGCTGGCGAGCGCGATCAAGGCCTTCCTGGAGGGCTGAGCACCTCCGGTACGACAGGGGCCCGGCTTGCGAGCCGGGCCCCGTGTCGTCCGGTCGTCCGGGCCCCGTGTCGTCCGGGGGCTACTCCATCCCGGCCAGGACCAGCGGGAGGCGGCGGGCACCGCCGGCGACCAGCTTCACCGGCACGCCCCAGTCCTGCTGGTGCACGTGGCAGGCCGGGTACTCGATCCCCGGGTCGTCGTCGCAGGAGGCCGCCATCGCCGAGACGTGCAGCACGCCCTCGGCGACCTCGTCGGAGAGCACCAGCTCCCGGGAGAGGTCGCTGTCCGCGCCCCCACCGGAGACCAGCAGCTCCGGCGGGGTCGCGCTGACGAGCAGCCGGGTGGACGGGCCGTAACGCTCGTCCAGCTTCTGGCCGCTCGGCGCCGAGAAGACCACGTCCAGCCGGAAGGCGCCCGGCGCGACCTCGGTGGCCGCGCGCTGGGTGCGGTGCGCCACCGACTCGACCCGCACCGCCTCCTCCGGCAGCCGCAGCCTGGTCAGCCGGTGCCGGGCCGACTCGACCACCACGATGTCGCCGTCCACCAGCACCGCCCCGGAGGGCTCGCGCAGGTCGGTGGCCAGCGTGCTGACCTCGCCGGTCGCCGGGTCGTAGCGGCGCAGCGCGTGGTTGTAGGTGTCGCTGACGGCCACCGAGCCGTCCGGCAGCACGGTGACGCCCAGCGGGTGCTGGAGCAGGGCCTGGTCGGCCGCGCCGTCGCGGTGGCCGAAGTCGAACAGGCCGGTGCCGACGGCGGTTTGGACCGTCTTGGTTTCACGTGAAACCGAACGCAGCGCCGAGGTCTCGGAGTCGGCGACCCAGAGCCGCTCGCCGTCCGCGGAGACCGCGAGGCCGGACGGCTGGGCGAACCAGGCCTCGGCGACGGGCCCGTCCACCAGACCCTCGTTGGTGGTGCCGGCCGCGACGCCGACCTCGCCGGCCGCCGGGTCGTACGCCCACAGCTGGTGCACGCCCGCCATCGCGATCCACACCCGGCCGTCGAACCAGGCGACGTCCCACGGCGAGGAGAGGTCCACCTCGCGGGCCGGGCCCTCGGTGGGCGAGCCCTGCCACCACTGGCGGCCGGTGCCGGCCAGCGTGGTCACGCTGCCGTCGGCCAGCCGCAGGCCGCGCAGGGCGTGGTTGACGGTGTCGGCCACGACCACGTCGTACTCCGAGCCCTCCGGCAGCAGCGCCAGGCCCTGCGGCTCGCTGAACCGAGGGCTGGTGCCGTCCACCAGGCCGCGCTGCCCGTCGCCGATCCGGCGCACCACCGTCTCGCCGTCCTCGGCCAGCTCCACCAGCGAGTGATGGCCGGAGTCGGCGACCAGGAAGTGCCCGTTCGGCAGCCGCACCGCCTTGCCGGGGAACCTGAGATCCCCCGCGGTCGGCTCCGGCGCCACGTACGGGCCGTCGCCACGGCGCAGCGTGCCCTTCGCGGCGTGCTCGGCCTCCAGCTCCTCGACCAGGCGGGCGATCGCGTGGGCGTGCCCCTCACCGGCGTGCTGGGCGACCACGTACCCCTCCGGGTCGATCACCACCAGCGTCGGCCAGGCCCGCACGGCGTACTGCTTCCAGGTGGCCAGCGCCGGATCGTCCAGCACCGGGTGATGCACCTCGTACCGGGCGACGGCGTCCACCACGGCCTGATGGTCGGCCTCGTGCACGAACTTCGGCGAGTGCACCCCGACGATCACCACCGTGTCGCGGTGCTTCTCCTCCAACTCCCGCAGCTCGTCCAGGACATGGAGACAGTTGATGCAGCAGAAGGTCCAGAAGTCCAGGACGGTGATCTTGCCCCGGAAGTCGGCGAGCGTGAGCTCCTTGCCGCCGGTGTTCAACCAACCGCCTGCCCCGACCAGCTCGGGGGCGCGTACACGTGCACGAGATGCCATAACCCCATCAAACCGCATCGCACCTGCCCGCATTCCGGAGCGGGCGGACCCCTGCGTCACAACCTCACCGGCGGGTGAGGTCGGCCTGCCAGCGGGTTTCGCCGTCCTGGGTGCGGGCGGTGGGGTGCAGGCCGAGGGCGGTTGCGACCCTGGCGGAGGCGTGGTGGTCGGGGTGGATGTGGGCGACGGCGGTGGTGACGCCGGCGGCGGTGAGGTGGTCGAGCAGAGCGCGGGTGGCCTCGGTGGCCAGGCCGCGGCGCTGCCAGGGGGTGCCGACCACCCAGGCGAGTTCGGCTTCGTCGGGGCGGACGGTGGCCTGCACGTAGCCGAGGAGGGCGCCGTCGGCGCGCAGCCGCAGGACCCAGTTGCCCCACTGCTCGGCCGGGTCGGGGGAGCCGGCGGCGAGCCGGGCGCAGCGGGCGTGCATCTCCTCCGCGGTGGCCGGGCGGCCGCCGGTGAAGGCGTGCAGGGCCGGGTCGGCGAGTGCGGCCGCCAGTTCCTCGGCGTGCTCCGGGGCGATCGGCAGCAGGTCGAGGCGCTCGCTGTGCAACGGGGCGGCGGTGGGGTCGGGGTGCATGGCGGTATTGAACGCGACCGGATGCCGTCGTGCGACGGGGTTTCCGGCGGGTGCTTCGTGGCGGTGCTTTTCGGCGGGCGGGGGAACAGGGTCGAATGGGGCCGACGTCAACACGGAGGAGGTTCCGCGGTGCGGTATCTGGTCAGGGAGAAGCTGTTCGCGGTCGGCGACGACTACTGGATCGAGGACGACCAGGGCCACAAGGCGTACCTGGTGGACGGCAAGGTGCTGCGGCTGCGGCACACCTTCGAGCTGAAGGACGCGCACGGCCGGGTGGTCGCGGTGGTGAAGGAGAAGATGCTCACCGTCCGCGACGCGATGAAGATCGAGGACGCCGAGGGCGAGGTGATCGCGACCGTCCGGGAGAAGCTGTTCACCCCGTTCCGCGACAAGTACCTGGTGGACCTGGCTTCCGGCGGCGAGCTGAAGATCCACGGCAACCTGATCGACAAGGACTACCGGGTCGAGAACGACCACGGCGACGAGCTGGCCCGGATCAGCCGCAAGTGGTTCCGGATCCGGGACACCTACGGGGTGGAGATCGCCGACGGCGCGGACACCGGCCTGCTGCTGGCCATCGCGGCCTGCGTCGACCACCTGGTGCACGAGGAGGACTGACCCGTCCCGCTTTCCGGATCCCCGGTCCGCCTCTCACCCGTGTGGGGTATCTTTTGCCAACCCTTGACCAGGCCGGTCAGGGGCTCTGACCAGCCGGTCGGGGCGTACGGCGAGGGCGGACCGGGGGCTGGAACCACGATGAACGACATCCTGCACGGGCTCGGCGCGGCGGCGGCCTACGGCGCCCTCGGGGTGGTGCTGCTGCTCCTCGGCGTCGGCCTGGTGGACCTGCTGACGCCCGGCAAGCTCGGCCACCAGATCTGGGTCGAACGCAACCACAACGCCGCGGTCCTGCTCAGCTCCGCGCTGCTCGGCATCGGCGGCATCGTCTTCACCGCGATCATGTACACCTACGCCGACTTCGCCAAGGGTCTGGTCTCGACGGCCTGTTACGGCCTGCTCGGGCTGGTGCTGATGGCCCTCGCGTTCTGGCTGGTGGACCTGCTGACGCCCGGCAAGCTCGGCGCCGTCCTGGTCGAGCCGGAGCCGCACCCGGCGGTGTGGGTGTCGGCCAGCTGCAACATCGCGGTGGCGGCGGTGGTGTCGGCCGCGATCGCGTAGCGGAACGGGAAAACACGGAACGGGAAAACGCGGGACGGAAGGCGCGGGGCAGGTCAGGCCGGGTACGGCGCCCGGCCCAGGACGTGCTCCCGTCCCCAGTCCCCCAGCGGCCCCAGCGCCGTGTTGAGGCGGCGCCCCGCCTCGGTCAGCGTGTACTCGACCCGGGGCGGCACCTCGTCGTACGCCTCCCGGTGCACGATGCCGTGCGCCTCCATCTCGCGCAGGTGCGCGGCCAGCACCTTCTCGGTGATCCCCGGCAGCAGCCGGCGCAGCTCGCCGAAGCGGCAGCTCGGGCGTTCGCCCAGGGCCCAGAGGATCGACACCTTCCACTTGCCGCCGATCACGTCCATCGCGGCGTCCGTCCCACAGATGTACGCCCCCGGCCTCGGCACGGTCGCCATGCCCACCCCTTCCGAACCCCTCGACCTGGATGCTCACTTCAGGGTAACCACCCACTTCGAAGTGCGTACTTGATCGTTCCCGGGGGCGGCGCGGAGGCTGACTCCCATGACGAACGAGCTCCTTGAGAACGCTCCCGAGACCGCCCCCGAGAATCCGTCCGAGCACGCGGTCAGGACCCCGCTCACCCTGCTCGGCCTCGGTGCCATGGGCACCGCACTGGCCGACGCCTGGCTCACCGCCGGGCATCCGCTGACCGTCTGGAACCGCACCGCCGCCCGCGCCGACGCGCTCGTCGGCCGCGGTGCCACGGTCGCCTCCACCGCCGCCGAGGCGGTCGCGGCGAACCGCCTGGTCGTCGTCTGCCTGCTCGACGACGCGTCCGTGGACGAGGCGCTGGCCGGCGTCGACCTGGCCGGCAAGGACCTGGTCAACCTGGTCACCAGCACCCCCGGGCAGGCCCGCACCCGCGCCGCCTGGGCCGCACGGCACGGTGCCCGCTACCTGGACGGCGGGATCATGGCCGTCCCGCCGATGATCGGCGTCCCGGCGGCCGGGCCGTACGTCTTCTACAGCGGCTCGGCGGAGCTGTTCGAGGAGCACCGGGCGGCCCTCGCCGCGCCCGCCGGCACCCGGTACGTGGGCGAGGACGCCGGGTACGCGGCCCTGCACGACGTGGCGCTGCTCAGTGCGATGTACGGCATGTTCGCCGGGGTCGCGCACGCCTTCGCGCTGTTCCGCGGCGAAGCCGTCGCGCCGGGCGACCTCGCGCCGCTGCTCGGCGACTACGTCACCGCGATGACCCGGACCATCGCCGGCACCGCGGTGCAGCTGGAGAGCGGCGACTACACCAAGGGCGTGGTGTCCAGTCTGGCGATGCAGGTGGCGGGCAAGGGCACGCTGCTGCGCACCGCCGAGGAGCAGGGGGTGAGTGCCGAACTGTTGGAGCCGTACTTCCGGTTGATGGAGCGGCGGTTGGAGGTCGGCAGCGGCGAGGAGGACCTGACCGGGGTCGTCGACCTGCTGCGACGGTGAAGGCCGGCCGGTAACGTACCGGCATGGCAGACCTTGAAGAACGCGCCGACGTCGTCGCGTCCGGCTCACGGCAGACCGGGGCGGGGGTGCTGGTCCGACCGCGCCGCGGTGACGACCTGGCCGACTGCGTCCGGGTGCTGGGCGACGTCCACAGCGCCGACGGCTACCCCGCCGACTGGCCCGACCGCCCCGCCTCCTGGCTCACCCCGGACGGCCTGCTCGCCGCCTGGATCGCCGAGTCGGACGGCCGGCTCGCCGGCCACGTCGGCCTCGCCCGCAGCGCCCCGGGCGACCTCGCCCCCGCCCGGTGGAGCCACCGCACCGGGGGCCGCCCGGAGCTCACCGCCGTCATCGGCCGCCTCTATGTCGCCCCCGGGGCGCGCGGCCACCACATCGGCGCCCGCCTCCTCGCCTGCGCCGTGACGCACGCGCGGGCGCTCGGCCTGCACCCGGTCCTCGACGTCCTGGCCACCGACACCGCGGCCGTCGCCCTCTACCGCCGTCTCGGCTGGGCCCACCTCGGCAGCGCCGACCAGCAGTGGCCCTCCGGCCGTACGGTCACCGTCCACTGCTTCGCCGCCCCGAGGGGATAGCGCCGGACCCCGCTCACCCGCCCGGCCGCGAGGGCCGGGCGGGCCGGGCGGGCCGGGCGGGCCGGGCGGGCCGGAGCGGCGCGGGGACGGGTCAGGCGGCCGGGCGGTCGGGGGCGGGGCGGCGGCGGAGGGCGGGGGTGGTGAGGGACGGGGCCTGCCAGGCGCCGTCGGCCTGGTAGAGGTCGGTGCCGGGCGGGACGATGGCGTCGATGCGGTCGAGGGTGGCGTCGTCCAGGACCAGGTCGGCGGCCTTGAGCGCGGATTCGAGCTGCTCCATGGTGCGCGGGCCGATGATCACCGAGGTGACCGCCGGGTGGGCCGCGGGGAAGGCGAGGGCCAGCTCGGGCAGGGTGCGGCCGAGCTCCTCGGCGAGGGCGGTGAAGGCCTCGACGGCTTCCAGCTTGGCGGCCGTGGTGGGCAGCGCCGGGTCGAAGCGGCCCGGGTTGATGGCGGCGCGGCCCTGGGTGAGGTCCACCGGGCGGCCCTGGCGGTAGCGGCCGGTGAGGAAGCCGCCGGCGAGCGGGCCCCAGGTCAGCGCGCCCATGCCGAGCCGCTGGACCACCGGCAGCACGTCGCGCTCGACGCCTCGGGCGAGCAGCGAGTACGGCGGCTGCTCGGTGCGGAAGCGCGGCAGGGCGCGGCGCTCGGCGATGTGGTGGGCGTCCACCAACTGCTCGGCGGGGAAGGTCGAGCAGCCGAAGGCGCGGATCTTGCCGGCCCGGACGAGGTCGCCCAGGACGGACAGGGTCTCCTCGATGTCGGTGGTGTGGTCCGGCCGGTGGATCTGGTAGAGGTCGATCCAGTCGGTGCGCAGCCGGCGCAGGCTCTCCTCGACCTCGCGGACGATCCAGCGCCGCGAGTTGCCGCCCCGGTTGCGGCCCTCGCCCATCGGGAAGTGCGCCTTGGTGGCGAGCACGATCTCGTCGCGGTCGCCGCGCGCGGCCAGCGCCTTGCCGACGATCTCCTCGGACTCGCCCGCCGAGTAGATGTCGGCGGTGTCGATGAAGTTGATGCCCCGGTCGATCGCGGTGTCGATGATCCGGGCGCAGTCGTCGTGGTCGGGGTTGCCGATGTGGCCGAACATCATGGTGCCGAGGCAGTGGGCACTCACCTCGATGCCGGTGCCGCCGAGGACGCGGTAGCGCATGGTCGTGCTCCCCCTGGTGGTGGGTCGGTGGTGCGTCAGTGGTGCCTCGGAGGCTAGGAGTTGGAGTGCGCTCCAAAGCAAGGGCGTCGCGCTCTCGTCCCCGCCGGGATCCCTCCGGCGGGGGAGCCGGATCCCCGTGCGGGGGGAGGCCCGGGCCCGGTGGTGCGGGCGAGCCTGTCGGCATGACGAGGAATGACGGATGGGCGGTCGCGGCCTGGGGCGTCGGCTACGCGGGCTACGGACTGGGGTGTGCGCTGACCGGGACGGCGCTGCTCGGTGTGCGCGGACTGGGGTGGGTGGTCGCCGGGGTCGGGGTGGCGGCGCTCGCGGCGGGGGTGGCGGTGGTGCGGCTGCGGCCGTCGGCGGGGCTCAGGCGGCTGCTGTGGCTGTTGTGCGGGCTGGCCGCGGTGGCGGCCTTCAGCCTGCTGATGGACGTGGTGACGCTGCTGTTCGGGCAGGGCGTGGACAGTGTCCCGGACACGGTGCACCGCGCGCTGGCGGCGTCCGGGGCGCTGCTGCTGGCCCGCACCGCCCGTACCCGGCGGCCCGACGGTGCCGTGCGGAGGACGGCACCGGCCCCGTCGGCGGCTCCCGCGACCGTCCAACTCGCGGCCTGGGCGGGGACCCTGGCCTTCGTGCCGTACGTGGTGATGAAGCTGATCTGGGCGCTCGGCGGCACTTTCGCGGGGGTCAGCGGCGCCGAGATGTACGCCGGGTACGTGCGCAACGGCTCCTCCGGGCTCTGGCTGGCGCTGGAGTCCTGGGGGCTGGACGGCACGGTGCTGCTGGCGGCGATCGGGGTGTTCCTGCTGTGGGGGCTGGTGCGGCCGTGGGGGCAGGTCTTCCCGCGCTGGACGCTTCCGCTGCGCGGCCGCCGCGTCCCGCGCTGGCTGCCGCTCACCCCGGCGCTGCTGGGCGCGGCGACGCTGGCGCCGTACGGGCTGGTCGGCCTCGGCTATCTGGCGCTGTGCGGTACGGGGGTGATCGGCATCCGGCAGGGCGAACTGGCCACGCCCGAGCAGGCGCTGCAGGTGGCGTGGGTGGGGATCTGCGCCTTCGCCGGCTACGGAGTGGCGCTGGCGCTGGCCGCCCGCTCGTACTGGCGGCGGACCGGCGGCTGAGCGGGGCGCTCTTCGGCGCCGGGTGTTTCGGTTTGCTGGGGTGGCAACAAAGCTTGCCGTTGTGGGGAGAGTGGTCGCAGCCTGGCGGTGGAGGTGAGCGCCATGCGGATGGGCGTGGCGGCCGCCTTCGCGCCGGACCGCGACCTCGCGCAGGAGGATCCCGGACGGGCGGTCGCGACCCTGCGGGACCGGCACGGCCGCGCGTCCGGCGCCGCGGTGCCCGCGTGAGCGGGGAAGCTTTCGTCAACCACGAACGGAGAGACCGGACATGACCTCGCAGCAGCAGCACCAGAAGCAGCACGGGCACGGGCACGGGCATGGCCGCGGCCACGGGAACGTCCCCGCCGCCGACTTCGACTGGGACGCGCTCGCCGCGCACCTGGAGCACGAGGCCGACCTGCGGGCCGCCGCGGTCACCGAGGCCGGGCGGTGGCTGTCCGGCCTGCACGGCAACGGGACGGGCGGGACGGACGGGACGGCCGGGCCGGACGGCACCGTACGGAGGGTCCTCGACGTCGGCAGCGGCCCCGGGGTGATCGCCGGACTGCTGGCGGATGTCTTCCCGGCGGCCGAGGTGGTGGCCGTCGACCAGTCGGCCGCCCTGCTGGAGCGCGCCCGGACCCGCTCCGGCGGCCGGCTGGGCACCCAGCAGGCCGATCTGCCCGCCGAGTTCGACAAGCTCGGCGAGGCCGACCTGATCTGGTCCGGCAACGCGATCCACCACCTGGGCGACCAGCAGGCCGCGCTCGCCTCGCTCGCCGGGGTGCTGCGGCCGGGCGGCCTGCTGGCCGTCGCCGAACGCGGCCTGCCCGCGCGCTACCTGCCCCGGGACTTCGGCCTCGGCCGGCCCGGATTCCAGGCCCGGCTGGACGCGGTCCACGAGGACGGCTTCAGCGCCATGCGGGCCGAACTGCCGGGCAGCACCGAGGAGATCGAGGACTGGCCGGCCATGCTGAAGCGCGCGGGGCTGACCCCGAGCGGCACCCGCACCTTCCTGGTCGACCGGCCCGCCCCGCTCGACCGCCCGACCCGCCGGTACCTGCACACCCAGCTCCGCCGCCTGCACGACCAGCTCGCCGACAGCCTCCTCCCGGAGGACCGCGGCACCCTCGAGGCCCTCCTCGACGAGGAGGCCCCCACCGGCATCCTCCGCCGCCCGGACGCCTTCTACCTCTCCGCCATGACCGTCCACACGGCCCGCAAGCCCTGAGGTCCGGGGGCCGGGCGGTGCCGCCGCCCGGTCCCGGGCCCCGTGCTCAGAGGGCCTGGCCGAGGGTGCGGCCGGGGCGGCGCCCCCGGGATACCGTCGGGGCATGACAGCGAGCGAGCAGCGCTTCGTCGTGGTGACCACCACCCACGAGAGCGAGGAGCGGGCCCGGGCCCTGGCGTCCGCCGTGGTGCGGGAGCGGCTGGCGGCCTGCGCCCAGGTGTACCCGGTGCGGTCGGTGTACTGGTGGGAGGGCGAGGTGCGGGACGCCGAGGAGTGGCGGATCGACCTCAAGACCCGGGCCGAACTCGCCGACCGGCTGGGCGCGTTCGTCGCCGAGCGGCACACGTACGAGACGCCGGAGGTGATCGCCGTGCCGGTGGTGGCCGGCAGCCCCGGCTACCTGGACTGGGTGGCCGGGGAGACGGCCGGGTAGCGCCGGCTCAGGGCGCGACCTCCGGGAACGCGCAGGGCCCGGAGGGTCGCCTCCGGGCCCCGGCCCGCGGTACGGTCCTCAGCCCTTGGGGCCGGTTCGGCCCTTGGGCCGGTTCAGCCCTCGGAGCCGCCGAAGCGCGCCGTCCAGGCCGCCAGGTCCTCGTCCGTGATCTTGGCGAACAGCACCGGCGGCACCGTGAACGCCGTCCCGGCCGGCACCAGGTCCAGTGCCCGAGCCTCCTCCGGGCCGACCCAGGCGCGGGTGGCGGCGGGCGAGTCCGCGGGCAGTGCGAAGGCCCCGCGCATGGCCGCCGCCGCGGTCGGGATGAACGGCTCGGACACCACCGCGTACAGGTGGATCAGGTTCATCGCCGTGCGCAGGGTGAGCGCCGCCGCGTCCGGGTCGGTCTTCACCTGCCGCCAGGGCGCCTTCTCGTCCAGGTAGGCGTTGCCCGCGCTCCACAGCGCGCGCAGGGCCTGCGCCGCCTTGCGGAAGTTGAGCGCGTCCAGCTGGGCCTCGTACTCGGCGAGCAGCCCGGCGACCTGCTCGCCGAGGCGCTGCTCGGCCTCGCCCGCCGGGTGGCCGCCCGGGACGTCGTCGCCGAAGCGCTTGCGGCTGAAGGACAGCACCCGGTTGACGAAGTTGCCGAGGGTGTCGGCGAGGTCCTTGTTGACCACCGAGGCGAAGAGGTCCCAGGTGAAGCTGGAGTCGTCCGACTCGGGCGCGTGGGCCATCATGAAGTAGCGCCAGTAGTCGGCCGGGAGCAGCTCCAGCGCGACGTCGCTGAAGATGCCGCGCTTCTGGCTGGTGGAGAACTTCCCGCCGTAGTACGTCAGCCAGTTGAAGGCCTTGACGTAGTCGACCTTCTTCCACGGGCGGCGCGAGCCGAGGATCGTCGCCGGGAACATCACCGTGTGGAACGGGACGTTGTCCTTGCCCATGAACTCGGTGTACCGGACGGCCGCGTCGGCCTCGTACCACCAGGACTTCCAGTCCCGCGGCTGCCCGGCCGGGGCCGCGTCCGCCCATTCCTTCGTGGCGCCGATGTACTCGATCGGGGCGTCGAACCAGACGTAGAACACCTTGCCCTCGGCAGCCAGTTCGGGCCACACGTCGGCCGGCACCGGGACGCCCCACTCCAGGTCGCGGGTGATCGAGCGGTCCTGCAGGCCCTCGGTCAGCCACTTGCGGGCGATCGAGGAGGCCAGCACCGGCCACGTGTCGCCGTGGGCGCCGACCCAGTCCTCGACCTCCTCGGTCAGCTTCGACTGGAGCAGGAACAGGTGCCTGGTCTCCCGGACCTCCAGGTCGGAGCTGCCGCTGATCGCCGAGCGGGGCTCCAGCAGGTCGGTCGGGTCCAGTACGCGGGTGCAGTTCTCGCACTGGTCGCCGCGCGCCTTGTCGTAGCCGCAGTGCGGGCAGGTGCCGACGATGTAGCGGTCCGGCAGGAAGCGTCCGTCGGCGTTGGAGTACACCTGGCGGATCGAGCGCTCCTCGATGAAGCCGTTGCGCTGCAGCTCGCGGGCGATCTCCTGGGTGATCTCCCGGTTCTGCGGCGAGGAGCTGCGGCCGAAGTGGTCGAAGGAGAGCCCGAAGCCGTCGTACACCGCCTTCTGCGCGTCGTGCGCCCGGGCGCAGAACTCGGCGACCGGCAGCCCGGCCTCCTGGGCGGCCAGCTCGGCGGGGGTGCCGTGCTCGTCGGTGGCGCAGATGAACAGCACCTCGTGGCCACGCTGGCGCAGATAGCGGGAGTAGACGTCCGCCGGGAGCATGGACCCGACCATGTTGCCCAGGTGCTTGATCCCGTTGATGTACGGAAGGGCGCTGGTGATCAGGTGCCGAGCCATCCTCGGATGCTCCGATTTCTCCCGCACGCGCACCCCCACCCGGAGTGCTGTGCCAGGCGCAGGGGTCCACTGTGGGCTGCCAAGCCTACCGCCGGCGCCGGCCCGGACGGCTGCGGTCAGGGCCGGGTGAGGTCGCCGTACCGGTCGAACTCCCCGGCCTTCACCCCGCGGACGAAGGCGGCCCACTTGCGCGGCGTGGTCCGTACGACCACCTCGGGCTGGTCCGACTCGCGGATCTCCACCAGCCCGCCCGCCGCCCTGACCTCGACGCAGTCGGTGCTCTCTCCGCTGGCCGAGGCCTTGCGCCACCTGCTCATGAGAAGTCTTTCAGTAAGGTCCGGATGAAGTCCCAGGACTCCTCCGGCCCGAGCGCGATCATCGCGGTCCTCTCCTTGATCCGGCGGTAGGAGTCCAATTCCTCTGCGGAGTGCACGAACTTCGGCCCGTGAGAGAGATCGATCTGGACGGTGTCGAGCTCCGGGACCGGCCCGCGGGCGAGGTACAGGCTCTCCCCGGACCCCGTGTAGGTGGGGACGCTGAACGGGATCACCCGGATCTCCACCCCGGGCCGCTCGGAATTCTCCGCCAGGCTCTGCAACTGGTCCCGCAGTACTTCCGGACCGCCGAACTGCATGCGCAGGGCGGACTCGTGCAGGAATGCGCTGTACGGCTTCGGACGGTCGACGAAGATCTGCTGGCGCCGAATCCGGAATGCCTTCCGAACCTCCGCCTCCTGCCGGTACTGCGGGGGGAGACGCTCGAACACCGCGGCGGCGTACGCCGGGGTCTGCAACAGGCCGGGGATGAACGTGCTGTTCAGGATGGACAGGGAGGCCGCGTGGTGCTCCATCTCCGCGATGTCGATGATCCCGTTCGGCAGCCGGCCCCGGTAGCTGTCCCACCAGTACTTGCGCCGGTCCTGCGTCATCGCGAGCAGCGCGTCGAGGTACGGGCCGTCCTCGCAGCCGCAGGTGTGTGCCCAGGTCCGCAGCCGGTCCGCGCTGATGCCCGATTTCCCGTTCTCCATCTGGGAGATCTTCGGCAGGTCGGTGCCGATGGTGGCGGCCAGCGTCTTGGGCGTGACGCCCACGCGTTCGCGCATCCTGCGCAACTCGATCCCGAGGCGCTGCTGGCGTACGGTCGGCGACAAGCGGGGTGGCATGTCTCTCTTCTCCGGATCGCGGCTTCGGTCGATGCTTCCGGTGAAGTGTGCCGCGCGTACCGGGCCCTAGCTACCGAAATGGGGGATACCCCACGATGGAGTGAACGTTCTCCCGCTCGGTAGCAACTCTGGCACCCTGACCCTAGGGTCGTCCGTGTCACTCACTGACTTGTTGTCGCCTAAACAGTCGTCAATCAGCCGTAATTACACACCAGATGCATGGTCACGGCGCCCGACATCACCGACCGGAGACAGCCATGCCCCTTCCCTCGCCTCTCCGTATTCCCCGCCATCCCCGTCCTTCCCGCCGCATTTCCGTATCCCGGTGAATGCGCTTCTCGTCGTCGCATTGTCCGCACTCCTCCTCGCCGTCCTATTCGTCGGCTGGCTGGTCTGGCTGGTCAACATCCAGCCCCGCGAACCCCGCCCGGCGAAGCGCGGCATCGCGGCCGGCCATTCCGTCACCGGAGAACGGAAATGACAGCCGGCCCCGCCCGGCAGGCGGGACCGGCGCCGTTCCTCAGCCGCGCGAAAGGCGCTCCGTCAGGCGGGACTTGGCGGTCGGCCACTCGTCGGTGAGCATCGAGAAGTAGGCGCTGTCCCGCCAGGTGCCGTCGGGGAGGTGGCGGTGGCGGCGGTGGACGCCCTCGAACCGGGCGCCGAGGCGCTGGATCGCGTTGCGGGAGCGCTCGTTGCGGGAGTCGGTCTTCCAGAAGACGCGTCCCATGCCCAGGTCCTCGAAGGCGTGGGTGAGCAGCAGCAGCTTGGCCTCGGTGTTGACCGCCGTGCGCCAGACCGAGCGGGCGTACCAGGTGCCGCCGATCTCCACCAGCTCGTTCGCCGCGTCGGCGTCGTGGTAGCCGGTGACGCCGACGGCCTTGCCGCTCGCGAGGTCGACGGCGGCGAAGTACACCGACTCCCCGGTGGCCGCCTCCGCGAGGCGGGCGTCGAGGAACGCGCCCAGCTCCTCCTCGGTGGCGGGCGTGTGGGTGGGGACCCAGCGCCAGACCTCGGGGTCGTGGCCGACGGCGGCCCAGAGCTCGGCGAGGTGGCGGCGTTCCAGCGGCTCCAGACGGATGTGGCGGCCGGTGAGGGTGATGGGTGCGGGCAGCTTCGCGGTCATGATCCGAACGTAGCGCCGCTCTGCACTAGATGCAATAGATATTTGAACTAGTGCAATGCATCGGCGGATGGGCAAGCGAAAGGGCCCTGCGGGACGGATGTCCCGCAGGGCCCTCGACGCGATCAGGCTCAGATGAACGAGTTGATCTCGATCGTCTCGTACCGGCCCGGGCCGACGCCGATGGCGGAGATCGGCGCGCCTGACATCTCCTCCAGCGCCTTCACGTACGCCTGGGCGTTCTTCGGCAGGTCGGCGAAGGTCTTCGCCTTGCTGATGTCCTCGGTCCAGCCCGGCAGCGTCTCGTAGATCGGCTTGGCGTGGTGGAAGTCCGACTGGTTGTAGGGGAGTTCCTCGACCCGCTTGCCGTCGATCTCGTACGCGACGCAGACCGGGATCTGCTCCCAGCCGGTCAGGACGTCGAGCTTGGTGAGGAAGAAGTCGGTGAGGCCGTTGACCCGGGTCGCGTAGCGCGCGATGACCGCGTCGAACCAGCCGCAGCGGCGGTCGCGGCCGGTGGTGACACCGCGCTCGCCGCCGATCCGGCGCAGCGCCTCGCCGTCCGCGTCGAACAGCTCGGTCGGGAACGGGCCGGAGCCGACGCGGGTGGTGTAGGCCTTGAGGATGCCGATGACCCGGTCGATCTTGGTGGGGCCGATGCCGGCGCCGGTGCAGGCGCCGCCCGCGGTCGGGTTCGACGAGGTCACGAAGGGGTACGTGCCGTGGTCGACGTCGAGCAGGGTGCCCTGGCCGCCCTCCAGCAGGACGACCTTGTTCGCCTTCAGCGCCTCGTCGAGGACGAGGGTGGTGTCGGCGAGGAAGGGCTTGATCTTCTCCGCGTAGCCCAGGTACTCCTCGACGACCAGGTCGGCGGGGATGGTGCGGCGGTTGTAGAGCTTGACCAGGATCTGGTTCTTGTCGTGCAGCGCCGCCTCGATCTTCTGGCGCAGGATCGACTCGTCGAACAGGTCCTGGACCCGGATTCCGACGCGGTTGATCTTGTCCGCGTAGGTCGGGCCGATGCCGCGGCCGGTGGTGCCGATCCGGCGCTTGCCGAGGAAGCGCTCGGTGACCTTGTCCAGGGTGCGGTGGTACGGCGTGATCAGGTGGGCGTTGCCCGAGACCAGCAGCTTGGAGGTGTCGATGCCGCGGTCGTTCAGTCCGGCCAGCTCGGAGAGCAGGACGGCCGGGTCGATCACGACGCCGTTGCCGATGACCGGGGTGACGTTCGGGCTGAGGATTCCGGAAGGAAGCAGGTGCAGGGCATACTTCTGGTCGCCGATGACCACCGTGTGACCGGCGTTGTTGCCGCCCTGGTAGCGGACGACGTAGTCGACGGAGCCGCCGAGGAGGTCGGTGGCCTTCCCCTTGCCCTCGTCCCCCCACTGAGCGCCAACGAGCACGAGTGCCGGCACAGGCGTACACCCCTTCCGGTTGGGGCATCCTGCGTAGGCCGCAGTCTGCCCCGAGATAGACGAAGCCCCTGGCGCAATGGCGCAAGGGGCTCTTGCACCGAGAGATTACCTGAGGAAGGACCGGTCGTGTCGTCCCTGTCCACGCCTGCATCCGGCGGTCCCGAGCCGCTCCTGCTGCTCCTCGACCCGGTGGCCCGGCAGACCGACGGCGAGTCGGTGCGGATCGCGAAGGACGTGCTGTGCGGGGGCGCGGACGTCAAGGTGGTCTATCCGGAGAGCCCTTCCGAACTCGACCGGGTGCTTTCGCACCGGGGGCGGCGGCGACCGGTGGTGATCGGTTCCGATCTCGCCTTGCAGCGGGTGCTGCAGGCGCTGCATCGGCAGCGTGAGCTGGGCACGGAACCGGTGGGGATGGTTCCGGTCGGTCGTACGGGGGAGCTGTCGACGGCCCGTGCGCTCGGGGTGCCGTCGGAGCCGGTACGGGCCGCGCGGGCGGTGCTGTCGGGTGCGCCGCGCCGGCTGGATCTGCTGGTGGACGACGGTGGCGGGGTGGCGCTGGGCGGGGTGCGGATCATCGGCGGGGGCGCGCGCCGACTGGTGAGCCGTACGGGTGGCTTGCGTTCGCTATGGGCGAAACTGGCTGCGGCCGAGCAGGCGAACGCACTCACCCCGGAGAGCGCCGACCACAGCCCCCGGGTCCGGGTCGAGGCCGACGGCCGGCTGCTCGCGGACGTCCACCGGCCGGTCCGGCTGGTCCAGGTCTCCCTGCCGTCCGGCGCCTCGGACGGGACGGGCGAGATGGAGATCGTGGTCCGGGCCTCCGGCGCCCTGGTGCGTGCCCGGGCGGCGAGCGTCTCGGTGGTCGGCAGCGGTTTCGGCTACGAGGCGGACGGCCACCCGGTCGGCCCGGTCCGCGCCCGGACCTGGACGGTGCACCCGGGCGCCTGGGGCCTGCTGCTCCCGGCGGCGTGAAGCCGGCGTGAACGGCGGGTGAGCAGGCTCACGTTCGGCCGTGCCCCGACACCCGCCGCTCCGCACACGGAACTCCCCAACAGGCGCGAACCACAAGGCCAACCGCCGCCCGCCGGAATTCCGGCGCACCGAAATCCCCACCCCGTAAGGGGTTTTGTCTACGCGCGTTACTCCTCGACCGTCCGACAATCCCGGCATCCCGGGTTCCGGAAGCGTCCGCCAACTGCCCTAGACTCGAAGGCGTGCCACGTGGTGACGGAAGACTCAACCACGATCTTCTTCCCGGTGAGAAAGGCCCCCAGGACGCTTGCGGCGTCTTCGGTGTCTGGGCTCCCGGCGAGGAGGTCGCCAAGCTCACGTTCTTCGGCCTTTACGCCCTGCAGCACCGCGGTCAGGAATCCGCGGGCATCGCAGTGAGCAATGGCTCCCAGATTCTCGTCTTCAAGGACATGGGACTCGTCTCCCAGGTCTTCGACGAGGCCTCCCTGGGGTCGTTGCACGGGCATATCGCCGTCGGACACGCCCGCTACTCGACCACCGGTTCCTCGGTCTGGGAGAACGCCCAACCGACTTTCCGGGCGACCGTGCACGGTTCGCTGGCCCTCGGGCACAACGGAAACCTGGTGAACACCGCCGAACTGGCGGCCATGGTCGCCGAACTGCCCGGCGAGGAGCACGTCTCGCGCTCCGGCCGGGCCGCCGCGACCAACGACACCGACCTGGTGACGGCGCTGCTCGCCGGCCACCCGGACCTCTCCATCGAGGAGACGGCCAAGGTCGTGCTGCCCAAGGTCAAGGGCGCGTTCTCGCTCGTCTTCATGGACGAGCACACCCTCTACGCCGCCCGCGACCCGCAGGGCATCCGCCCGCTGGTGCTCGGCCGGCTGGAGCGCGGCTGGGTGGTCGCCTCCGAGACGGCGGCGCTGGACATCTGCGGCGCCTCCTTCATCCGTGAGGTCGAGCCCGGCGAGCTCATCGCCATCGACGAGAACGGCATGCGCAGCTCCCGCTTCGCCGAGGCCAAGCCCAAGGGCTGCGTCTTCGAGTACGTCTACCTGGCCCGCCCCGACACCTCCATCGCCGGTCGCAACGTGCACCTCTCCCGCGTGGAGATGGGCCGCCGCCTGGCCAAGGAGGCCCCGGTCGAGGCCGACCTGGTGATAGCGACGCCCGAGTCCGGCACCCCCGCCGCGATCGGCTACGCGGAGGCCAGCGGAATCCCGTACGGCTCCGGCCTGGTGAAGAACGCCTACGTGGGCCGCACCTTCATCCAGCCCAGCCAGACCATCCGTCAGCTCGGCATCCGCCTCAAGCTCAACCCGCTGCGCGAGGTCATCGCGGGCAAGCGCCTGGTGGTCGTGGACGACTCGATCGTCCGCGGCAACACCCAGCGCGCGCTGGTGAAGATGCTG
Source organism: Kitasatospora sp. NPDC034023 (assembly GCF_055575795.1). NCBI lineage: Bacteria > Bacillati > Actinomycetota > Actinomycetes > Kitasatosporales > Streptomycetaceae > Kitasatospora > Kitasatospora sp. NPDC034023. The sequence goes on from NZ_JBVIRY010000014.1 coordinate 77,062, forward strand.
CGCGAGGCCGGCGCCGCCGAGGTCCACATCCGGATCTCCTCGCCGCCGGTGAAGTGGCCCTGCTTCTTCGGCATCGACTTCGCCACCCGCGCGGAGCTGATCGCCAACGGCATGACCATCGAGGAGATCGGCCGCACGCTCGGCGCCGACTCGCTCTCCTACATCTCGATCGACGGCATGATCGAGGCCACCAAGCAGCCCAAGGACAAGCTCTGCCGGGCCTGCTTCGACGGCGAGTACCCGATGGAGCTGCCGGACCCGGCGCTGCTCGGGAAGCTCCTGCTGGAGGCCGAGATCAAGGGCGGCCAGCAGCAGCCGGCCGTCCGCGGCAAGCCGACCAGCGGCAGCGACCTGGACGGCGTCCAGTCGCTGCTCGGCGGGGCGGGCGCGGCCGACGCGCTGCGCCGCCCGTAAGCGTTCCACGGTGGGGTCCCGCGAACCGGGGCCCCACCGCCGTTCCGCCCCCGATGTTCCCGAACACCCCCCAGAGTTCCCGAACACCCCCCAGACCCGAGAGGGCCGCACCGCAGTGACCAGCAACCAGAACGGCGCCACCTACGCCGCCGCCGGTGTCGACATCGAGGCGGGCGACCGCGCCGTCGAGCTCATGAAGCAGTGGGTGAAGAAGGCCAACCGCCCCGAGGTGGTCGGTGGTCTCGGCGGCTTCGCCGGCCTCTTCGACGCGTCCGCCTTCAAGAACTACGAGCGGCCGCTGCTGGCCTCGGCCACCGACGGCGTGGGGACCAAGGTGGCCATCGCCGCCGCCATGGACAAGCACGACACCATCGGCCACGACCTGGTCGGCATGGTCGTGGACGACCTGGTGGTGTGCGGCGCCGAGCCGCTGTTCATGACCGACTACATCTGCGTCGGCAAGGTCGTCCCGGAGCGGGTCGCCGCGATCGTCAAGGGCATCGCCGAGGGCTGCGCGCTGGCCGGCTGCGCCCTGGTCGGCGGCGAGACCGCCGAGCACCCGGGCCTGCTGGGCCCGGACGAGTACGACGTGGCGGGCGCCGGCACCGGCGTCGTGGAGGCCGACGCGCTGCTCGGCGCGGACCGGGTCCGGGCCGGCGACGTGGTGATCGCGATGGCCGCCTCCGGCCTGCACTCCAACGGCTACTCGCTGGTCCGCCACGTGCTGCTGAACGAGGCCGGCTGGAAGCTGGACCGCAAGGTCGAGGAGTTCGGCCGCACGCTCGGCGAGGAGCTGCTGGAGCCGACCCGGATCTACTCGCTGGACTGCCTGGCGCTCACCCGCGCCACCGAGGTCCACGCCTTCTCGCACGTCACCGGCGGCGGCCTGGCGGCCAACCTGGACCGGGTCATCCCGGCCGGCCTGCACGCCCGCCTGGACCGCGGCACCTGGACCCCGCTGCCGGTCTTCCGGACCGTCGCCGAGGTCGGCAACGTGGCCACCCTGGAAATCGAGAAGACGCTCAACATGGGTGTCGGCATGGTCGCCGTCGTCCCGCCGCACTCGGTGGACGCGGTGCTGTCGATCCTGGAGGACCGCGGCGTCGAGGCCTGGCTGCTCGGCGACGTCGTCGAGCGCACCGACGAGCACGAGGGCGGCGCGGCCCTCTACAACGCCTACGAGGGCTTCCGGGCCTAGAGCGGCCCAAGACCGGCCTGAGCAGGCTCGGCGACGACGAGAGGGCCCCTCCGGCGTACCGGAGGGGCCCTCTCGCGTTCCACGGGCACCGCTCGACGAGCGGGCCCGTGCACCGTTCGGCGGAAAGCCCGTGCGGCTCGGGCGACACCCGGCGGGCGGCCGGTGTGCCTGCCCGTGCGCGGGAACGCCGAAGACCGGCCCGGCGCCCTGGGCGCCTGGACCGGTCCGGTGAAGCCGGCTGGTTACGAGCGGCGGGAGGCCTGCGAGGCCCCGGCACCCGGCTCGTTGTCGTCCTCGTCGTCGAGGTCGGCGTAGCGGGCGGCGTATTCCGCGTACGGGTCGTCGTCCTCCTCCTCCTCCTCGATCGGCTCAGGGTCGATCGAAGCGGTGGACGGTGATACGCCCAGCTCGTTGGACAGACGGTTAGCGTCGAACCCGCCGCTGTTGTACTTCAGCTCGCGGGCGACCTTCGTCTGCTTGGCCTTGGCCCGGCCGCGCCCCATGGGTCGACCCCCTCAACGATGGGGCTCACGGCCCCGAGTCTGACACGTGTTCATGATCAGGACCGGTCTGCCCGAATGGGAGGACCGTCCCTTGGAGCATTAACGGTACCTGTTTCCGCCGCTGGACGGTACGTCGTCGGTGTGACGTGGCGCGCACCGACCGCACCCGAGGCCAGGTCTTCCCAGGTCAGGGGAGGTTTTGCGGCGATTTGCGCGCTGTCCAGAGGTGTCTTCGGTCCGTCGTTCCAGGACCGATTATCCCCCCTAGGGGGACCTCGGATCACCCGTTCGGGCGGAGAAGTGAGAATCCGGTTCCACATCGTGATGCGCGGGGGGCCGCGGTGGCAGCCCCCCGCGCAGCCGGGGTCCGGTACGGCGGCCGGATCAGCCGCGGCGGGCGCCCGGAAGCAGGACGGTGCGCAGCGCGCTGATCTCGCGCATCCGCTTCTCGGCCAGGCGGTCGGCGGCGACCGCCGGCGGGACGCCGTCGGAGGCGGCCCGGGTGAAGATCTCCAGGGTGGTGTCGAAGATCTTGGTGGCCTTGTTCTTGGCCCGCTCGAAGTTGAAGCCCTCGATCTCGTCGGCGACCTGGATGACGCCGCCGGAGTTCACCAGGTAGTCCGGCGCGTAGAGGATGCCGCGGTCGGCGAGGTCCTTCTCGACGCCGGCGTGGGCCAGCTGGTTGTTGGCCGCGCCGCAGACGACGGCGGTACCGGCCTCGCCGAGCGCCGCGACCACGGCGTCGGTCAGGGCGCCGCCGAGGGCGCAGGGGGCGTAGACGTCCAGCTTGGCCTGGAGCAGGGCGGCGGTGTCGGCGACCACCTCCACGTCCGGGTGGGCGGCGCGCACGCGGTTGACGGCGGCCTCGAAGGGGTCGGTGATGACGACGGTGGCGCCGTCCGCGATCAGGTGGCCGACCAGGTAGTGGCCGACCTTGCCGACGCCGGCGACGCCGACCCGCTTGCCGCGCAGGGTCGGCTGGCCCCAGCGGGCCTGGGCGGTGGCGCGCATGCCCTGGAAGACGCCGAAGGCGGTCAGGATGGACGAGTCGCCGGCGCCGCCGTGCTCGGGCGAGCGGCCGGTCACGAACTCGGTCTCGCGCGCGATGACGTCCATGTCCTGGACGTAGGTGCCCACGTCGCAGGCGGTGATGTAGCGGCCGCGCAGGGACTCGACGAAGCGGCCGTAGGCCCGGAGCATCGCCTCGTTCTTGTCCTTGTTCGGGTCGCCGATGATGACGGCCTTGCCGCCGCCGAGGTCCAGGCCGGCCAGCGCGTTCTTGTAGGACATCCCGCGGGACAGGTTCAGCGCGTCCTCCAGCGCCGCCTCCTCGGAGGCGTACGGGAAGAAGCGGGTGCCGCCGAGGGCCGGGCCCAGGGCGGTGGAGTGGATGGCGATGATCGCCTTCAGGCCCGAGCTGCGGTCGTGGCACAGCACGACCTGCTCGTGGCCGTCGCCGGGGGCGCCGTCCTGTTCGGTACGGAAGATCCTGCTGAGCACGCCGGGTGCGGGGTGCGTTGCGGGGGTCTGTACGTCGGTCACTGTGGTGACTCCAGTATCGAAGGCCCGCTGCTGTGGTGCGGGCGCCTAGGGCGAAGCGTAGTCGGGTGGGCGCCGCCGATCCGCCCTCTTGTCCGAGCTTGTGCCGGTTGTCCGAGGGGTGAGACAGGAGGGGGTGCGCGGTGTGGGCGCGAACTGTTCGGGGTCGCGCCCTCCCGGGCCCGCGCGGCGCGTGCGACCATGCAGGACGTGACCGTCGTACGTACTTCCGTACAGCCGCCCTACGCCGCCCACCTGCGGGTCTACGAGCCGCTGGCCGCGTACCCGGAGCCCGAGCGGGCGCGCTGGCAGGCCTACGCGGCGGAGCGCGGGCCGGACGCCGGGGCGGCGGCGCAGCCGGTGGCGGCGGCGGTGCTGGAGGAGCAGCGGGAGGCCCTCGCGGAGCTGGTCGCGCGCACGCCCCGGGCGCTGCCCGAGCGGGAGAGCGGGCGGGCCTACCTGCGGGTGGTGGACGGTGTCCTGTACGTCTGCCCGTGGGCGACCAGGCTGCGCAGCTGGCAGGCGCTGGAGGAGTTGCGGACCGGGCCGGTGGCGCTGCTGGACACCGCGCTGCCGCCGGCGACCCGGGAGGCCGCGGAGGCGGACCGGGAGCGCTGGCGGGCCGAGCACCCGGACGCCCGGCCGTGGATCCTCACCAGCCGGTGGGAGGTGCCGGTGCGCTGGTTCCTGCCGTTCGGGGACGAGGACCGCTGCTTCCTGCCGGGGGAGGCGGGCGCGGCAGGGGGCGCGGGGGAGCGGGGCGCCCGGCCGGCGTCGCTGTTCTACCTGGTGCCGATGGCGCAGGCGCGCCGGAGGGTGGCGCGGGCCTACCGGGCGCTGCGCGAGGCGGTGCCGGACGGGGAGCTGGTGCGGGGGGCGGAGCGGATCGGGCGGTGGCTGGAGGAGTTCCATCCGCGCTCGCTGGTGGAACTGGACTACGGGGGCCTGGTGCATCTGCTGGGGCCGGACCGGTTGTTGGCGGACCGTTCGGCGGGGGAGCTGGAGGAGGGGCTGCGCGCGCTGCGGGCCGGGGACACCGCGGAGGCGCTGCGCGTGTACGGGGAACTGACGGCGCGGTGGCGCCGGGTGCTGGCGCTGCGGCACGCGAACTGACGTCCGACCGCCCGTGTATGACTGTAAGAGTCCTGAGGGGCGCCCCACCCATGACCAAGGTCCCGGTTCGGGTCAATAGCTGTCGAACGTGACACTACTCACCGTTGACGCGAACTTACCCCTATGTGCAAAAATGGGACAACCAGCCCAACTTCACGTGAGCGTGCCCACTTTTGGGTGGTTCTGGAGTCGATGCGTGCTTTGTGGGGAAACGGAGGGTCTGGCCCCTCCGTAACCGGACGTCATCGTCGCGTGACTGTCCGTTATGGGGTGGTCCATTGCCATCCGTCGGCCTTGAACCCGTGAGGGGTCAATTTTGGCGGTTTGGTCGATAGGGCTGGACGGATGGTGTAGTTGTAGACACCAGGACAAGCCGTTCGTCCTATAACCGACTCGGCCCGTCTATGCCATTTCGGGCATCGCGGGCCAAGGTGCAGAATTTGAAGGATAGAACCGCCCTGGTTCGGTTCTCCCGAGGAGGCCGCTCATGACCGCTCGTACCCCTGATGCTGAGCCGCTGCTGACGCCGGCAGAGGTTGCCACCATGTTCCGCGTGGACCCGAAGACGGTCACCCGCTGGGCCAAGGCGGGCAAGCTGACGTCGATTCGCACGCTCGGCGGTCACCGCCGTTACCGTGAGGCGGAGGTGCGCGCCCTGCTTGCCGGGATTCCGGCTCAGCGCACTGAGGCCTGATAGGCCAAAGGCTCTTTAAAGGGGCCGCTTACCGGACTCCGCCGGGTCCGGTAAGCGGCCCCTTTGTCGTGTTCGGCTCCGGGTGGCCGGTACCGGTCGGCCGGTCGGAATGTTGAACTCCGGATAACGATTTGATGCGCATGATGCGGGGGGGAAATACAGTGAATAGCTGTACAATTTTACATATTAAATTAGTGGTGTTCGGATAGGTCCGCCCCGGGGCCGGCCTTCGGGGAACATGAGTGACGACCGTCACGCGGGCTGTCGCTTGAGGTCCGGACCCGGCCGGGGTAGGGAGCCGGACGGTCAAACGCAAGAGGCCCGGAACCTGACGGTTCCGGGCCTCTCGGTACGGCGATCCTGACGGGACTTGAACCCGCGACCTCCACCTTGACAGGGTGGCGAGCTAACCAACTGCTCCACAGGACCAGAGTGTTCTGATCTCGTTCACTCGCTTGCGCTGCGAACAAGACAGATCGTAGCCCATGGTGGGCCTCCAGGTCGAACTGGCTCCTGAAGGCCCACCCGCAGCTCAGAGCGTCGCCCTGGCCGCCTCCATCGCCTTCATGATCCGCTTCTCCGAGACCGGGCTCGGCGTGCCCAACGACTGGGCGAAGAAACTGACCCGCAGCTCCTCGATCATCCAGCGGATGGCCCGCACCTCCTCGGACGGCTGCCGCCCGGCCGGCACCGCCGCCAGCAGCTCCCCGTACGCCTGCTGCACCTGCTGCACCTTCAGCAACTGCTGGGCGTCCCGCTGCGGATGGTTGGGCAGCGCCTCCAGGCGGCGGTCCACCGCCAGCAGGTAGCGCTTCAGGTTCGGCAGCCGCTGCCAGCCGGTGGCGGTCACGAAGCCCGGGTGCACCAGCGAGGCCAGGTGCAGCCGCACGTCGTTCACCGCGTTCAGCAGCACCGGGCTGCTCACCGACTTCAGCCGGGTCGAGGCCTTGTGGAAGGCGATCAGCGCGGTGGCCGTCTTCAGCGTGGTGTCCGCGGACAGCTCGTACAGGTCCGTGCGCACCTTCTCGTGCAGCTTGCCGAAGGCCGCCTCGTCCCAGGCCGGGCCGCCGGCCTGGGACATCAGCCGGTCCGTCGCGGCGGACACGACGTCCTCGAAGAGCGCGGCGATCGAGCCGTGCGGGCTGTGCGAGAGCGCCAGCTTCGCCTGGTTGCCCAGCCGGCCCTGGATCGACTTGGCCGGGGAGTTGGTGGTCAGCATCAGCAGCCGCCGGGTGCCCTCCCACATCGCCTGCGCCTGGGCCTCCGGGGTGTCGAACAGCTTGATGCCGACCGCGCTGCCCTCGTCCACCAGGGCCGGGTAGGCGCGCAGCGCGTGGCCGCGCGAGCGCTGCTCGAAGGTGCGCTGCAGGACCGGCAGCGACTCCGGCCACGCGGTCAGCCCGCTCTGCTCGATGCCCTGGCCGGACGCGGCCGAGGACAGCGTCTCCTTGAGCTTCGGCTTGAGCCTCAGCCGCAGCTCCTCCAGGTCCTTGGACTCGGCGAGCTTGCGGCGCCCGTCCACCACCCGGAAGGTCACCTTGAGGTGGTCCGGCACCCGTTCGTCGTCCCATGCCTCCGGCGGCACGGTGACCGCCGTCAGCCGCTTCAGGGCGTGCTCCAGCGCCGGGAGCAGCCCCTCGGCGGAGCCGAATGTGCCTGCAGACTGGCGGTCCTTCACCCCGCGCAGCGCCGCCTTGGCGAAGTCCGGCGCGGGCACGAAGTTGCGCCGGATCGCCTTCGGCAGCGACTTGATGTACGCGGTGACCAACTCCTCCCGCAGACCGGGGATCTGCCAGTCGAAGCCCTCCGCGGTGACCTGGTTGAGCACCGGAAGCGGGATGTGCACCGTCACGCCGTCCGCGTCGCTGCCCGGCTCGAACTGGTAGGTCAGCTGGAAGCGCAGCTTGCCCTGCTGCCAGTGGTCCGGGTAGTCGGCCTCGGTGACGCCGTCGGCGGCGTCGTTGATCAGCATCGACTTCTCGAAGTTCAGCAGGTCCGGCTGCTCGTGCCGGGCCTTCTTCCACCAGGAGTCGAAGTGCCGGGTGGAGACGATCTCGTCGGGCAGCCGGGAGTCGTAGAACTCGAACAGGGTCTGGTCGTCCACCAGGATGTCCCGGCGGCGCGCCCGGTTCTCCAGCTCCTCGACCTCGCCGAGCAGCTTGCGGTTCTCCGCGAAGAACTTGTGGTGGGTCTCCCAGTCGCCCTCGACCAGCGCGTTGCGGATGAACAGCTCGCGGCACAGCTCCGGGTCGATCTTCCCGTAGTTGACCTTGCGCTGGGCGACGACCGGCATCCCGTAGAGGGTGACCTTCTCGTACGCCAGCACCGCGCCGGCCTTCTTCTCCCAGTGCGGCTCGCTGTAGCTGCGCTTGATCAGGTGGCCGGCCAGCGGCTCGACCCACTCCGGTTCGATCTTGGCGTTGATCCGGGCCCAGAGCCGGGAGGTTTCCACCAGCTCGGCCGACATCACCCAGCGCGGCGGCTTCTTGAACAGGCCGGAGCCCGGGAAGACCGCGAAGCGGGCGCCGCGCGCGCCGCCGTACTCGCGCTTCTCCACGTCGAACAGACCGATGTGGGAGAGCAGGCCGGCCAGCAGGGACTGGTGGATCCGGTCGGCGTCCGGCTCGGCGTCCGGATGCGGCTCCTCCATCGTCACGCCCAACTGCTTGGCGACCGTGCGCAGCTGGGTGTAGATGTCCTGCCACTCCCGTATCCGCAGGTAGTTGAGGAACTCCGCCTTGCACATCCGGCGGAACGCCGAGGAGGAGAGCTCCTTCTGCTGCTCCCGGACGTACCGCCACATCGCCAGGTAGGAGAGGAAGTCCGAGGTCTCCGAGGTGAACCGGCGGTGCCGGTCGTCGGCGGCCTGGCGCTTCTCGGCGGGGCGCTCGCGCGGATCCTGGATGGAGAGCGCGGCGGCGATCACCATGACGTCGCGGACGCAGCCGTTGCGGTCCGCCTCCAGCACCATGCGGGCCATCCGCGGGTCCACCGGGAGCTGGGCGAGTTTGCGGCCGAGCTGGGTGAGGCGCTTGCGCGGGTCCTTCTCGTCCGGGTCCAGCGCGCCCAGCTCGTGCAGCAGGTGGACGCCGTCCTTGATGTTGCGCGAGTCCGGCGGGTCCAGGAACGGGAAGGCGGCGATGTCGCCGAGACCGGCCGCGGTCATCTGCAGGATCACCGAGGCCAGGTTGGTGCGCAGGATCTCGGCGTCGGTGAACTCGGGGCGGGAGAGGAAGTCCTCCTCCGAGTACAGCCGGATGCAGATGCCGTCCGACGTCCGGCCGCAGCGGCCCTTGCGCTGGTTGGCGCTGGCCTGGCTGATCGCCTCGATCGGGAGCCGCTGCACCTTGGTGCGGTGGCTGTAGCGGGAGATCCGGGCGGTGCCCGGGTCGATCACGTACTTGATGCCGGGGACGGTGAGCGAGGTCTCGGCCACGTTGGTGGCCAGCACGATCCGGCGGCTGCCGGAGCGCTGGAAGACCCGGTGCTGCTCGGCCGAACTGAGCCGGGCGTACAGCGGCAGGACCTCGGTGTTCCGCAGCTTCAGCCGGTTGAGGGCGTCGGCGGTGTCGCGGATCTCGCGCTCGCCGGAGAGGAAGACCAGGATGTCGCCCGGGCCCTCGGCCTGCAGCTCCTGGGCGGCGTCGCAGATCGCCTGGACCTGGTCCCGGTCGCGGTCGGCCTCGTCCGGCTCCTCGGCGTCGTCGTCGAGGACGGGCTGGTAGCGGACCTCCACCGGGTACGTCCGGCCCGAGACCTCGACGATCGGGGCGTCGCCGAAGTGCCGGGCGAAGCGCTCCGGGTCGATGGTCGCGGAGGTGATCACGACCTTGAGGTCGGGGCGCCGGGGGAGCAGCTGCTTGAGGTAGCCGAGGATGAAGTCGATGTTGAGGCTGCGCTCGTGCGCCTCGTCGATGATCAGGGTGTCGTACTGGCGTAGATCGCGGTCTGTCTGGATCTCCGCGAGCAGGATGCCGTCCGTCATCAGCTTGACCAGGGTGTCCTGGCCGACCTGGTCGGTGAACCGGACCTTCCAGCCGACTGCCTCGCCCAGCGGGCTGTTCAGCTCCTCCGCGACCCGCTCGGCCACCGTACGGGCGGCGATCCGGCGCGGCTGGGTGTGGCCGACCAGACCGCGCACGCCGCGGCCGAGCTCCAGACAGATCTTCGGGATCTGGGTGGTCTTGCCGGAGCCGGTCTCGCCCGCGACGATCACCACCTGGTGGTCCCGGATCGCCGCCAGGATCTCGTCCTTCTTCTGGCTGACCGGCAGCTCCGCGGGATACGTGATCGGCGGAACGGCGCGCCGGCGCTGCTCGACCAGCAACTCGGCGCGGTCGATGTCGGCGGCGATCTCGGCCGCGACCTTCTGCCGGGCCTCGGCCTTGCGGACCCGGCGGGCCCCCTCCAGGCGGCGCCCGATCCGCACCTCGTCGCGCAAGGTCAGCTCGGGCAGGCGGGCGGCCAGCTCACCTATTCCGGGACCCTCGGCGGGGACGGGGGCGGACTGGACTGCGGGAGAACTCACTGCGGGCATCCCTCTAGGTTCGCAAGGAGGCACGGCGGAGCGCACCTCGGTTTTCGAGCCCCTCCAGTGTCACAGCCGCCGACGGCGAATCGCGAACGGCGGGCAACGGTCCGCGGCCGTTGCGGGCTCTGGGGGTTTGAGGAGGTGCTCATGGGAGCCCAGAAGACCGCACGGGACGAGGAGTTCCGGGCGTTCGCCGGCAGCGCGTGGTCGCGGCTGTTCAGGACGGCCTACCTGCTCGCGGGGGGACCGGCACGGCGCCGAGGACCTGGTCCAGCAGGCCCTGGAGCGGGCGTACGTCGCCTGGGGCCGAGTGCGCGCGGCCGACGACCCGCCCGCGTACGTCCGCCGGATCCTGGTCAACGAACACGCCCGGCGGTTCCGGCGCAGACCGGTCGAACAGCTCGTGCACGCCGTCCCGGACCGGGCCGCACCGGCCGGGGCCGACCCGGACGACCGGGCCGCGCTGCTCGCCGCGCTCGGCGCACTGCCGCCGCGCCAGCGCCAGGCCGTCGTCCTGCGCTACTGGGAGGACCTCACCGAGACCCAGACCGCGGCGGCCATGGGCTGCTCGGTCGGGACGGTCAAGAGCCAGGCGGCCCGAGGGCTCGCCAAGCTCCGGCAGGCCTCCTCACTCAGCGGACTGACCACCATCGGAGGCGGAAGATGAACAAGGAGTCGATGACCGGGGGCCCCGCGGGCGCCGGGGACGACGCGGCGGAGGCCGCGCGGGCCCTCGGCGAACTGGCCGGGAGCGTCGACATCGGGACGGTGCCGTACGACCGGCTGCTCAGCGGAGGGCGGCGCCGGCTGCGCCGCCGGCGGCTGCTGACCGCCGGCGCGGCCGCGGTGCTGGTCGCGGCGGTCGTCGGCGGCGGGGCGGTGCTCGGCGAGCGCGGCCGGCAGGCGGTCTCCTCCGTGGCGGTGGCGGCCTCGGCGTCCGGCTCGGCCCCGGCTTCCGCGGCGGCCACCCCCACCGAGCCCGCGCGGGACCCGTTCACCCCGATCCGGGTCAAGGTCGGCGAAGGCACCGCCAACGGCCACACCTGGCAGGCCTGGGCCGCCCTGTGGCCGGCTGCCCCCACCAAGGAGGACGCCTACCGGCAGGAGGAACTGCGCTGGGAGGACCGGCACACCGCCATCCCACAGCTGCCGAAGATGACGAACGGCGAGGTCGACCGCCACTGGCGGGCCGACCTGGACGAGGTGAACCTCTACCTCACCCTCGACGGCCGGCGGCAGGTGGACGACACCGTGCACCAGACCGTCGTGCCGGCGAAGCCGGGCGCGAAGTCCGTCCCCGGCGACTACTTCTCCGGCGGCGGGGCGATGCTCGGCGCCAAGGGCGGGGAGCTGGGCGCCTCGCTGGTGGTGGTCGCCGGAGTCACGCCCGAGGTCGCGAAGGTCGTGGTCACCTGGCAGACCGGCGGCTCCACCGAGGCGGTGCCGGTCGCCGTCGGCGACTCCACGACCCGCTGGTTCGCCATCCCGAAGAAGCCGGGCTCGGACGCCAGGACCTTCACCCTCTACGCCGCCGACGGCACGGTCCTCGGCACCGACGACAACTGGTTCCGCACGTCCTGAGCCGCCCTCCGCCGTCCCGGACCGCCCGCCTCGTCCGAATTGTCGGTGCCGTGCGGCACAGTGGCCCCGATCGACCTGATGTGCCGTCAAGGGTCGGAGAGGTGCCGACCGATGGGCAACACCACCGGGTTCCACCCGAAGCGGCTGAGCCGGATCCCCGAGGTCCTCGCCGGGCACGTCGAGCGGGGCGGGGTGCCTTGCCGCTGCTGGTCGTCGAGGGCGGCGAGGACCGGATCCCGGGCGTCACCACCGCCACCGCCCTGGCCGAGCACGCCCCCGACGCCGAGCTGCTCCTCGTCCCGGACGGCAACCACCTGCTCGGCCCCGCCCTGCCGGACTGGCTCGCCACCACCGCCGACCGGCTCACCGCGCGGCTGACCGCGCGGCTGACCGGCGGGATGCCCGTCGGCCGAGCGAGGTGAGGGCGAAGAGGAGGCCGCCGGCCAGGAAGAACGGCTCGTAGCCGAAGGTCGCGAACCGGGCCATCGCGTCCAGCTCGGCGCCCGACCGGCTGCCGACGGCCAGGGCGATCCAGTCGGGCACGGACGGCGCGGCGTGCTCCACCAGCAGCGCGGTGGTGCCCCACAGCGCACCGGTCAGCAGCCGCGCCGGCACCCGCCCGCCCCACCGCCGCACCGGCGCCAGCGCCACCGCCGCAGCCACCGCGCACAGCGGGATCGCGATCACGTCGATCACCAGCAGCGGCGTGCTGCTCCACACCGAGCGGCCCTCCGGCAGCCCGAGCCGCCCGTCGGCCAGCCAGTACACGTGCACCAGCGCGAAGGCCACCGCCCAGCCCGCCGCCACGTACCCGGCCCCCGCCGCCACCCGGTTCCAGCCCGTGTCCCTCGTCGTCTCCATGCCCCCACGGTCCCGCCCCGCCCCACCCCGACGGATCGTCCCGCCGGTGGTTCCCCCTCCCCCTGCGGGGGGATCTCGGGCGGCGCGGGGCCGGTACGGCAGCAGGCCGTCGGTGGCCGGCTCGAAGCCGAAGGGGTCCGGGACGCGCAGCGTCTCCCCGAAGCCGATGTCCTCGCGCCGGTGGTGGCGGGTGGCGTCCGGCCTGCTGGAGAAGGGCCGACGTCGGGCGGGATCAGATCGGTGTTCTCGCCGGGTAGCAGCCCGTGGCCGGGCCTGCGGAACGACGAAGCCCCCGTAGCGAATTCGCTACGGGGGCTTCCCGGTTGTGGCCAGGGCCGGGGTCGAACCGGCGACCTTCCGCTTTTCAGGCCAAGCCGGGGCGTCGAGATGCCCAAGTTTGGGTGATTCTCTCGTCCGCGGAAGGCTGCCGTCGGACGCCATCGTTCGGGGCGGTTGGCGTCAGCGTTGGCGTCAACCGTAGTCACACACCGCAGTCCGCAGCTTCTGCTCCGGCACCGGGAGGTCCGCAGCGTAGAGGCTCGTCAGCACCGCCCGCAGCCCGGCGGGGTATTCCTCAGAGAGCATCGAGCCGAGCCAGCCGAAGGGGAGTACCGCCTCGCCGATGCGCGGAACGGCCTCGAACAGCGCGTCGAGGAGGCGTTCGGGGTCCTCCAGCACGCGCGCGTTCTTCTTGACGGGCACCAGGCGGCCGCCGGGGACCCGCAGCAGCCGGGCCGCCTTGGCCCATTCGACCAGCAGGTTCAGGTGGTACAGCTCCTGGCTGGACTTGGTCTTGAATGTCCTGTCACCGATGGCCGGGTCGATGGCGTCGCCGGTCTCCAGAAGAGCGACGACCGGCATTCCCGCTAGGGTCGCCGCGATGAGCGAGTACCAGTACTACGAGTTCCTGGCGATCGACCGGCCGCTGACCAGCGACGAGCAGGGGCAACTGCGGTCGCTGTCCACCCGGGCCCGGATCACCGCGACCAGCTTCACCAACGAATATCAGTGGGGCAACTTCCGCGGCGATCCTCGGCGGATGGTGGAGCAGTACTACGACGCCCACCTCTACCTGACCAACTGGGGCACCCATCAGGTGATCCTGCGCCTGCCCAAGGGGCAGCTCCCGCTGCGGGCGGTGGAGCCGTACTGCTTCGACGAGTGCGTCGAGGCATGGACGACCAAGACCCACCTCGTCCTGGACCTGCGCAGCGAGGACGAGAGCGGAGACTGGGACGAGGGCGCCGAGGACTCACTGGGTGCCATCGCCGGGGTGCGGGCCGAGCTGGCCGCCGGGGACCACCGTGCCCTGTACCTCGCATGGCTGTCCGCCATCGGCGCCTGGGCGCTCCAGGAGGACGACGAGGAGGCCTACCGGGAAGCGGTCGAGCCCCCGGTCCCGGCCGGGCTCGACCGGCTCACCGCCCCGCAGCGAGCGCTCGCGGACTTCCTGCGCGTCGACGCCGACCTGCTGGCGGTCGCCGCCCAGGCCAGCCCGCCGGCCCCCGCACCTCGGAAGAGGCCCGGGAAGAAGGAGCTGGCGCCGCTGATCGCCGCGCTTCCCGAGAAGGAGAAGGACGACCTCCTGTTGCGCCTCGCGCTGGGGGACGAGCCTCAGCTGGGAGCCGAACTCCTGCGCCGCATGCGCGGCGAACCGGCTGCCGCGACCGTGCACGGCGGAGGAGGAGCGGTGAACCACGCACGCTGGCAGCTGGCTAGGGACAAGCGCGCGCTGCACGGGGAGTTCGAGCCCCCCGCAATCGTCGCCGAGCGAGAGCAGATCCGTCTGGCCATGGCACTCGGTCAGCTGGTCTACGACCGGCGCACCCAGCTGGGCCTGAACGAGGATGAGCTGGCGATTCGCCTCGGTGTCACCGCCGACGAGGTGGAACACCTCGAGGTTGGGGGAGTCCTCCCGGTCACCTCCGAGTTGCTGCTCCGGATTGCCGCGGCTCTGGAGGTGTCCGTGGACGTCCACCTGGCGACCTCGGGCACGGCAGTCAGCTTCGCTGCTCGCGCTGCCTGAGGGGAAGCCATGGACTACGGGCAGCAGCTGTCGGCCGCTCTACGCGAGAGACGAAGGCAACTGGGAATCTCCCAGGCCGAACTCGCCCGGCGGGCCGGCATGACGCAGCCCGGCATCTCCCGCGTGGAACTGGGGGAAACCACCCCCACCCTCCCCCTCCTGGCACGGCTCGCCGAAGCGCTGGAGGCGGACCTCGACATCCAGCTGGCCCCGCTGGACGGAAGGACGACGATGCGCTTCGTGCCGCGTCGGCGCGCCGACGCGGCGTGAAGCGGGGTTGGCAGCGTTGAGTCAAAGACGAGGATGGCTCCGCGAGGAGTACCGGCACCTGCCCGGCCTGCTGCGCCGACTCGACCACCGGGCTCTCCGTGGTTGACGCCAGGCACTTCGCCGAGGGGCCACCGTCCGCCGGGGGCACCTCGGGGTACCTCCCGGCCGAAGGCCGGGGGAGAGGGCGTCAACGGATGCCCTAGCCCACTTCGGTTCGCGTCGGCGTCAAGCGACGGTGGAAGGTCCCTGGTTCAAACCTCTGGCCCCATCCCCGCTGGCGATTCACTACGCTTGGCGCGGTGAAAGCAGCACGAAGTCTCGCGATCTGGCTGGCCGACCGTACTCCTTCGCAGCTGACCGAACTGCTGGAGCAGCGCGAACTGCCCTACGCGGCAAGGGTGGCGAGCCTGACCGACCTGGCCGGCCACCTCCTGACGGATGCCTCGACGGCCCTGGGGCTGAGCGAGATCAACCTCGGGGATCTTCAACTGCTGGTCGCTGTGGCGACCCTGGCCGAACGGTTGCACGGTCCGCTACCGGCCCTCCCGCCCGCTCATCACCTGTTCATGGGCTACGGCGGCCGTTCACCACGGCTCGACGCGCCTGCGGTCGACCCGGCCGACCGGTCCGTGCCCCGGGACCAGCTCTTCCGATTCCTGCAACTCGACGGCGGGGGCCGGTCTGCGGCCGGGGCCGCGCTGTCCCGGCTGACCGAGCGGGCGCTGGTACTGCCCTCGTCCGGAAGCAGGGTCATCGTTCCGATCCTGGTCCACCGCCAGGCGGGTGAAGGCGACAGTTACGGCCGGCCCGCCGAACAACTGCTCACCGAGGCCTTCAACGCTCCGGAGATCCACCGCATCGCGCAGGGGCTGGGGCTCGCGAAGGCGCGGACTCGGGACGAGGCGCAGCGGCAGATCGTGGACGTGCTCAGGGACGCGAAGCGCGTGCGCGCCATGGCCGCCGAGGCGCCGCCCGCGGCCTTGGACCTGCTAAACAAACTGGTCCCGGGCCCGCCACTGCTGCGTACGCACTGCTTCGTCTCCCGGTACGGCGGCTTCTACCCGGGCTCCGGAGGCAAGTTCACCTTCCGGGAAGGCGGCTCGGGAGATCCCGGCACGGACTGGCTGGCCGCCCGCGGCCTGGTCCTTCCGGTGGATGAGGACCTGGCGGAACTGCCGCGCGAGGTGGCCGACGCGTTGCGCGACCACGATCGCGCGCCGAGCTACCAGTCTGCCCCGCCCCCGGTCGAGGGCACGGTGGAGATCCCAGGTGGTGCAGTCGAGAGCCAGGCGCAGGCGGCCTTGGCCGAGGCGGCCTCCCGGGTCGAGCTGATGCTTCGTCAGGTTGCCGCGCAGCCACTCGCCGTGCGTAAGGCGGGCGGAATCGCAGTCCGGGACACCCGTCGGCTGGCGAAGGCGGTCGGCATGTCGGAGGAACGGGCCCGGCTGTGGCTCGACCTGGCGAACAACGCGGACCTGATCACCCCTTGCGCCGCGGAACCGGAGGCCCCGGCAAGAGGACGGGGCCGCGCGCGTCGGCCGGAATCCCCGCCACCTGCCCGGATGCTGCCCACCGAGCGGTACGACGAGTGGTTGGCGGCCCCACCGGCTCAACGGCTGCTGCCGCTCGTCGCCACCTGGGCGGTGGTGCCCGAGGTATTCAGCCACTGGCCGGACGAGAACGACACCCCGGTCGCGCTGGTCACGCCGGAGGACGGCGAGGCCGTCGATCTGCGCCACGCCGTGCTGGAGGCTCTGGCCACCCTCCCGGCCGGGCGCGGAGTCCCCACCGGCAAGTCCGCCCGCGCGCGGGCGACCGCTCTCGCCGGCCTCAGCGCCACGGCGGCCTGGTTCCGCCCGACCGCCCTCGCCCAAGGGCCGTGGGAGGCTGAGCGGGTCGAGGCGACCCTGGCCGAGGCGGAGCTGCTCGGGGTCGTCGCCCACGGAGCGCTGACCCCGCTCGGGCACGCCGTGCTCGGGCTCCTGAGGGCGGGGGCGCACCGCCACTTCCCCGCCGTTCCTGGCGCGGGGCCGGCGCTGCACGACCGTCCTGCTCTGGACGAGGCGGTCCGGCAGTTGTCCACTGCCCTGGACGCGCTGCTGCCCGCGCCGCAGACCACTGCCCGGTTCCAGGCGGACCTTACGGCCGTGGTCGCCGGAGCTGCCGCACCAGAGCTGACCGACCTGCTGGCCGCCTGTGCGGACCGGGAGTCGGAGGGCCATGCCGTGGTGTGGCGGATCACCCCGGCGGCGGTCCGCCGGGCGCTGGACTCCGGACTGGACGCCGCCGACCTGCTGGCTCGGCTGGCCGACGTCTCCGCGGGCGGGCGGCCGCTTCCGCAGCCCCTGGAGTACCTGATCAAGGACACCGCGCGGACCCACGGCCGGATGCGAGTGGTGCGCTCCGCCTGCTGCATCCGCTCCGACGACGAGGCACTGGTGTCGGAGCTCGCCGCGGCCCGTGCGCTCTCCAAGCTCGGTTTGCGCCGGATCGCACCGACCGTGCTGATCAGCACGGCCGAGCCGGAAGCGACCCTTACTGCGCTTCGTGCCGCCGGCTACGCCCCCGTGCTGGAGGCGGAGACCGGGACTACGGTCATCGAGAGGGCCCGCCAGGAACGCGGTCCCAAGCGCATGCCGTCACTGTCCGGAGCACGACCGCGCCACGGCAAGGGGCCGAGCACCGCATCGGCGCTGGCGAGCGCGCTGCTGGCCGACCGCTGACCAGGGGATCGCCCGAAGCCCTCGGGCAGGGCGATGTGCGTCGTGCCGTGGCGGTGAAGTCGCTTCGGAGCTCCCAGACCCGAGGTGGGAGCTCGGCACGCCGGGCGCGTTGAACCGGCAGCGAGGGCAGTGTGTCAGTGGCCCTCGGTCCAGAACTGCTGGAGTCGCGCGATCGCCTGGGCCTTGTCCAGCTCGGCGACCTGGTCCTCGGTGAGTCCGGCGCGGCTGATCAGCAGGTGGACCAGATCTGCGGGAAGTGTCTCGCGTGGTGGCTCAGGCGCGCCTCGACCGGGAGGCGTGCCTTCCAGGACACAGGGCCAGAACACGTCCTCCGTCACATCCAACTGGTCGCGGAGGATGTGTGCCCACATACCGGCGCCGTACGCGGTGCGGTCCACCGGATGAGACACTCGGGTGCGCAGGACGCGCCCGTCGGCAAGCCCGAGTTCGTAGGTCACGTGATGGGTGCCGGCGCGGCCACGGGCGTCCCGTACGCGGCCCCAGCCTTCGATCTTGCAGAACTGCTCGTGTCGTTCGCGTGTCGGCTGAGGCCAGGTCACTTCGCGGCTCCGAGTAGCCAGTCGCGGAGCTGGGTGTCGTCGCTGAGGCCGATGAGCTGGACCAGGCCCCAATTGCCGCGGTGATTCGGCGCGTTCAGGAGACGGTCCTGCCAGTCCTCCGCATACTCGCGCAGCGCGTCGACCATCTCGTCGATGGCCTCATCGAATGTGCCGCCGTCCGCGGCGACCGGCAGGCCGGGGAAGAACACCGACCAGCCGCCGCCCTCGGCGACCACCTCGGCCTTGGAAGGGCACAGCAGAGTGAGAGCGTGGCGCAGCCGCCCCGCGTCGACCACGGCCGCGTACCCGGTGTCTCGGCGAACGGTCGCGACCCGGCCTTGCCCCGCCGCGTCCAGCAGGTCCTTCAGATGTGCTCGGGCTTCGGTATAGCTCTCATAGTGGACCGCTGTCATGGGAAGCCTCCTCGTCCGAGGGCCAGGGTCGCCCTCCGGTGGAAGTACGTCAAGTACGTCACGTACTCACTGGCCTGGTGAGGGGAGTGACCGTCCGCTGCGCCGTTGGCGTCAAACAACACGAAAATGCCCCCGAAGCGATCTGCTTCGAGGGCATCGTGCCTGGTCAGGCTATGTGGCCAGGGCCGGGGTCGAACCGGCGACCTTCCGCTTTTCAGGCGGACGCTCGTACCAACTGAGCTACCTGGCCGTACTGCACCGTCTCTTGCGAGACGAGCGATCCCGACGGGACTTGAACCCGCGACCTCCACCTTGACAGGGTGGCGAGCTAACCAACTGCTCCACGGGACCTGGTAGTGGCGAACCACTAAGGTCTTGCGGCACTGCACTTTACTACGGTACTGCGTGCCCCCAACGGGATTCGAACCCGTGCTACCGCCTTGAAAGGGCGGCGTCCTGGGCCACTAGACGATGAGGGCTTGCGGCCTGTCCCGCTGTTTCCAGCGTTCGGGGACGTCGAGAAGCATATGGGATGTCGGGCGGAACGCCAAAACGGGTTTCGGCCGGCCGGTGGAGCGGAGGCGGGGCGGGGCTGCGGAGGGGGTCAGGACCAGCCGAGCTCGTCGAGTTCGTGGTCGTCGAAACCGAAGTGGTGGGCGACCTCGTGGATCACGGTGGTGCGGACCTCCTCGACCACCTGCTCGCGGGTCTCGCAGTGGCGGAGGGTGGGGCCGCGGTAGATCAGGATGCGGTCGGGCAGGACGCCGGCGTACCACTCGCCGCGTTCGGTGAGCGGGGTGCCTTCGTAGAGGCCGAGGAGTTCGGGGTCGCTCGGGTCGGGTTCGTCCTCGACGAAGATCGCGACGTTGTCCATCATGGCCGCGAGCTGCGGGGGGATCTGGTCGAGCGCATCGCTGACCAGCGTCTCGAACTCTTCCCGGGTCATCTCCACCGGATCATTGTCGGGTCTGGGGTGACGGTGTGCCAGGTGGCGGAGGCCGGTGTTTGATGGGGCTATGACGACCTCGGAGGGCGCGTTGGACGGCACGGTGGACGGTCCGCCCCGGACGCCGCCGCCGGTCGCGGCCCGGGTGCCGAACCGGCCGCCGGTGTTGCGCGGGCAGGGGCCCGCCGTGGCGGCGGTCGCGGCCGGCGGGGCGATCGGGGCGGTGGCCCGGTACGCGGCGGGGCTCGGCTGGCAGACCGGGCCGACGGCCTTCCCGTGGATGACGCTGCTGGTCAACGTGGTCGGCTGCGCGGTGATCGGGGTGTTCCTGGTGGTGATCACCGAGGGGCGCCAGGCGCATCCGCTGGTGCGGCCGTTCTTCGGCACCGGCGTGCTGGGCGGGTTCACCACCTTCTCGACGTACGCGGTGGACGTCCGGCGGCTGCTGGAGGCGGGCCGGCTCGGGCCGGGGTTGGCGTACCTGGGGCTGACGCTGCTGGGCGCGCTGGTCGCGGTGTGGGCGGCGGCCGGGCTGACCCGGCGTCTGATCCACCGCGCGGTGCGCCGCGGAGCCGTGCGGGGCGGCGCCGCGACCGGCGGGGGCGCGCGGTGACCCGGCTGGGCGGGCCGGCGCTGCGGCTGACGGTGCTGGTCGGCGAGAGCGACCGGTGGCACCACCGCCCGCTGTACAGCGAGATCGTGCACCGGGCGCGGGCGGCCGGGCTGGCCGGGGCGAGCGTGTTCCGGGGGATCGAGGGGTTCGGGGCGTCGTCGCTGGTGCACACCACGCGGCTGCTGTCGCTGAGCGAGGACCTGCCGGTGGCGGTGGTGATCGTGGACGAGGAGGAGCGGGTGCGGGCGTTCCTGCCGCAGCTGGACGGACTGGTGGCGGAGGGCCTGGTGCTGCTGGACCGGTGCGAGGTCGTGACCTACACCGGGCGCGGCCCGGACGGGCGTTCGGGTGACGGCGCGGGTGGCGGCTCGGGCGAGGGTTCGGACCGGGGGTCGGGCGAGGGGTCGGGTCGGGGGGAGTCGGCGGGGTGAACTGGCTGCTGGTGGTGGCGGGCGCGGTGGTCGGCGCGCCGATGCGGTATCTGACCGACCGGGCGGTGCAGTCCCGGCACGACTCGGTGTTTCCGTGGGGGACCTTCACGGTGAACGTGGTCGGCTGCCTGATCCTCGGGACGGTGACCGGCGCGGTGGCGGCGGGTGCGGCGTCCTCGCGGGTCCAGCTGCTGCTGGGGACGGGCCTGTGCGGTGCGCTGACCACGTATTCGACCTTCTCGTACGAGACGCTGCGGCTGGCCGAGACCGGTGCCGGGCGGTTCGCGCTGGCGAACGTGGCCGGCAGCGTGGTGGCCGGGCTGGCCGCGGTGTACGCCGGGGCGGAGCTGGCCTCGGCGCTCTGGGGCTGAGGTTTCGGGGCTGAGGCTTCGGGGCGGATGCTCCGGGGCTGAAACTCCGGGGCTGAGGCGGCGCCCTCGGCGGGAGACCGGGGGCGAACTGCCGCCCTGCCCGTGTCCCGCCGGGCCGGGCGCGCGTTGGGCACCGAAAGCGGCCGCGCGTGAGTGGGCGGCCCGGGTGGGGCGGTAGAGAGGGACCTCGGTGGCTTCGGTGCGGGCGGTTCGGGCAGGACGAGCGGTTCGGGCAGTGCGAGCGGCGCGGGCGGTGCGGGCGGTGCGGGTGCGGAACACGGCGGTGCTGCGCTCACGGGCGGTGCGGGCGGCGGCGGTGCTGACGGTGGCCGGAATGGGGCTGACCGGGTGCATGTCGGTGGGCCCGGCGGCGGAGGAGAAGCACGGCGGGGTGGCGCCGGTCGGGCAGGCCGGTGCTGCGGCCCGGCCGGGGGCGACGGGCGGGCCGTCGGCCTCGCCGGGGGCCGGGCACCCGGGCGGTGTGTCGGGGCGCCCGGAGCGGCCGGGGGGCCCGCAGGCCGAGAACGCGCCGGGCGGGGCCACGGCTTCGACGCCGGGCGAGGTGGCGCCCGGGGCGAGTGGCACGGTGACCGGAGTGGTCCCGGTGCCGGGGGCTCCGGCGGGTGCGCCCGGTGGTGGTTCGGCGGGCGCGGTGGACACCAGCCCGGCGCCGCACCCCGGCGGCGGCGCGTCGACCGGCTCCGGCGGCACGACGGGCTCCGGCGGGACGGGCGGCACCGGCGAGCCCCGCTCCGGCGGTTCGGCGGGCTCCCCCTCGGCCACCCCGAGCAGCCGCCCGTCGAGCACCCCCGAGCCCGAGCACACCTCGCCCGCCGCGACCGTCCCGCCGGGCCCGGAACCCTCGTCGGGCAGCTCCGGTTCCCCGGCGCCGAGCCCGCGCGCCGCCGGGCACTAGCGGTGGGCGCCGGGGGTGGGCACTGGGGGATCAACCAGGGCATTTGCCTCCGCCCCCCCGGGTCCTCTATGGTGGTAGATCGTTCGTTTGATTCATTTGACTGGCGCCCTAATTCATCTGGCGCCCTTGGCGCGTTCCGGCGATCCGTGGCTGACCGCATAGAGGCGGTTGTGAAACAGAACCCCGGACTTTGGCGCGTGCCACTTCCGGAAGGTTTTGCATGTCTCTCGTTGACGACGCCCGCTTCGCCATGCCCGCGAACGAGGCCGCCGCCGATGTCACCGACACCATCGACACCATCGACACCGCCGCGGACGAGGTGATCGCCGAGGCCGTGGAGGCCACCGAGGAGGCGGCCGCCGAGCCGACCCTCACCTTCGGCGACCTGGGCCTGCACGACGACGTCGTGCGCGCCCTCGCCAAGCGCGGCGTCACCACCCCGTTCCCGATCCAGGCCGCGACCATCCCGGACGCCCTGGCCGGCAAGGACGTGCTGGGCCGTGGTCGTACCGGCTCCGGCAAGACCCTCAGCTTCGGCCTGCCGCTGCTGACCCGCCTCGCCGACGGCGAGCGCACCAAGCCCAAGCACCCGCGCGGCCTGATCCTGGTCCCGACCCGCGAGCTCGCCATGCAGGTGGCCGACGCCCTGGAGCCGTTCGGCTCGGTGCTCGGCCTCAAGCTCAAGGTCGTCTGCGGCGGTACCTCGATGTCGAACCAGATCTACGCGCTGGAGCGCGGCGTCGACGTCCTGGTCGCCACCCCGGGCCGCCTGCGGGACCTGCTGAACCGCGGCAGTGCCAAGCTCGCCGACGTCCAGACCGTCGTGCTCGACGAGGCCGACCAGATGGCGGACATGGGCTTCCTGCCCGAGGTCACCGAGATCCTCGACCAGGTGCCGGCCGGCGGCCAGCGCCTGCTGTTCTCCGCCACCCTGGAGAACGAGATCGACACCCTGGTCAAGCGCTACCTGAAGAACCCGGTCACCCACGAGGTCGACCCCTCGGCCGGCGCCGTCACGACCATGACCCACCACATCCTCGTGGTGAAGCCCAAGGACAAGGCGCCGATCACCAACGCGATCGCCGCCCGCAAGGGCCGCACGATCATCTTCGTCCGCACCCAGATGGGCGCCGACCGGGTCGCCGAGCAGCTGATCGAGGCCGGTGTGAAGGCCGACGCGCTGCACGGTGGCATGACCCAGGGCGCCCGTACCCGTGTCCTCGGCGACTTCAAGGACGGCTACGTCAACGTCGTCGTCGCCACCGACGTCGCCGCCCGCGGCATCCACGTCGACGGCATCGACCTGGTCCTGAACGTGGACCCGGCCGGCGACCACAAGGACTACCTGCACCGCTCCGGCCGCACCGCGCGGGCCGGCCGCTCCGGCGCCGTCGTCACCCTGGTGCTGCCGCACCAGCGTCGCGGCATCTTCCGCCTGATGGAGGACGCGGGCGTCGACGCCAGCCGCCACATCCTGGACCACGCCTTCGACGCGGAGGTCGCCCGGATCACCGGCGCCCGTTCGCTGACCGAGGTCCAGGCGGAGAGCGCCGCCAACATCGCCGGTGCCGCCGAGCGCGAGATCGCCGACATGACCCGCCAGCTGGAGCGCGCGCAGCGTCGCGCCACCGAGCTGCGCGAGGAGGCCGACCGCCTGGCCGCCCGTGCGGCGCGCGAGCGGGCCGACCTGGGCATCGAGGACGAGGAGCCGGCCGCCGACGAGACCGGCGAGCCGACCGAGGCCGCTGCCGCTCCGGCCGCCGCCGAGGCCCCCGCTTCCGCGCCGAAGGCCGAGGACCGCGCCTCCGCGCCGAAGACCGAGGACCGCGCCCCGGCGTACCGCGAGGCGCGCAGCGAGCGTCCGGCCTTCGGTCGTGACCGCGACCGGGACCGTGACCGTGGCGACGACCGTCGCTCCGGTGGCTTCAACCGTGACCGTGGTGGCGAGCGTGGCGGCTTCGGCGGCCGCGACCGTGACGACCGTCGCTCCGGTGGCTTCGGCGACCGTGACCGTGGCGGCGACCGCGGCGGCTTCAACCGCGACCGTGGCGACGACCGTCGCTCCGGTGGCTTCGGCGGCCGTGACGACCGTCGCTCCGGTGGCTTCGGCGACCGTGACCGTGGTGGCGACCGCGGTGGCTTCAACCGTGACCGTGGTGGCGAGCGTGGCGGCTTCGGCGGCCGCGACCGCGACGACCGTCGCTCCGGTGGCTTCGGCGACCGTGACCGCGGTGGCGACCGCGGCGGCTTCAACCGCGACCGTGGCGACGACCGCGGCGGCCGTTCCTTCGGTGACCGTCCGGCCCGTTCCTTCGGTGACCGTCCGGCCTTCGGCCGTGACGAGCGTGGCGGCAGCAGCAGCAGCCGTCCGTTCGCCCGCCGCGACGACCACCGCTCCGGCGGCCGTCCGCAGGCCGACCGCGGTGGCTTCAACCGTGACCGTGGTGGCTTCGGCGACCGCGACCGTGGCGCCGACCGCGGCGGTTTCAACCGCGACGACCGCAAGCCGCGCTGGAAGAACTGACGTCGTACGGGCGGTAGTCGACCGCCCGCCCGGCTGAACGTACGAAGGGCCCGCTCCGTCCCCCGGAGCGGGCCCTTCGCGTTCCCCCGATACCCCCCGACACCTCGTCATGCTCCCCCCGAGGTGTTGTTCTGGAAGTGAGAATAACCTGTGGCGCGCGGACGCGGTAGTCCCGTAGCGTCCGGAGCATGAGCAGCAGACTGCAGGACGTGGCACGGGTGAACGAGGAGATCGCCGAGCGGGGGGACTACCGGACGGCCGGCGGCGAACCCGTGCGGGTGGGGAAGCAGTTGACGGCGGCGCAGGCCGGCACGGTGTCGTACACACCGCAGGCGCTGGACGCGCTGGTGGCGGCGGGCGAGCCGGGCCCGGGGCCGCGCGGCAGCGTCGAGGTGACGGCCGAGGGGAGCATCGAGGCCGCCCGGCGGCTGGTCGAGGCCGGGGGCGGCCCGGTCGGGGTGCTGAACTTCGCCTCCGCGCGCAACCCCGGCGGCGGGTACCTGCGCGGGGCCCGCGCCCAGGAGGAGGACGTGTGCCGCAGCGCGCTGCTGTACAGCTGCCTGCTGGAGGCGCCGGACTACTACGAGGCGCACCGGGCCTCCACCGACCTCCGGTACAGCCACCGGGTGATCGTCTCGCCCGACGTGCCGGTCATCCGGGACCGGCGCGGAGACCTGCTGGCGCAGCCGTACCCGGTCACCTTCCTGACCTCGCCCGCGCCCAACGCCGGGCAGCTGGAACGGCGTTCGCCCGGTACGGACGTGCGGGGCGTGCTCGCCGAGCGGGCCGTCCGGGTGCTCGCGGCGGCGGCCCGGCACGAGGTGCGCGCGCTGGTGCTCGGCGCCTGGGGCTGCGGGGTGTTCGGCAACGACCCGGCCCAGGTCGCCGAGGCCTTCGAGGCCGCGCTGGCCCGGTACGGGGCGGCCTTCGACCGGGTGGTGTTCGCGGTCTGGGACCGCTCGCCGGTCTCGGCGAACCGGGCCGCCTTCGAGGCCCGGTTCGGCAAGGGGGAGCAGTAGCGGGAGCGGCGGGCCGTCCCGTTCGGCGGGCCGCCGGTTACCGCGGGCCGCCGGTTACCGCGGGCCGGCTACCGCGGGCCGGCTACCGCTTGCGGGCGGACAGCGCCGTCGCGGCCGTGGAGGCCGCCACGACCACACCGGTGACGGCGAAGACGGACGGCCAGGCGCCGATCTTCTTCGCCAGCGGGTGCGAGCCGCCGAAGGCCGACACGTACAGGCCGGTCAGCGCCGCCGCGGCGCCCGGGCCCGAGCTCCGGCGCCACTGCGCGGCCGCCCCGGCGCCGGCCACCGCCAGCACCGCGCCGCCCAGTTCGCGCCGGCCGGTCCAGCGGGCGACGCCGTAACCACCGACCAGACCGCTCGCCGCGGTCAGCGCGGCGGGCGCGGCGGCCGCGAGCACGTTCGGGACCTTCGCCATCGTCGACTCCACTCCTCGGGGCTGTGTCGGATTCCGACCCTAACCCGACCGGGCCGGCGAACCTCCGGGGCCTGCGGCTCGTCGGTACGCCCGCTACCGGAAGGCCTCCGCGGGGGACTGCCCCGGGACCGTACGGGCCAGCTTGTGCGCCGCCTCCGCCGGGTCGAGCACCCGCTCCAGCCGCAGGTCGCCCGGGACCTCCTGGATGAACCGCCCGGCCGACCAGCTGCGCTCGTACGGAAGCGGCTCCAGCACCAGGGTGCGCAGGCCGTCCAGCACCGGGATGTCGCTCGGGGTGCCCTCGTTCCAGAGCCAGGAGCCGTCCGGGGCGACCAGGTTGAAGGCGCCGGTCGCGGTCACCCGGCGGCCGTCCAGGAAGGCCGTCCGGGCCAGCGCCGCCACCTCCGGGTCCTGCGGGGCGCCGGGCAGGTGGCCGCCGCCGATCAGCACATCGGCGAGCAGGGTGTGCAGCTGGAAAGTGTCGCTCAGGCCGCTCATCCGCAGCAGGTAGCCGGTGCCGGTCGGACGGTCGAGCACCAGCAGCGGCTCGTCGTCCAGCATCAGCGCCAGGTGGCCCAGGCCCCTGAGGTCGTGCTGCTCGCCCCCGTACCGGCCGAACAGTTCCACGAGCGCCTCGGTCACCCCCGAGGCGTGGGCCTCGGCCCGGACCGGGGCGTGCGAGTAGACCGCCCAGGACGCCTGCTGCCACAGGTGCAGCGTCCACCAGCCGACCACGGCCAGGTGCGCGTGCCACTCGTCCAGCAGCGCCGGGTCGGCGATCCGCTCGTGGGCCGCGGCCGGATCGTCCTCCTCCGGGTCCGGCAGCGGGCCGCCGCCGGTCTCGGCCCAGCGCCGCACCAGCAGCTCCACCCCGGTCAGCGCCCCGCGCAGGCCGGCCAGCACCGGGCCGGCACAGGCGACCGGGTCGGCGCCGTACTCGACGCAGGCACCCACCACCATCGCCAGGTGGGAACGGGGGAACGGCGGGGCGTCCGGCAGGAGCGCGGCCAGCCGGGGGCCGGCCGCCGCCCGCTCCTCCGGGTCGGCCGAGCCGAACAGGCCGCCGACCAGGCCGAGGGTGGAGCCGAAACGCTCGTCGTCCCCGGCGGCGACCACCGCCTCCAGTTCGGCCACGGCGTCGAGGAACGCGGGCTGCTGACGGTGCGACGGTATCTGCTCGGTGGACATTCGCCGCAGCATAGGCGGCGGAGCCGGTCCGGTCGAAACGCCCGCCGCGCGGCCACTTCGGCCACGAGGCCTGTCGGTGCCCGGTGGCAGACTTCGACCGTGACAGACAGCGCGACCGACTCCGCGATCACCGACGGCAGCTACCTCCTCCGCAACGTCGGCAGCGGCCTGCTGCTGCAGGTCGCCGACGCCTCCCGGCGCAGCGGCGCCCGGATCGTCCTGGGCGCGGACGACGGCACCGACGCCCAGCTCTGGCACCTCACCGCCGTCCACCCGGGCGGCGCGCTCTTCCACGTCGAGAACGCCGCCAGCGGCAAGCGCCTCGACGTCACCGGCGCCTCCCCGGACAACGGCGTCCCCGTCCAGCAGTGGGGCGCCAACGCCTTCGGCGCCCAGGAATGGCTGCTGGAAGCCCACGTGGACGCCCCCGGGACGTACACCGTCACCAGCTTCATCAGCGGCAAGCCGCTGACCGCGCCGGAGAGCCCGGACGGTGTCGTCCACCAGTGGGAGGACCTCGACGAGCCGACCCAGTGGTGGCGCTTCGAGCGCCGGGGGTAGCGGTGGGCCCGGCCGCCGCTCAGGCCGAGAGGTGGGCGCGGACGGCGTCCAGTTCGGCCTCGGTGGCGCCGTGGTGGCGCAGGTAGGCGGGGATCGTGCCGTGGTGGGTGCGGATCCAGGCGAGGGAGGAGGCGAGGAGCTCGGCGCCGACCGGCCGGGAGAGGCGTTCGGCGCCGGTCTCGTCGACGTACGGGACGGGGCCCTTGTCCAGGCCGAGGCCGAGGTTGGAGAGCAGGAAGTCGGCGGTGATGTCGGCCTCGGAGGCGCCCAGCAGGGACTGCAGGACGGCGATGGTGAGGCCGGTGCGGTCCTTGCCGACGGCGCAGTGGACCACGACGGCCAGCGAATCCGGTGCGGCGAGGCGGCGCATGACGGCGGCGAGTGAGGGCCCGGCCGTCTCGGCCATGAAGGGGTAGAGGGCGGCCTGGTCCTCCGGCCAGGGCCGGTCGACGCCGCCGCGGTCGGCGGGCAGTGTCGGCAGGTTGAACGCCTCGTGGTCGAGGCCGTGCCGCTGGTCCGGCCAGATCTCCAGCTCGAACGCGCTGCGCAGGTCGATCACCGTCCGCAGACCGAGGGCCTTGAGCCGCCGGGCGCCCTCCTCGGTGAGCGCGTGGAAGGAGCCGGAGCGGTAGAGCACGCCCCGGCGGAGGGCGCCGATGCCGCCCGCGTCACGGAAGTTGCGCACACCGGGGATGTCGATGAAGGCGTCGGTCATGGCCTCCACCGTACGGGCGGGGGCAGACGTGCGGAAGGAAACCGGAGGGGGCCGTTCGGTAGCGGGTCGACGCTGTCCGAAATCGGTCCCCGACCCGCCCGGGAACGGCCCTCGGGGATAGTCAGCCGCCCGGGAACGGGTGTCAGTGGTCGTCAGCCGCCCGGGAACGGCGGTCAGCGGCCGCCCGAGACCTCCAGGAAGGCCCCCGTGGTGTACGAGGCGGCCGGGGAGAGCAGGAAGAGGATCGCCTCGGCGACCTCCTCCGGCTGCCCGCCGCGCCGCATCGGCAGGTTCGGGGCGACCCGGTCGACCCGCCCGGGCTCGCCGCCGAGCGCGTGGATGTCGGTGTGGATCAGCCCGGGCCGCACCGCGTTGACCCGGATCCCCTCGGCGGCGACCTCCAGCGCGAGGCCGCGGGTCATCGAGTCCACCGCGCCCTTGGCGGCCGCGTAGTCGACGTACTCGTTCGGCGAGCCGATCCGGGAGGCGGCCGAGGAGACGTTGACGATGGCGCCACCGCGCCCGCCGTACCGGGTGGACATCCGACGGACGGCCTGGGCCGCGCACAGGAACGGGCCGGTGATGTTGGAGGCCCAGATCCGGTTCAGCCGGTCCTCGTCGATCTCCTCCAGCCGGCACTGCTTCTCCAGTGTGCCCGCGTTGTTCACCAGGCCGGTGAGCGGCCCGAGTTCGGCGTCCACGGTGGCGAACAGCCGCTCCACCTCGGCGGTCCGGCTGACGTCGGCGCGGACGGCGAGGGCGGTGCCGCCCTCGGCCCGGACGGCGTCCACCACGGCGGCCGCCGAGGTCTCGTCCGTACGGTAGTTGACGCAGACCCGGTAGCCGCGGCGGGAGGCCAGCAGGGCGGTGGCGGCGCCGATGCCGCGGCCGGCGCCGGTGACGAGCAGGACGCCGTCGGTGGTGGTGGTCGACATGATCCGTACGCTACCCGGCCGTTGGGCGGGCCACGCCCGCCGCGCCCGCCGCCGCCCGCAGCGCCGCGATCTTCGGCGCCCGGCTCTTCGGCGAGTCGAGGCTGAAACCCCGGGCGTCGCCGAGCTCCTCGCGGACGAACGCCTCGGTGCGCGCCACCGCCTCGCGCAGGGCGTCGTCGAGCGGGACGAAGGGCAACAGGACGATCTCGGTCCGCTCGGTGTCGTACTCCCAGAGCCCGACGATCCGGCCGCGGTCGAGCACGACGTGGGTCTGCGGGTCGGCCTCGGTGCCGAAGGCGCGGCCGGCCCGGCCGGCGGGCAGCGGGCGGGCGGCGTCGGCGGGGTCGAGCAGCCGGGACAGCTCGCGGTGCAGCAGGTGGATGCCGTCGATGCCGGCCAGCAGGGTGTAGTGCGGTGTGCGGGGTGCCCTGAACTCGGCGAACTCCTCGGCGAGTTCGGGTGGCAACAGGAGCTCCGAGCCGGGTGCGAGCGGCACCACGCCCGCCTCGGCGACGGCCCGGCGGGCGGTGGCGGCGGTGAAGCCGGAGAACCAGCGGAAGTGCTTGAGGGTGGCCGGGCCGGCCCAGGCGAAGTAGCGGCGGGCGAGGTCGACGGCGTCCCCCGCGACCGGCTGGTCCCAGCCGACGTAGCCGTAACGCTGCTGGTCCAGACGGCCGTTGACGGGCACCCGGCGGAGCCGGCCGCGCGACTGCATCAGCCCGAGGGCGAGCGGCAGGGTGGTGGCGACGCCGCGCTTCCGGCCCGCGTCGCCGAGCGGGCGGACCGCGTCGCCGACCGACTCCCGGATCGTGGTCGGGTCCAGCGGCTCGTCCGGGGACACGACGCGCTCGATGGCCAGGCAGAGCTTCTCCACCTCGTCCCGGCCGACCCCCAGGTGCTTCTCCGCCGCGACCAGTTCACCCGCCGGCGCGGCCGCGCCGGCGGCCAGGCCGAGCGCGAAGTCGGCGGCCGGCAGCACGTACGTACAGCCCCGCGCGGCCGGTAGCTCGTGCACCTCGAGCCGGGCCACCGCCGCGTCCACCGCCGCCCGGCGGATCCCGGCCCGGGCGAACAGGCCCAGGTACGGCGCCGCGCCGCCCACGGAGCGGGCCCAGCCGGTGGCGGCCAGCACCTCGGCGGCGGACGCGCCGCTGTGCGGGCGGTCCAGCCACTGCCGGTGCGACCACCAGGCCCGCAGCTTCTCGACGCCGACGGCTGCCACCGCTTCCACGTGGGGATCGTGCTCCATGCGGCCAGTATCGGCGGCCGGGCGGGCCCCGGACCGGAATTCGCTCGCCCGGCGCGGCCTGTTCCGGAGAAGATGCCCCGTACCTGTCCGCAGCCCGTCCGTACGCCTCCCGGGAGGAGACCGCCCGTGCCCGCAGCCCTGTCCCCAGCGGAGACTCCGGGCACCGTCCTGCTCTCCGGCATCGTCGGCTCCACCGCGTACGGCTTCGCCCACGCCGGCTCCGACCTCGACCGGCTGGGCCTGTTCGCCACCCCCACCGAGGAGTTGCACGGCCTGCACCGCCCGGCCGAGTCGCACGTCAGCACCCGGCCCGACCTCACCCTGCACGAGGCCGCCAAGTGGTGCCGGCTCGCGCTGACCTGCAACCCGACCGCATCCGAACTCGTCTGGCTGCCGGACCATCTGTACGAGACCCGCACTCCGCTCGGCGAGGAGCTGATCGGCATCCGGGCGGCCTTCCTCAGCGCCCCCGCCGTGCGGAAGGCCTACCTCGGGTACGCCGACCAGCAGTTCCGCAAGCTGCTGACCCGCGACACCACCGACCCGGCCACCCGCCGCCGGGCCGCCAAGCACGCCCGGCACCTGGTCCGGCTGGTCGAGCAGGCCGTCCGCCTGCACGAAACCGGCCACAACCTGATCCGGCTGCCCGACCCGGAACGGATCCGCGACCTCGGCGAACGCATCGCCGACCGCCCCGCCGTCGCCGAATCCCTGCTGGCCGACGCCGCCGACCGGCTGGCCGGTCCCGGCGTCCTCCCGGCCGCTCCCGACCCCCGCCCCGCCGAGGCCTGGCTCCGCCGCGTCCGCGCCGCCCACTACACCCCGCCTCAAGGGCCGCTGCACACCCCCGGCGCGCCCGCGCAATCCACTGGCGGAGCCCGGGGCCCCACCGGGTAGGATCGCCCTGGCCCTCCCACCAGGCACCACCGGGACCAAGGGCCGCGGGGTACTAGCTCAATTGGCAGAGCTGCGGACTTTTAATCCGTAGGTTCAGGGTTCGAGCCCCTGGTGCCCCACCCGATCGAATGCTGTCCGACCTGGGCGTTCTCCCCTGAGGGGAGGACGCCCTTAGTCGTCTTCGGGGCCGGGGAGGGGCCCGGCCGGGGCGGGCGGGTCGGGCCCGGGTGGAGGCTCAACTGCGGTGTGCCCAAGGGGCCTTTGGCGCCGGAGGTCGCTCAGTTCGCCCGAGCGGGTGCCGGGACGGCGGTGCGGGCGGGAGAGGCTTCGGCGGGGGCGGGGGCGGGGGCGGTGGTGGCGCGGGAGAGGCGGAGGGTGAGGGCGATCATGGCGAGGACGGCGGCGAGGGCGAGCCAGGTGGCGGCTGCCGCGGCGGTGGCGTGGGTGTGGTGGTCGAGGACGGCGAAGTAGGTGCCGCCCAGGACGGCGACGCCGGTGACGGCGGCGAACTGCTGGGTGGTGGAGAGGGTGCCGGCGGCGGTGCCGGCGCGCTGGGGGGTGATGCCGGCCATCGGGGCGCCGATCAGGGAGGGCAGGACGAGGCCGTTGCCGATGCCCATCAGGCCCATGGTGGTCAGCAGCCAGGGGAGGGCATGCCGTTCGCCGTCGGTCTGCAGGGCGAGGGCGGTGAGCAGCAGGCTCAGGGCGGTGATCAGTCCGCCGACGACGGGGACGCGGAGCCCGTACCGGGGGATCAGGCGCTTGCCGGTCAGCGAGGAGACCATGGCGAGGGCGGCCATGGGGGTGAAGACCAGGCCGGAGCGGAGCGGGCTGTAGCCGAAGCCGGTCTGCACGGTGAGGCTGATGACGAAGACGAAGCCGGCGAAGAAGGCCATGAAGGCGGCGTTGACGGCCAGTCCGGTCCGGAAGACCCGGCCGCGGAACAGCGCCGGGTCGAGCAGCGGCTGTCCGCCGCGGGCGGCGAGGCGGCTCTCCCGGCGCAGGGCGGCCAGGAAGGCGGGGACGGCGGCGGCGAGCATCGCCCAGGCCCACAGCGGCCAGCCGGCCTCCCGGCCGAGGACGAGCGGGACGAGGGCCAGGGCCAGCGAGCCGGAGACGGCGAGCACGCCGATGCCGTCGAGGGCGGGGCGGCGGCCGGTGGTGGTGCGGGGCAGGACGGCGGCGGCGACGGCGAGGACGATCAGGCCGACCGGCAGGTTGACGAGGAAGACGGCGCGCCAGCCGAGGCCGAAGAGGTCGCCGTCGAGCAGGACGCCGCCCAGCAACTGGCCGCAGACGCCGCTGAGTCCGCCGGTGACGCCGAACCAGGCCAGAGCGCGGGGCCGGCCCTCGGCGGGGAGGGCGGTGGTGATCAGGGCGAGCACCTGGGGCACCATGGCGGCGGCGGTGAGGCCCTGGAGCAGGCGGGCGAGCACCAGCTGGGTGGGGGACTGGGCCAGTCCGCACAGCACGGAGGCCAGGGTGAAGGCGGCCATCCCGGTAAGGAACATCCGCCGGTGGCCGAGGATGTCGCCGAGCCGTCCGCCGAGGACGAGTCCGGTGGCGTAGCTGAACACGTAGCCGGCGACGACGAGTTCCAGCATGGCCTGGCCGGCGCCGAGGTCGGCGCGGATGGCGGGCAGGGCGACGTTCACGACGTTGCCGTCGAAGCCGTACATGAAGAAGGCCGCCAGGATGACGGGCAGGAGGGGTGGGCGGAGCCGCTGGAGCGGGCTGGACGGACGGGGCGGGCGAGACTGATGGGTCGGGCGGGGCTGGACGGACATCGGGTCAGGCCTCCGGTGAAGGCTGTTATTGGCTGAAGTGCCAAAAACTTGGGCAGGAAAAGCGCCGGGGGTGGCCCGGCGGAGAAACTCAGGCGCGCAGGTCGTCGACGACGGCGTCGACGGTCGCGTGCAGCGATTCGGGCTCGAAGCCGGCCTTGGCCTGCAGCAGTAGGCCGTGGAAGGCGGCCATCACCTGCCGGGCGAGCTGCTGCGGGGTGCGGTCCGCGCGGATCTCGCCGCGGACCCGGCCCGCCTCGACCGCCGTCGTCAGCGCGGACTCCAGCGGGATGAAGGCCTGTCGGGCCAGGTGTGCCAACTCCGGCTCGGGCCCGGCCAGTTCGGTCACGGTGTTGACGGCCAGGCAGCCGCGGTGGTCGGCCGTCGTGCGGTCCACCCCGGTGCGCAGCAGCCGCCGGATGCGCTCCAGTGGCGGCTGGTCGTCGGCCATGGCGTTCGCGCCGGCGGCGCCCTGCTCCCGGTAGCGGCGCAGTGCCAGTTCGAACAGCTGCCGCTTGCCGCCGAAGGCGTTGTACAGGCTGCCGCGCAGCATGCCGGTGCTCTCGGCCAGGTCGTCGGTCGAGGTCGCGGTGTACCCCTTGGTCCAGAAGGTGTTCATGGCCGCGTCGATCGCGGCCTCGGTGTCGAACTTCCTCGGGCGTGCCATGGGAGGATGATGGCAGTTCTTGGCTGCTCTGTCAAAAACTCCGTCAGACGGGCCGCCGGCCCCGCTGCGCATGCGTATGCGGGCGGCCGGGACGTGCGTAAACGGGGATTTCAGTATGTACCGGGCGTCCGCACGCATGGTCGAATGACCGGGTAGTCGCTGGTGCCGGGGGCGGGCGGCCGGCCCTGGGCGGGGTGCGGGAAATCCCCTCGCGAACGGGCCGGAATTACCTCCTCCTGGGCAGACCGAGGAAAAAAGAGGTAACCGTGGCCGAGTATTTCCTTTCCGCCTATCTCACGCCGCCGGGGCCGGGTGCGGTCTTCTCGGTGCGGCACGACCAGAATGTCGCGCTGTGGCGCCGGGACGGCGCCGACGTCGAACTGGTGCGGGTGTGGGAACTGGAGCGGGTCAGCGGGCAGAAGCACCACTTCTGGCCGCTGTACACCGAGGGCCGGGCCGAGGCCTTCCTGTCGGCCCTGCTGGCCGAGGAGGGGCTGACCCTCGACGACGTGACGGCGACCTGGGGCACGCCGGGGCTGCCGAAGGCGCAGTCGGTGCCCAAGCCGGCCGGGTCGGAGGAGTTCCCGCTGCACAGCCTGGCGCACCTGTTCAGCGGGGTGCTGCGGGACGTCCCGCTGTTCCGTGACGGGCAGATCATCGGTCTGGCGATCGACGCACTGCCCGACTACGCGCAGGAGAGCCGCCCGAACACCTACTGGTACGCCGGCTGCGTGGTGAAGCAGGGGCGGATCACCTTCGAGCCGGTGGAGTCTCCCGGCCCGCTGTACACCGCCGCCGAGACGGTGTTCGGCCTGGAGCCCGGCTCGCTGATGGCCCTGGCCTCGGCCTCGACCGCGGCGATCGAGTACGACGCCGAGGCGGCCATCGCGGAAGTCACCTTCTTCGGCGGCGCCGCGACCCAGCCCTGGAAGGCCGCGCACGACCTGGTGCGCGCCGTGGTGGCCGCCGCCGACGAGCAACTGGCCGGCGTCGAGCTCGACGACACGCTCAGCCGCGAGGACCACCTGCGCAGCGCGGTGATGAAGGTCATCCAGCGCTGCTGCGAGGGCGTCGCGATCCGCAACGTGGAACGGCTGCTGGAGGTCGGCGGCATCCGCGCCGAGGACACCCACCTGTCGACCAGCGGCGGCTACGCGCTCAACTGCCCCACCAACACGCTGCTGATGGACCGGTTCGGCTTCAAGGGCCTGGTCACCCCGCCGTGCGCCAACGACTCCGGCCAGGGCATCGG
Source organism: Kitasatospora sp. NPDC034023 (assembly GCF_055575795.1). Classification (NCBI taxonomy): domain Bacteria; kingdom Bacillati; phylum Actinomycetota; class Actinomycetes; order Kitasatosporales; family Streptomycetaceae; genus Kitasatospora; species Kitasatospora sp. NPDC034023. The sequence continues at coordinate 111,974 of NZ_JBVIRY010000014.1, forward strand.
CCTCGGCCTGCTCGGCCTGTACGGGGCCGGCGCGCTGGCGGAAGCCGGACTGCGGATCGTCTCGCCGTACTACGGCCGGGACGTGCTGGACGTCGAGGAGGCGCTGGCCGAGTTCGCGCCGTGGATCGCCTCGGTGACGGACTTCGAGGCCGAGCGGTTCGTCGCCGACGTCTCGGACGGCGTGATCGCCTGGGTGGACGGCCGGGCCGAGCTCGGGCCGCGCGCGCTGGGCCACCGCAGCCTGATCGGGGACCCGCGCTCGCACAAGGTCAAGGACCTGCTGAACACGTACAAGCGGCGCCAGTGGTGGCGCCCGGTCGCGCCGATGGTGATGGCCGAGTACGCGGGCGAGTGGTTCGCCTCGGACCGCGAGTCGCCGTACATGCTGGAGGCCGTCCAGGTCCGGCCGGAGGTGCGGGACCTGGTGCCCGCGATCGTCCACCTGGACGGCTCGGCCCGGCACCAGACCGTCACCGCCGAGTCCAACCCGCGGCTGCACCGGGCGCTGGACGCGTTCCGGGCCGCGACCGGGGTGCCGATCCTGTGCAACACCTCGCTCAACGACAAGGCCGAGGCCGTCGTCGACCAGGCCGGGGAGGCGCTCAACTTCTGCGTCCGCAAGGGCGTCGCGGTGCTGTACCTGTGCGGGCGGCGGGTCGAGCTGCGGGCCGAGCCGGTGCCGGCCGCGGCCGCGCCGACCGAGCCGCGGCAGCGCGCCCTGGAGTACTTCGCCGGGCAGGAGGCGGACCGCGACGCGCTGTGGCAGGGCTGGCTGGACGCCGGGTACACCGTCGAGGGCATGTACCACCTGTCGCGCAGCCACCAGCTGCGTGCCGAGCAGGAGCTGTCCACGCCGGAGCGGGTCAACCTGCTGGCCGCGTACCGCGCGAAGGTCGACCCGTCGTTCCGCGGGCTGGTCGACAACTTCCGCCGCACGCACGGGCCGGGCGGCTCCTTCGTCGACCCGTCCACGCTGACCGGGGCGTTCGGGGTGATCAACCCGCTGCGCCGGTCGCGTTAGGCGGACGCGGAGTAGGCCGTACCGGAAACGGGTCGGGGGGTAAGGCTTTTGAAGCCTTACCCCCCGACCCGTTGTTGCTGCTAAGCGACCGGGCGTCGACACCACCGTCAGTAGCGCGGCTTCCGGGTCAGCGCCAGACCGCCCAGCAGGAAGGCGACGCCGAGCACGCCGGCGACGACCGCGTCGGTGGTCTGGGCGGGCTTGTGGCTGGCGTCCATCACGGCGGTGATCAGGCCGGCCACGGCGCTGATGTAGCAGAAGATGGTGATGAAGATCTTGACCTTGGGGTGCACGGGTTTCCTTTCAGTGCTGCTCTGTCAGTGCTGCTCTCGGACGGTTTCCTGCGGTCCGCGGCCCGCGGGTGCGGTCGCGGCGGCGGTGAGGCCGAGCAGCATCACCCAGGCGTCGGGGTCCGACCGGAAGCGGTTCCAGCGGTCGGCGGCGAGGGCGAGTTCGGCCAGGGAGAGGACGCCCCGGGCCACCAGCGGTTCCAGCCGCTGCGGGCCGAGCTGGGGGGCGAAGGCGTCGGTGGGGTGGTCGTCGTTGGTGGTGGCGAAGGGGCGCAGCACGACCTCGTCGAAGCCGGCCGCGTGCAGCAGCCGGGGCAGCCGTCGGCCGATCGACCGGTCGCCGCCGTCGGCGCGCTGGGCGGCGGCCATCTTGGCGTGCACGCCGGCGAGTTCGGGGTACGAGGGCTCGGCGGCGCCCCACAGCGCGGAGTCGACCTCGGTGCAGGCGACCCGCCCGCCGGGCTTCAGCACCCGGCGGACCTCGGCCAGGACGGCGGCCGGGTCGGGAACGTGCTGGAGGACGTAGCGGAGCAGGACGAAGTCGATGCTCGCGTCCGGCAGCGGCAGGTCGGCGCCGTCGGCGACCAGCAGGGTGACGCCGGGGCCGGCCGCGTGGGCGAGCAGCCCGCCGTCGATGTCGGCGGCGATCAGGGCGGTGCCGGCGGGCAGCGCGGCGCGCAGCCGTCGGGTCACCGCGCCCGGGCCGGCGCCGAGTTCGAGGACGGTGCCGCCGCCCAGGCCGAGTTCGCGCAGGATGCGCAGCTCCTCGGGGAAGGAGAGCGCGGCCTGCGCCTCCAGCCGGTCGAGTTCGGCGGTCAGGCCGCCGCCGGTGGTGCGGGCCGGGTCGTAGGAGCCGCCGACGGGACGGTCCTCGGCCGGGCGGTCAAGGGCAGGGGCGGTGGTCATCGGGGCCTCGCGATCATCGTCATGCCGTGCTTGGGGCGGAGGGTGACCAGGGCCTCGGGTTCCACCGGGAAGCCCTCGACCAGTTCCAGCCGGACCGACTGCAGCAGCGTGGCGAGCACCAGGACCGCCTCCAGCATCGCGAAGTGCTGTCCGACGCAGATCCGGTCGCCGCCGCCGAACGGCAGGTAGAGGTGGCTGGGGAGGGTGGCGCCGTCGAAGCGGTCGGGGCGGTACGCGTCCGGCGCGTCCCAGTAGTCGGGGTGGCGGTGCAGCACCCACTGGCTGACGCACACCAGGGTGCCGGGCTCGACGCGGTACCCGCCGACGGTGTCCTCCTCCACCGCCCGCCGGGAGATCAGCCAGACCGGCGGGTAGAGCCGCATCGCCTCCTGGATCGCCCGGCGGCAGGCCGGGAGGTCCTGGAGGTCGGCGGCGGTCGGCGGGCGGCCGTCGAGGACCCGGTCGACCTCCTCGCGGACCTTGGCCAGCTCCTCGGGGTGACGGTCGAGCAGGTAGAGCGTCCAGGTCAGGGACTTGGCGGTGGTCTCGTGGCCGGCCATCACGATGGTCAGCACCTGGTCGCGCAGGTCCTCGTCGGAGACCAGGTGGTCGGTGGACATCATGGTGTCCAGCAGGTTGCCGCCTCCGCCGCCGCCCGCGCGGCGGGAGGCGATCAGGGTGCGGGTGACGGTGTTGAGGAAGACCCGGGCCCGGCCGAAGTCGGCGAACCGGCGCGCGGTGTCGGCCGGGTCGGGGTCGGGGTTCGGTACGTAGTGGCCGATGCAGCGGTTGACGGCGTCGACCGCGCGGCCGAAGCCCTCGCCGATGCCGTCGATGTCGGCGCCGAGGATGGCGTGGGTGAGGATGCCCAGGGTGAGCGCGGTGAACTGCTCGTCCACCTCCACCGGGGCGCCGGACTCCAGCGCCGGGCGCCAGCGCTCCAGCATGCCGGTGGTGGCGTCGGTGACGATCGTGTCGAAGGTGCGCACGGCGCTGGGGCGGAAGGCCGGGGCGGTCAGGTGCCGCTGCCGGGCCCAGTCGGCGCCGTTGCTGGTGAGCAGCCCGTTGCCGAGCAGCGGGCGCAGCATGGCGTCGTCCGGGGTGCCTTCCTTGGTGTAGTTGGCGCCGTTGTCCTTGAGCACGTGCTTGGCGTACTCGGGCCGGTTGAGCAGGTAGACGGTGTCGCCGTCCGCACGGTGGCGGGTGATGTCGCCGTAGCGGCGGGCCAGGTCGGTGATGAAGTCGAGCGGCGACTCCCTCATCAGTGCCATGTCGATGTCGTCGGCAGGGCCTGGCGGGACGGTGTGCGTAGGCACGGTGCGGACCACCCCCGTGATTTCCTCTCGATGCTTACCCGGGACTCCGGAATACGTACGTGACTCCGGAATGCGTACGCGGAAATTCCACGTACGTATTCGGATACGTATTCCGATGCGTATTCTGATACGTATTCATGGGCGCGTGACGGCTGAAATCTACCGCACCTGCCGCACGTGCTCAATACTTAGTCCGGGCACCGGAAATGAGGTCTTGGCGGCCGATTGCGGCCGTGTCATTCTTCATTTGCAGGCAGCGCCGGGAAGCGCCGCCGGCACCACCGGAAACCGAGAAAAGGAAAAGTCACATGGCTTTGGACCAGAGGAAGCGGGCCGAGTTCGTCAACGGCTACACCCGTGCCCTGATCAGCGCCTGGTCGAGCGAGGAGTACGCGGCCCGCCTGCGTACCGACGCCCGCGCCGCCCTCGCCGAGGCCGGCCTGGAGCTCCCGGCCGACGCCGAGATCGTCATCGTCCAGACTGCCGCCGAGGGCGAGCAGGAGGGCAACCTCGAGGTGCAGGTGGAGCTCTTCGAGATCGGTCTGGCGACCGGTCGCTACGAGTTCCACATCCCCGAGACCCCGCAGATCGACACCGCCGAGCTGAGCGAGGGCGACCTGTCGGACATCGCGGCCGGCGGCAACTCCTGCTGCTGCCCGTGCTGCTGCTGCACCTGATCCAGCCGGGAAACCCGCCCGCCGGGCAGAGCGCCCGGCCGGTCGACCCGAGTACCGGGTCGGCCTGAACACCCCACAGAGGAGCGATCCACAGTGGCGACTGCCGTCGGGGAACACCCCGTCTCAGTCCGCGGCCTGCGCAAGAGTTACGGCGACTGGCACGCGGTCCAGGGTCTGGATCTGGACATCCACCAGGGTGAGGTCTTCGCCCTGCTCGGGCCGAACGGCGCGGGCAAGACGACGACCGTCGAAATCCTGGAGGGCGTCCGCCAGCGAACCGGCGGTGACGTGCGGGTCCTCGGCTGCGACCCAGCCGAGGACCGGCGCGAGTGGCGCGCCAGGATCGGGGTGGTCCCGCAGACCACCGGCGCCTACTCGGACCTGACCGTGCGCGAGGTGGTCGAACACTTCGCCGCGTTCTACCCGAACCCGCTGCCGGTCGGCCAGGTCATCGACATGGTCGGACTCGGCAAGCACGAGAAGAAGCAGAGCACGGACCTCTCCGGAGGCCAGGCCCGCCGGCTCGACGTCGCGGTGGGCATCGTCGGCGACCCGGACCTGATCTTCCTCGACGAACCCACCACCGGGTTGGACCCGGTGGCTCGCCGAGAGGCCTGGGACCTGGTCCGCTACTTCTCCGAGCGCGGTCGCACCACCGTGCTCACCACGCACTACCTGGACGAGGCCGAGGCGCTGGCCCAGCGCGCCGCGGTGATCGTCGCCGGCCGAGTGGTCCAGTACGGGCCGCTGGCCGAGTTCGGCGGCCGTACGCAGACTCCGACCACGGTCTCCTTCCGGATTCCGCCGGAGCTGGCCGGCCGCACGCTGCCGCCGCTGCCACCCGGGGCCGAACCGGCCCCGGTGGGCGTGGACAACGTGCTCAGGATCGCCACGCACGCCCCGACCGCGCTGCTCGCGGCGCTGGTCCCCTGGGCGCACCAGGCGGGCGTCGGCGAGCTGCCCGAGCTGCGGGTGCACCGGCCCACCCTGGAGGACGTCTACCTGGACCTGATCCGGGAGCACGCCGACGGCACCGACCGCGGTGCCGACACCAGCCAGAGCATCACCCACGGCACGAGCCACGGCACCCCCGAGGCGGGCAAGCGATGACCCTCACCCAACCGACCGCGACCGCCCGGGCCCGCAAGGCCGACGAGGCGCCCCGGAGCGCCGCCCGGCCGCCCGGCATCTGGCGGGCCGGCGCGGCCCGCTCCAAGGTGGAACTGCGGGCGTTCTTCCGCAACAAGCAGTCGCTGGTCTTCACGCTGATGTTCCCGGTGATCCTGCTGGTCGTCTTCGGCTCGATCTTCTCGGGCAAGGTGGCCGGCACCGACACCGACGTCAAGCTGGTGTTCATGGCCGGCATCATCGCCGCCGGCGTGATGAGCACCGCCTTCTCCGGCCTCGCGATCAACATCGCGATCGAGCGCGACACCGGCACGGTCCGGCGGCTCGCGATGACCCCGATGCCCAAGTCCGCCTACTTCGTCGGCAAGCTGGTCCGGGTCATCGTCACCACCGCGCTGGAGACGGTGCTGCTGATCGGCATCGCGCTGGCCCTGTTCGGGCTGCCGCTGCCCAGCACCCCGGAACGCTGGTTCACCCTCGGCTGGGACCTCGCGCTCGGCACCGTCGCCTGCGCGATGGCCGGCGCCGCGTACTCGGCGCTGATCCCCAACAGCCGGTCGGCCGCGGCGATCGTCACCCCCGTCTTCATGGTGCTGCAGTTCATCTCCGGCGTGTTCTTCCCGTTCGGCCAACTGCCCGCCTGGATGCAGACCGTGGCCGCGTTCTTCCCGGTCAAGTGGATGGCCCAGGGCTTCCGCTCGGTCTTCCTGCCGGACTCCTTCACCGTCGTGGAACCCGCCGGGAACTGGGAACTGGGGCACATCGCGATGGTCCTGGTGGCCTGGTCGCTGGCCGGCCTGGTACTGACCGCCTTCTCCTTCCGCTGGCGCGGACCCCGGGTCCGCTGAGACCCCCTGGGAGCCGGACCATGACGACCGCTCGGAGCCGGACATGACGACGGCGCCGGTGCGCCTGCCGGAGCACCTGATCCACCCGTTCGCCCCGGCCGGGCGGGCGAACCCGCACCCGGCGTACCGGTGGCTCAGGGCCAACGACCCGGTGCACTACGACGCCGCGTCCCGGCTCTGGCTCGTCACCGCGCACGCCGACTGCGCGACCGTACTGCGCGACCCGCGCTTCTCGGCCGCGCAGGGCCAGCGCGAACGCGCCCGCGACGACGCCCTGCCGCCGTCCATGCTCACCACCGACCCGCCCGACCACCACCGGCTCCGGGCCCCGGGGGCGCTGCTCCTGGGGCCGGCCGCCGTCCGCCCGCTCGGCGTCCACCTCGCCGCCGACGTGGACGCGCTGCTCGACACCCTTCCCGTCGACCGGCCGGTGGACGCCGTCGCCGACCTCGGACGGCCGCTCGCCACCGCCGTCTACGCCCGCCTCTTCGGCCTGCCCGCCACCGAGCTGAAGCGCTTCGAGGCGCTCGCCCGGGCCGCCTCGGTCAACCTCGACCCGATGGTGCCGCCCGCCCGCGCCGCCCTAGGCCGCAGCGCCGCCGGCGCGCTCACCCACTACCTCGACAAGCACACCGCCCGGATCACCGTCTCCGGGGCCGAGGTGCCGCTCGCCGCGCTCGCCGCCGACGACCGGCTCAGCCGCGCCGAGATGCTCGGCATCCTCAACCTGGCCGTCATCGGCGGCTGGCAGCCGCTCGCCGAGTCCATCGGCAACGCCCTGCACCTGCTGCTGCCCGACCGCTCGGCGGTCGCCCGGCTCGCGGAAGCCGGCGAGGACGCCGGCCGCCTCGCCGTCGACGAACTGCTGCGGCTGGAGGCGCCGATCCCGTTCACCGCCCGGGTCACCACCGACCGGGTCGAACTCGACGGCGGCGTGCTCCCGCCCGGCGCCCGGGTGCTCGCGGTGCTCACCGCCGCCAACCGCGACCCGGACGTCTTCGCCGACCCCGACGAACTGCGCCTGGACCGCAACCCCAACCCCCACCTCGGCTTCGGCGGCGGCCCGCACTTCTGCCTCGCCGCCCCGCTGGTCCGCCAGACCATGGCCCTGCTGCTGCCCCGCCTGGTCCGCCGCTACCCGGCCCTGCGCGGCCCGGCCGGCGCCCCGGACTGGGACCAGTGTCTGGTGCCGCGCCGCCTGCGGGCGCTGCCGATCGACCTCGGAGGCGAGCTGTGAGCACGTACGACGTCATCGTGGTGGGCGCCGGCGCCTCCGGCCTGAACTGCGCCCGCCTGCTGCGCCAGGAGGGCCTGGGCGTCGTGGTGTTCGAGGCCCGGGAGCGGCTCGGCGGCCGGATCCACACCCACCACCCCGCCGACGGCGGCCCGCCGCTGGAACTCGGCGCCCAGGTGGTGCACGGGGAGCACAACCCGGTGCACGAACTGGTCGGCCCGGGCGCCACCACCGCCGTACCGCGCCGGGTCACCGCCCGGATCGTCGAGGACGGCGCCAACCGGGAGATGGGCGCACTGAGCTTCGGCCGGCGCGCGCCCTGGCAGCTGGAAGCCATGCTGCAGCGCGCGCCCGGCATCACCGGCCTGTCCGTCGGCACCTGGCTGCGCGCGCAGGGCAGCACCGGCCCGGAGGCCGCGGCCGCCACCGAGTGGTTCCGGCAGAACTGGGCCGCCGACCCCGACGAGCTGAGCGCCGCCGCCGTCGCCGAGGCGCACCGCCGGGACGGCGTCGGCGAGGGCGAGTTCGCCGTCGAGGGCGGCTTCGCCCGGCTGCCCGAGCGGCTGGCCGAGGGCCTGGACGTCCGGCTCGGCGAACCCGTCCGGGAGCTGATGTACGGACCAGGGCGGGTCACCGTCCGGACCGACACGGGCACGGCCACCGCCCGCGCCGTCGTGCTCACCGCCCCGCCCGCCGTCCTCGCCGCCGGCGCGATCGCCGGACTGCCCGCGCGCAAGCTGGCGGACGCCGCCCGACTGCCCGCCGGGGACGGCTGCTGCGCCGTGGTGACACTGGACCGGCCCGCACCCGACACGATGATCGTCTTCGACGTGGACGGCCGTACCGGCTTCGTCCGCTGCACCGCCGGCCGCCCCGAGGCACTGGTGGTCGCCAAGGCCGGAGCCGCCGCCGACCTGCGCGCGGCCGCCGCCGACCGTACGGCGCTCGCCGCCCTGCTCGCCACCGCACTGCCCTGGACCTCCGACGCCACCGTCCTCGGCCTCACCGTCGCCGACTGGGGCCGGGACCCGTACGCCGGCGGCGCGTTCACCGCGCCCCGCGCCGGACTGGAAGGAGCCGCCCGGGAGTGGGCGGAGCCGGTGGACGGCACGCTGTTCTTCGCCGGCGAGGCGACCGTCGCGGGCGAACGGCTGCCCTGGGTGCACGGCGCCCTGGCGAGCGGGGAGCGGGCCGCCGAACAAGTCCTCAAGGCAATTCGACGAACGTGAGTCCGATGACCGTGCACCACGGCTGGTACCTGCTGGCCTTCCGATCCGAACTGGCCGACGAGATCACCCCGTTGGCGATCGGCCCGCGCCGCCTGATCGCCGTCCGCGAGGGCGGCCGGCGGATCCGCGTCCTGGACGCCAACTGCCCGCACCGCGGCGCCCACCTGGGCTACGGCGGACGGCGCGAGGGCGACTGCCTGGTCTGCCCGTTCCACGGCAAGCGGATCGCCCTCGGCGACCCGTCCAAGCACTGGTCCGTCGCCGAGCACCGGGTGCTGGAGTGGGGCGACGCGCTGTTCGTCCGGCTCTCCGACGACCCGGACGGCGACCGCGGCTTCGAGCAGGCGCTGAAGGACTGGGAGGACGACTACCCGCTGGTCGCGGCCGTCAGCCTGCCGGTCGCGGTGCCCTCCGAGTACGTGGTCGAGAACGCCTTCGACCCCGACCACTTCAAGGCCGTCCACGGCGTCCCCGGCACCCGCGGCATGACCACCCGCGCCGGCGACAACGGCGAGCTGGTCATCGAGGGCGAGTTCCTGATGCAGGCCTCGCCCTGGCAGGACGCCCGCAAGCTGGAGGAGATCCGCTGGGAGGCGGTCCGCACCGGCCGCGTCCGCTGGGACTTCAAACCGCGCTTCCACGCCCAGGCGTTCAGCCCGAACATCGTGGTCACCGAGTTCGGCCCGCTCGAGGAACGGCAGGTGATCGTCACCGGCTCGGTGCCCACCGAGGACGGCGGCTGCGTCGCCCGGGTCGCCATCGGCGTGCGCGAGAACCAGCGGGCCGCGCTGCCGGCCCTGCTCGGCGGCAGCGAGAAGGCGCTCGCCGAGGACAAGGTGGTCTGGGAGCACCTGGACCACACGATGACCCCGCGCTACGACGCCCGGGACGAGCCGGTGCTCGCCTTCCGGGCCTTCTGCGCCGACTTCTCCGGAGGCACCGGTGCCTGAGGCCCCGTACCTGCACCTGCGCCGTCAGGGCGAGGGCCCGGCCGTGCTGTGGATCCACGGCTACACCATGGACTCCACCACCTGGCAGCCACTGTGGGACCGCCTCCCCGGCTGGACCCACATCGGCGTCGACCTGCCCGGCCACGGCGGCTCCGCCCCGCTCCCCCCGGGGCTGACGCTCACCGCCCTGGCCGGGCAGCTGGCCGAGGTCGCGAAGGAGACCGGCGCCCGCAGGCTCGTCGGCCTCTCCTTCGGCTCCATGTCGGCCATCCAACTCGCCTTTCAGGACGCCGGTTTGCTCGACCGCCTGGTCCTCGCCGCCCCCACCCTGGCCGGCATCCCCAACGAGGACTCGGCCCGGGTCCGCTACCGGCAGCTCGCCATGCTCTACCGCTTCGCCGGCCCCGGCGAACAGCTGGCCGACCTCTGGATGCAGTCCCCGCCCGACATCTTCACCGGCACCCGGCGCCACCCCGAACTCCGCGCCGCCCTGCGTGAGGTCATCGCCCGCCACAGCTGGGCCGAACTGGGCAACCGGGCGATGGACGCCCTCACCGCCCACCGGCACACGGCGGACGACCTGCGCCGGATCACCGCACGGACCCTGGTCGTGCTCGGCGACGAGGACATGCCCGCGTTCGTCCGCAACGCCGAGCTGCTGCGCGACACCGTGCCGGACTGCCGGCTGTCGTCGCTGAAGGAGACCGGCCACCTCCCGCTCCTGGAGCGCCCCGACGTCTGCGCCCCGCTGATCGCCGCGCACCTCGCCTGAACGTCGTACGAGTGCGGCCCGCTCCCTGCGCGCAGGGAACGGGCCGTTTCGACGTCGGTGCGGCTACTGGTGCAGGTACGTCTCGGTGAAGCTGGTGCCGCTGGAACCGAGCCCACCGGTGCGGGCCTCGTAGGTGCCGTTCGAGCTGGGGTCGAGGGCGACCGGGCCCGAGGAACCGAGGGACTTGCCGTTGACGGTCGCCGAGGTGAAGCTCAGGGTGCCGAAGTTGGGGTAGGAGCCGGTCGGCGACTCGATGATGACCTCAGCGCTGGTCCGCTGCGCGGTGAGGGACTTGGTGGTGCTGTAGGTCCAGCCCCGCGAGGAGTCGGTCAGCTTGAGGGTGTACCTGTTGCTCCCGGCGTACGTCACCGAGGCGGTGATGGAGTCACCGGCCGACACCGGGTACGAGCTGAGGCTCAGGTAGACCGGGTTCGCCGGGTACATCTCGTACCAGGCCTGGTTGACGGGGCTGCCGCTGGAGCAGTCGGTCGCCACCCCGGTCTGCTCGACGGTGGAGGAGCCGTACCCGTCGATGCCGACCCAGGGGGCGTAGAGGTCGTTGGTGGAGTTGCACGTCGCGTGCGGCTCGGTCCAGGTCGCCGAGACCGAGGTGAAGCCGCTGCCGGTGGCGGCGTAGCCGCCCCAGTTGTAGCCGTTGGTGTTGTAGCTCAGCGGGCGGAACGACACCGCCTGCGCGGCCGCCGCCGTGGCCGGCACGGCGGGGGCGGCGAGGACGGCGGCCGCCGCGAGGGTGGCGACGCGTATCAGGGACGTGCGCATGCTGGCTCCTTCGTGGGGGAACAGGCAGGAGGCTCACACGCCGGCACGAGCCGTGGGGGTGGCCGTGACGCGGCGGCAGTCCAGAGTTGCCGACCTGTCATGAGCCCGGCAAGAGGTGCGGCGCGAAGATTGATGAAGGAATTGCCATGCCGAGTACAGCACTTGACGTTGTCTCGAGTCACGGTCCCCAACCCGCCGGCTACCGGGACCCCGAACGCGTACGGCCCGCTCCCCGACGCAGGGAGCGGGCCGCATGTGCGTGCCGGTCAGCCGAAGGGCAGGACCTGGGTGCTGCCACCGGCCAAGACGCGCTCGTACTCACTCTCTCCGTTGAGCGAGCGGTAGTTGATCACCGGATCGCCGGCCCGCACGAGGGCGGTCGCGCACCCGAGGCACCAGGGCTGCGGCGGCTCTACGTCGAGATCCGAGATCACCGCAGGAGCAGAGCACTGCGTACAGTCCGCCATCGGGTCCTCCCCGGAGTCAGGCCCAGGTGGAGCCGCACGCGGTGCAGCCCCATCGGCCGTCCATGGTCTGGTAGGTGGCGCTCGATCCGCAGACCGGGCAGGCGCGGGCACTCGGCCCATCGGCCCGCTCCCGCAGCGTAGTGGGCGCGGCGACGGTGGTGGGCTCAGTCTTGGTGACGGGCTTGTCGGGCAGGATGGTGATCATGGCGTCTCCCCTCGGGATGGAGTGGCAGAGGTGCGCCGGCCGGGCATCACCCAGGGAACCGGGCCGTGGGCCGGATGTGGATGCCGCCGGGCGGCTCCCGCACGCCTCGTGCGTGCCCCGCACACCCCGTGCGCGCCCTGCCTGGGGGTGTCGCCCTGTCGATACGGTGGACACTCCACGCAGCCGAAGGGCAACGCCGTGTTACGTCAACGTCAGCTTGGGACGGTCATCAGGGCCGCCCGGTGTGCGCAGCGGATGACCCAGGTCCAGTTGGGCCGGGTGTGCGGCTACTCGGCATCCGCGATCAGCCGGGTCGAGGCGGGCACGCTCCGGCCGACCGAGCAGGCGATTCTGCTGATCGCTCAGGCGTTGGACCTGCCGCTTGACGCCATCGGGATGGGCCGACCGGTTACGCTGGCCCAGGATGTGACTCAGGGTCAGGAGGACGCCATGCGCCGCAGGCAGCTGCTCTTGGTTGGCATGGCGGCAGCCGGGGCGTCAGTGCTGCCTTCCGCCTCGGCAACTGCCGCGCGCCCCGATGCGTCAGCCCGGATCGTTGGGGCCCTGTATGAGCCCGAACCGTCCGCACCCATGCCGTTACAGCAGCTCAAGGCGTCGCTGACCTCGGCTCGCGTGCAGTTCACGGCGGCCCGCTACCAGCACCTCGGCGACTTCCTGCCCAGCCTGTTGGGTTCGGCGCAGGCCACCCGCGAGGCCTTGTCCGGCCGGAACCGCGAGGAGGCCCATGCATGCGTGGCCCGTGCCTGGGTGCTGGCGACGGAGCTTGCGTTGAAGGCTCATTCCGACGTCGCGTGGCCGGCAGCGGACCGGGCCCTGGCCGCGGCCCAGGCCGGCGGTGACCCGGTGGTGCACGGGGAGGCGGCTCGGGTTCTGGCGATCACGATGCGGCGTTCCGGTCGCCCGGCCGCCGCCGTCGATCTCCTGCGTCGCACCGCCGACTCGCTCTCTCAGGATCGAAACGACGTGTCCTGGGCAGTGGCGGCGACCCTGCTGATGACGGCCGCCTACACGGCCGCGTGCGGTCAGCGCCGAGGCGACGCCCTTGACCTCATGGCGGGCGCCGAGGATGCGGTCGACCGCTTGGCCGGCTCCAGGCTCCGACCAGGCACCCCGCTGTTCACGGTCGACGCCACCAGCGCGCAGGCGGACCTGTACTGGATCGGCGTGCACACGGCGCTGGGCACCCCCGACGAGGGCGTGCCGTACGCGGCGCGGATCGCGCCGGGGCAGTTGCCGACGGCCGAGCGCCGGGCCCGGTACGGCACGGACTGCGCGCGCATGTGGCACCACCTCGGCGACCACCGCAAGACGTTCGCGTCGCTGCGGTTCACCGAGCAGGTCGCCCCGGAGGAGGTGCGTCGGCCGGCGTTGCGGGCCCTCACAGCGGACCTGCTGTACGCGCCGGTGACGGTGCCCGGTGTGCGGGAGCTCGCCGCGCGAACCGGTGTCTCATAGGGGCCCGTGAGTGCGAGGAGCGGGAAGTCGACCTCGTCGACTTCCCGCTCTTTCAGTACTCGCCTCAGGTGGCCCGGACTGGGCGGACTTCGACCAGGTCGCCCGGGGCGGAGGGTATGCGGCGGGCCCAGGTGATGGCTTCCGCCTCGTCGGCGACGTCGATGACCCAGATGCCGCCCAGGTGTTCGTGGCCCTCCCGGTACGGTCCGTCCGAGACCGGGGCTCCGGAGGCGCCGCCCGGCACTACCAGTCGGGCGCTGCAGCTGCGGTGCAGCCCGCCGCCGTACCGGACGGCCACCCCTGCCTCGTGCATGTCGCGGCCGAATCTGGCGTGGGCGGCGTCGAGTTCGGCCTCCTCGGCCTCGGTCAGCCCGTTCCAGACCCGCTCGTCGCCGTGGATGAGCAGGGTGTATTCCATGATCCTCAGTTCTCCGTTCCCACCGGCCGGTTGGTCCGCGGGGGTCCGTCGCAGCGACGGACCTCCACCCGGCCTGATTCGCTGACCGGCAGTTTCGCCGCCCAGCCGAGCGCCTCCTGGTCGGAGGGCACGTCGATCACCCAGAGGCCGCCGACCTCCGGTACGCCGTCCGCTGCCCGGGCCTCGCCTTCGGCGGCGGCGGGCCGGGCGAGCCGCGCGCCGTAGGAGATCCGTACGCCGGCTTCGGCGAGTTCCCGGCCGAAGGCGCGGTTGGCGGTGAACCGCGCCTCGCGTTCTTCGGGTGTCATCCGGTCCCAGTCCGTTTCCTGGCCGTAGACCAGCAGTGCGTACTCCATGCGTCCCCTCCCCGGTAAGAACGGCCTACATCTGGCGGCTGGCGAGTCGGGCGAACAGTCCGTCCCGGTCGGCCAGCAGCTCCTCGTACCGGCCCTGTTGGACGACCCGCCCCTGGTCCATGACGATGATCCGGTCGGCTTCGGCGACGGTGGAGAGCCGGTGGGCGATCACCACGCGCGTCGCGTTGAGCCGGCGGGTGGATTCGGTGACGAGGCGCTGGGTGGGGTTGTCGAGGGCGCTGGTGGCCTCGTCGAAGAAGACGATGCGGGGCCGGGAGACGAGTGCGCGGGCGATCATGAGGCGTTGCCGCTGGCCGCCGCTGAGGGTGCTGGTGCCTTCGGAGAGCACGGTGTTCATGCCCATCGGGAGGGCGGCGATGTCCTTGTCGATGCCGGCCATTTCGGCGGCGGCCCAGGCGTCGTCGAGGGTGTGGTTGGTGGAGCCGACGATGTTGGCCTTGATGTCGCCGGCCAGTAGTGCGCCGTGCTGGAGCACGACGCCGCACTGTCGGCGGACCGCCGAGACCTCCAACTCGCCGAGGTCCTGGCCGTCGTAGAGGACGGTGCCGGCCTCGGGCCGTTCGAAGCCGAGGAGCAGTCGCAGGACGGTGGACTTGCCGCTGCCGGACGGCCCGACGACGGCGACGAACTCACCGGGTTCGATGGTGAGGGTGACGTCCTGCAGGGCGGGCGGGCCGTCCTGGCCGTAGCGGAAGGTGACGTGGCTGAGGCCGAGGCGTCCGGAGAGGTCGCCCGGGTCGGCCTTGGTGTCGTCGACCTCGGGCTTCTCCTCGAGGATCGGCCGCAGCCGCTCGAGCATCGGGACGACGCCCATCGCGGTGACCGCGGCCGAGGTGAACTGGAGGCTGGAGGCGATCAGCAGGTTGAAGGCGGTGAAGAAGGACAGGAAGACCGGGATCGGTACGCGGCCGTCCAGCGGGCCGGCGATCACGCCGAAGACGATGACCGAACAGACCAGCGGGAAGCCGGCGTTGAAGGTGGTGACGGCGTTCTGGACCCGGCGGGAGGAGGCGGCGAGGCCGCGTCCCTTGCCGAATTCGGCGGCCCACACCCCGAAGACCCGGTCCTCGGCTGCGGTGACCCGCAACTTGGGGATGGCGGTAAGCAGTTGGAAGACACGGGCGGACATGGTCTGCTCGTGCGCGTACAGCCGGCGCTGCCAGCGGACCTCGAACCGGCCGGCGGCCAGGGCGAAGCCGCCGCCGACGAGGACGAGCAGGGTGGCCAGCCCGGCCAGCCGCAGGTCGTAGAAGAAGACCAGCACCAGGTTGGCGAGCCCGGTGAGCAGCCCGAGGGTTGCCGTGGTCATCATCCCGGAGAGGGTTTCCTGGGCGGCGCTGACGCCGAGCACGGTGGTGCCGAGTTCGCCGGTGGAGTAGTTGGCGAAGAACGGCGCGGGCAGGGACAGCAGCCTGGTCCAGACGCCGACTTGCATCGCCGCGGTGGAGCGGCTTTCGATCCGCAGTACGGCGATGTTCTGGACGATGGACAGTGCGGCCACCGCCATCGCGGAGCCGATGACGACCAGCGCGCCTTCGGTGATCAGGTTGCGCTGGGCGTGGGCGACGAAGGTGCCGAGTACTTCGCCGGTCATCACCGGGACGAGCAGGCCGATCAGGGCGACGAGGGCGGCCATGCCGGTGAACATCCACAGGTCGCGCCGGTTGTTGCGCAGGCCGAACTTCAGCAGTCCGCCGACGGTCCGTACGGTGGCCGGGAGTGGCCGGTACAGCACGGTCGCCTTGTTCTGCAGTTCGGCGGCGACCTTCGGGGTCAGCGGGGTGACCTTGCCGCCCTCGGCGAGGACGTAGCCGTCGCCGAGGGGGAGCAGCGCGACGGGGGCGCCGGCCTTGCGGTAGCCGATCATCGCGCCGAGGTCGTGGTGCCACCAGCGGCCGTCCAGCCGGACGGAGCGGGTACGGACGCCGGAGGCCAGGGCGATCGCCTGCAGCCGGTCGAGCCGGCGGTCGTGCCCGTTGCCGGAGACCGGGGCGGTGACGGTGTAGCCCTCGTGGGCGGCGACCAGCCGGGCGGCGGCCAGGGTGGGATCGTCGCCGGTGGCGTCGCCGATCCGCAGCCGGGAGGCGGTGTCGCGCAGGATGGTCTCGAAGCCGCGCGCGGAGTCGGCGAGGGTGCCGGCGTCGCGTTCGCGGCGGGCGGCGATGAGTTCGGTCTCGCTGTCGCGGCGGGTCCCGATCCGGCGGTCGACGGCGTCGAGCAGTCGGCCGCAGTGGGTGGCGAGGCGTTCCCAGAGGCCGCCTTCGTCGAGGAGTTCGCGCGGGGAGCGGGCCCGGACGGTGGCCGGGCCGGTGGCGACCAGCCAGTCCTTCTCGGTGAGGCAGAGTTCGGCGCCCTCGGCGAGTTCACCGGCCGCGCAGCCGGCCGCGCCTTCGGGCGCCTCGACGGCGCCTTCCTCGACCCGGACCCACTGCAGGCCGTCCACGGAGCGCAGCGCCTGGCCGCGCTTGAGGACGGTCGGTTCGGCCGGGTCGAGCGGGGTGAACTCGCGGGGCGGCAGGGTGTCGCGCAGCGCGCCGGCCAGTGCGGTGAGGCCGCGTGCGAGCCCGGCGAGGAACTGGTCGGCGGCCTGCTGCTGTTCGCCTGCGGGCAGGGCCCGGACGGCGGCGCCGGCCGCGGTGCCGCATTCGCGGCCGCGGGCGGAGAGGCCTTCGACCCAGGTGGTGGCGAGGAAGGAGAGTTCGGCGCCGAGCACCGGGCGGGCGACGATGCCGCGGCGCGGTCCGGCGGCCGCGCCGGGTACCAGGGTGCCTGCCTCGATCCGGCAGAGGAAGTGCCAACGGCCTTGTGGTGTGCCGGAGTCGAGGCTGACGGCGAACAGGTCGACGGCGCCGGAGCGGACCAGCAGCATCCGCCCGGGGTCGTCCAGCACGAGGTAGCGGTCGGTCAGCGGTTCGACGGGTTCGGCGGCTTCGGTGAAGAACGGCGAGAAGACCTCCAGGGCAGTGCTCATGCGGCCACCTCGCTTCGCTCGGCAGCCGCTGCCGCGAAGTCGCACCTTCTGATGGTTCGCTCGCTCACAGCTCGTCCTCCTCCTCGCGGCGCGCGGACTCGATGAGCGCGGTGTAGTGCCCGCCCAGCGCCAACAGCTCGTCGTGGGTGCCTCGTTCGACGATCTCGCCCTGGTTCAGCACGATGATCTCGTCGGCGTCGCGGACCGTGGAGAGCCGGTGCGCGATGATCAGGCAGGCGCAGCCGCGGCGGCGCAGGTTGTCCATGATCACCCGCTCGGTCTCCGGGTCGAGTGCGCTGGTGGCCTCGTCCAGGACCAGCAGGGTCGGCTCGGTGGCCAGGGCCCGGGCCAGTTCCAGGCGTTGGCGTTGGCCGCCGCTGAAGTTGCGGCCGCCTTCCAGGACCGGGCTGTGGACGCCGCCGGGCCTGGTCATCACGGTGTCGAAGACGGCGGCGTCGTGCAGGGCGGCGGTGACCGCCTCGTCGGGGACGTCGTCGTTCCACAGTGTGAGGTTGTCCCGGACGGTGCCCTCGAACAGCGAGATGTCCTGGTCGACGTAGGCCAGCGAGGAGGCCAGGACGGTCCGGGAGAGTTCCTCGCGGGGCCGCCCGTCGAGCAGGATCCGGCCCGACCACGGGGTGTAGAGGCCGGTCAGCAGCCGGCCGAGGGTGGACTTGCCGCTGCCGGAGCCGCCGACCACGGCGATCCGGCGGCCGGGGACCACGGTCAGGCTGAGGTCCTTGATGATCGGGTCGGAGAGCGGGCTGTAGCCGAAGCGGACGTTCTCGAACTCCAGGTTGCCGTCCAGCTTGGGCCCGGCGGGCGGCTCCGGCTTGGCGAAGGCGGCCGCGACCGGGTAGCGCTCGACGTCGTACAGCCGCTTGATGTCGGCGGTGACGTCCTGCAGCCGGCCGCCCAGGTTGGTGAGCTGGGTGACCGGGCGGCTGAGCGAGGAGAGCAGGGTCTGGAAGGAGACCAGGATGCCGACGCTCATCGCGCCGTCCACCACCCGCTGCCCGCCGACCAGCAGGATGAGCCCGCTGTTGAGGGCGGCCAGCATCGGCGGGACGACGGTGAGCACGGCGCTGGGGATGCCCAGCTTCTGCTTGGCGGTGACCACCTTGGCCAGGAAGCCGGCCCAGCGGCTGAACGCGTCCGGTTCGGCGCCGGTGGCCTTGACCGTCTCGATCAGGGAGAGGGTGGTGAAGGTGGTCGCGGTCAGGTTGCCGCGGTCGGTGCGCAGCGCGGCGACGGCGTCGGTGCGGGACCGGGCGACAGCCTGGAGGACGACGATGTTGAGCAGCGCCATGCCGACGCCGACGACGCCGAGCAGGATGTCGTAGCGGATCAGGATGGCCGCGTAGAACAGCACCAGGCCGAGGTTGATGACGGTCAGCGCGAGGTCGCGGGAGAGGATCTCGGCGACCACGTCGTTGCCGGACACCCGTTTGGCCACTTCGGCGGGGCGGCGCTGCAGGAAGAAGTCGACGGGCAGCCGCAGCAGGTGCCGGAAGAACCGGGCGGAGCTGACCAGCCCCATCCGGATCTCGATCCGCAGCAGGTAGTGCCGTTGGACGGAGGTCAGCACGAAGACGACCACGGCGGTGGCGGTCATGGCGGCCAGCAGCGGGAGGAGGTAGCCGCTCCCGCTGCCGGCCAGGACCCGGTCGATGAACACCCGGGTGTAGGCGGGGATCGCGATGCCGGGCAGCACCAGCAGCAGGCTGGCGAGCAGCACCAGCGGCATGGCGCGGCCGGTGGGCAGCCGGCGTTCCAGCAGGGCGCGGGTGATGCCGCCCTTGTCGCCGCCGGGTTCGAAGTCGGGGCCCTTCTCGAAGGAGAGCACGATCCCGGTGAAGCCGGAGTCGAACTCGTCCCACTCCATCAGGCGCGGGCCGCTGGCCGGGTCGTTGACCGCGACGACGGTGCGGCCGTACCGGGTGCGGATGCCCTCGACCACCATGAAGTGCTGGAAGGCCCAGAAGATGATCACCGGGCCGTCGAGGTCGCGGAGCTTCTCGGCCTCGGTCTGGTAGCCGCGCGCCTTGAGCCCGTACGTCCGGGCGGCGTTGAGCAGGGTGGAGGCGCGGGCGCCGTCGCGGGAGACGCCGCAGACGCCGCGCAGGTCCTCCAGCGGCACCCAGCGGCCGTGGTAGGCGAGGATCATGGCGAGGCTGGCGGCGCCGCACTCCACCGACTCCATCTGCAGGACGGTCGGTACGACGTGCCGCCAGCGCCGCGACGCGGCCGCCCGGGTGGGGCGGTCGCGGCGGCTCTTCCTCGGCTTCTTGCCCGGTGCGGGCTCCGGGGCGGTGGTCCGGGTGCTCTCCGGGATCGTGGCTGTCATCGGAGCCCCCCTCAGCGGCCGAGGATCAGGTTGAACGGCGTCTGCTGACCGACGTTGATCGTGGCGGTCACGGACACCTGGGTGCCGAGCGGGTTCGGCGGGCCGCTCTGCGAGGTCCAGGAGTAGCCGGTCGGGGTGTTCGGGTCGGGCATCAGGTCGACGACGACGAGTCGGGGCGCCTCCTTGCCCAGGTAGCGCTGGGCGGCGAGGTCGCCGCCGACCAGGCCGGACACGGCCTCCTTGGTGAGCGCGTACGGGCTGACCGAGCTGACGGTGCCGCGCAGCAGGCCGAAGGCGCCGGCCGGGCTGGTGGAGACGTTGAGGTCGACCTGGTCGCCGGGCTCCAGCCCGACGGTGCGGGCCGCGGGCACGAAGACCATCGCGACCATGCCCTCCTGCGGGTCCTCGATCCGTTCGACCGAGACGACCGGGGAGCCGGGGGTGACGACCTGCCCGTCGGTGACCGACAGGCCGACCACCCGCCCGCCGAACGGGCTGGTGATCTCCCGGCTGTGGCCCTCGGCGTCCTCGATCCGGGCCACCGACTGGCCCTGCTTGACCTGGTCGGAGGGCCGGGCCAGGACGGAGCGGACCATCCCGCCGAACGGGCTCTGGATCATCGCGGTGCCGTGCGGGCGGGTCAGCAGGCCGGGGGCGTCGACGGTGATCGGAATGTTCCCGGCGAAGGTCCACAGCAGCGCCGCGGCCATGGTGATCATCACGACGAACAGGGCGATCCAGCCCCGCGGCGCGGCGAGCAGCGTGGGCGAGTCCAGCTCGTCCGGCTCGCGCATCCGCTGCAGGGCCTTGAAACGGAACTTCATCGTCTGGCTTCTCTCCGTGGGACGCCGACGTCCTGGCGCAGCGTCGGGGGCCGGCTGCCGATCACGAGCTCACCGACGGTGCCCTCGGTGAAGTAGTCGATGCCGCTGGCCGCGGCGAAGTCGGCGGCGTCGCCGCCACCGAGGCCGCAGACCGCGAGGTCCATCGCGGTGCCGACCAGGTAGAGGGTCTGGTAGAGCGCGCCGACGTGCTTGAGGATCAGCGGGTAGGCGACCGTCTCGTACTTCCACATCACCCGGCCGAAGCGCGCGGTGACCAGCAGCACCACCTGCGGGTCGGCCTTCATCAGGCTCGACTTGCGGGCGCCGGCGACCAGTTGGGCGGTCGCCGCGTTGGGCTCGCTGACCAGCTCCAGCTCGTGCCGGTCGGTCGCGTAGTGCCACAGGCCCGGCGCGAGGCCGGCGCAGGAGGTGACCAGCGGGTACACCTCCAGCTCGTGCACCGCGCCGCCGCTCGGGTACGGCCGGTCGGCCAGTTCCTGGCCGTCGCCGCCGGTGAAGGTCTGCCGTCGGCGCATGGAGCGCCAGAGCAGTTCGCCGAGCCGCTCGACGGTGATCGGCGCCTGCTCGTCGTGGTCGCGCACCGAGCGGCGCTGTTCCAGCACCTCGGTGAACGGCCGGTCGGCCCGCGCGAGTTCGTCCGGGTCGGGGACGGGCAGGGCGACCTTCTCGCCGGGGAACGGCGCGGGCGAGGCCGGCTCCGGGGCGAACCGGTCGCCGAACCGGTAGGTGCCGCCGTACCCGGCGACCGTGGTGGGCCGGCGGGTGCGGGAGTGGAACGCGAGGTCGGCCGCCTGCCACTGGGCGAAGCGCTGCTCCTCGGCCTCCGGCTCGGCGCCGGGGGCCCCGTACGCCAGCAGGCCGGCCGCGGCGAACAGCCGCAGGGTCTGCCGGACGGCGTCCAGCGGCAGGCCGCCGGGCAGCTGGGCGAGGGCGGCGGGGCTGGTCCAGCCGGCCAGCGCGGCCAGCAGCCCGGCCGCCCGGGCGGTCAGCTGGACGGCCAGCGGGCTGCCCGGGGCGCGGACCAGCAGGGCGCCGTCCTCGGCCGAGGCGGAGGCGAAGCGGGACAGCTTGACCTGGTTGGTCGGGTCCGGCGTCGGCCCCGGCTCGGCGGCGCCGCGCCCGACGGGCCGCAGCCGGGCCAGCGGCTCGTCCGAGGCCTCGGAAGCCTCGGAGGCCTCGGTCACCAGGTGGACGGAGTGCTCCAGCAGCCCGGCGGTGCCGAGCCGGCGGCGGGTCAGCTGCCAGCGCAGCAGCCCGGCGTCGCCGTCCCGGGCCGCGACCAGGGCGGCCAGCTCCTCCTCGGTCTGCTCCCCGGCGGCCAGCGCGGCCACGGCCTCCAGGGCGCCGGGGGCGAGGTCGTTCAGGTTCAGCGCGCCGACGGGCGCGGTCAGCCGGACGGCGCGCGGGCCGAGCGGCGCGAACGCGCCGTCGGGGCGCAGCCGCAGCCGGCGCACCGTACGGGCGGTCGCGGGCAGGTGGATCTCGTCCACGGCGGTGGTCGGCGCGGTGGTCAGTGCGGTGGTCATGGTGTCAGCACCCGGCCGTTCCTAGAAGAAGACGTTCTTCGGGTTGAGCTGCTCCTCGGTGTGCGGCTGGGCCAGCCGGCCCTGGCGCACCGGCACGTCGTACAGCCGGCCGGGGGCGAGGCGGCGCCAGAAGTGGCGCATGCCGGGGGCGATCACCTTGACCACGCTCAGGTCGAGGTCGGGGCGGCTCTGGTCGAGCACGATCACCTCGACGCCGGCCTTGGCAGCGCGCTCGACGCAGTCCCGGACGTGCCCGGCCAGGTCGTCACCGACGAGCGGGGCGAAGTCGGCGAGGGTGCTGGCGGCCTGGTCGCGGGAGGGCAGCAGCCAGGGCTCGCTCGCGACGGTCGCGGTCTTGCACCACTCCAGGGTCTCCAGGTCGTCGGTGCGGTAGAGGGTGTTGCCCTCCTCGTCCCGGCGGTCGACGAACGGGAGGAACTGGTTGACCTCGGTGAGCGCGCGGATCGCGGCGATCCGCGGGTCCGGGTGGGCGCCGAAGCCGACCATGATGTCCTCGACCGCGTGCTTGCGCCGGGAGATGGCGGCGAACACCGGCACGCCGAGGTCGGAGGTGATGTCCAGGACCCACAGCTCGCGGTCGACCGAGGCGTAGAAGGCGCGCATGGTGTCCACGTACGGGTCGTTCAGCGAGTCGAGGTCGAACTCGGGCTGGGCGAGCCGGTTGTACCACCACAGCGCCACCGCGTCGCGCTCGACGACCTCGCAGAAGCCCTGGAGGATCGCCTCCTCCAGGGTGTTGCCGCTGGCGCAGCCGTTGGAGTCGCCGACGCAGTAGAAGTGCTGCTGCAGGTCGGGGTGGCCGTACCAGGCGTAGCCGGAGGGGACGAGGCGCTCGGCGTCGTGGGTGAGCGACCAGGCGCGGGTCCAGTCCAGTTCGACGTCGGTCGGGAACGGGTCGGGCACCAGGTGCAGCCGGTGGTTGGGGTCGGCGTTCCACGCGGCGCGGCCGGCGAACTGCTCCTCGGAGAACTGCAGCAGGGCGTCCATGTGGACGGCGACGGCCGGGTCGAGGTCGCGGTAGGCGGCGCGCACCACCGGCTCCTCGCCGCGCCAGACCGCCGAGTAGCGCTCGATCGCCTCGCAGATCGCGCTGACCTTGGCCTGGATCTCGGACCGGCCCTTGCCGCCGCTCTGGCCGCGCATGTTGCGGCGCAGGAGGTCCATGTTGTCGTTGACCATGGCGAAGTTGTGGCCGGCGGTGAAGCTGTAGGTGATGCCGTTGCCGGTGTCCTCGTGCGCGCCGAGCCGGGTGATCGCGCCCAGGTGCGGGCTGATGTGGTGCTTCAGCCGGTCGTAGGTGAACTGCGGGGCCTGCACCCGGTAGCCGCCGTCGGTGGTGTGCCGGGCGGGGCTGGGCTGCAGGACGACCTTGGGGCTGCGCTCGGTGAGCAGCGCCGGGTCGCCGCAGCTCGGGCACTGCGGCTGGCGGACCAGGGTGTGCTCGGTGGTCTGCAGGGTGTTGAGGTCGAGGCTGACCATCGTGCCGGCCAGCGCGGAGCAGCATTCGTCGGCCAGGGTGCGGGCGGTCTCGGCGGCCAGCAGCTGGGCGGCCATCGCCGGGCCGGCCGGGATCGCGGCGCGCAGCGGGTGCAGCGGCACGGTCTCGCCGCGCTTGCCGGCCAGGTAGCGCTCGACCTGGCGGTTGCCGCTGATCCGCTGGGCGAGGCAGGTCCAGCAGCCGGTCTCGCCGGGGCGCAGCAGCGGGCCGAGCCACGGGGCGGTGCCGGTGGGCTTGGCGAGCAGCCAGGGGCGGCCGTCGGCGAGGCGGGCGGTGTTCAGCCGCTCCAGCGCGCCGTCCAGGTAGTCGTCGGTGAGCGCGATCACCATGGTGTCGGGGCCGGCGGCGACGGCGTCGTCCTCGGTCACCGCCCGGGCCCGCAGGCCGGTCGCGGTCAGCGCGTCCACGACGGGCGCGGCGTCGGCGGCGCCGAGGGCCAGCACCAGCAGCTCGGTGGCCTGGGCGGCCTCCAGGGCGACGGCCGGGTCGACGCCCTGGGCGTCCCAGTAGGCGAGCACGTGGTCCGGCAGGTCGGGCCGGCCCTCGGCGAGGTGCCCGGCCGCCTCGTAGCGGCGCAGCGCGGTGAGCGCCTGGCCGAGCGGCACGGCGGTGCCGAGTTCCTGGAGGATCTCGGCGACGGTGCGCCGTCCGTCCAGGTAGGGCAGGAGGCGCACCGCGGCGGCCCCCGGTACGAGGTAGTCCTGACCCTCTCCGAGCAGGAAGACCTTTTCGCCCACCGTCTCGGTGAGGAAATGGGCCTTGAGCCGCGGACGCTCCATAAGTCATCCCCCTGTGTTCACAAGTTCCTTGCGGATATTCAACACGCCGTCAAAACAGCTGTACATACTGCATATTCGGTCGGCCGGTCGATATACGCATCGCGTGGAATTACGTATTCCGCGGCGCCGGTACGTAGTGCGGTACGTATTCGTCCGGCGCGTTGACAGTGGGGTGGGGCAGGGGATACTGCTGTGTCCGCGCGAGCGTGTCGACGGGGGGTTGCGATGCCGACTGGAGTTTTGCTGCACCGTGAACAGGAGCTGGCCGAGTTGGCCCGCGCGGTGGCCGGTGCCGGTGCCGGGAGGCCTGCGGTGGTGCTGGTCAGGGGTCCGCGGGGGATCGGCAAGAGTGCGTTGCTGCGGGCCGCGCTGGCCCGGATGCCGGGCGAGGCGGTGGTGCTGCGGGCCCGATGTCACGACAACGAGCGGGAGTTTCCGTACGGGGTGGTGCGCCAGCTCTTCGACCCCATCATGCGCATGTCAAGCATCTCCGCGCAAGACGGGGAATTCCCCGGCGGCGAATTCCTCGCCGAAGCGATCCCGGAGAGTTCCGAAACCCCCGGGAACGGGCGCGAAAGGGTCCTCAACAGCCTTTTCCACGCGGCCCGTTCGCTGACCTCCCGAACCCCCGTCGTGATGGCCGTGGACGATCTCCACCTGGCCGACGAGGAGTCCCGGCAGTGGTTCTCCTACCTCGCCCGCCGGCTCGACGGCCTGCCGGTCGCGCTGCTCGCCACCACCGCCGACGAGGCCGACGACCCACTGGCCGCCGAACTCGGCGCACTCGGCCACGCCCGGACCGTCACCCCCGGACCGCTCTGCGACAGCTGCGTGGCCGAGCGGGTCGCCGAGGAGTTCGACGCCCCGGTCGACCCCGAACTGGCCGCCGTCTGCCACAACCTCTCCCGGGGCAACCCGCTGGTGCTGGAAGAGCTCACCGCCCGGCTGGTCGCCGCCCGGATCTCACCCGGCTCGCCCGACCTCGACACCGTGCGCCGGATCGGCGCCGGCACCCTCGCCGACACCACACTCAGCTGGCTGCGGCAGAGCCACCCCCGCGCCGCCGAACTGCTCACCGGCCTCGCCGTCCTCGGCGCCGACGCCGACCTCGCCACCGCGGCCCTGCTGGCCGGCCAGGGCGAACTGCTCGCCGACGAGGCCCGCGAGGCACTGCGCCGCACCGACCTGATCGAGCCCGGACCGCCGGAGACCTTCCGGCACGAGCTGGTCCGCACCGCCGTGCTGGCCCGCACCGACCCGCGGGTCCTGGTCGCCCTGCACGAACGGGCCGCCGCCCTGCTGGTCCGGCTCGGGGCCCCGGCCGGCCGCACCGCCGAACACCTGATGTCCTCCGGCACCACCGGCCTCGACTGGGCCGTCCCGGTCCTGCGGACCGCCGCCCGCGAGGCCGCCGTCGACGGCCACTGGGACGACGCCGCCCGCTACCTGCAGCGCGCGCTCGCCGACACCACCGACCCGGACACGGTCCGCTCGCTCACCGGGCAGCTCGGCGCCGTCGAACTCCACCGGGACGTCTCCGCCGCCGCCCGCTGCGCCACCGGCCTGGCCGCCGTCGCCGACCCGGTCGAACGGGCCGAGCTGCTGCGGCCGTTCGCCGGCCCGGTCCTGGCACTCAGCTCCTCCGGCGCCGCGCCGGTCCCCTTCACCGAGGCCGCCCACGCCCTCGCCGCCACCACCGAACCGCCCGCCGACCTCCTGCTGCCGCTCGCCGCCCAGGCGCTGCTGACCGGCCGGCGCACCGCCCTGCGGCAGGCCGTCGCCGCGCTGCGCGCCGACGCCTCCGCGGCCGCCGCCCCCGACCTGCTGGGCGCCCAGGCCGCGGTGGCCGCCGCCGGCGGACTGCCCCGTACGGCGGTCCGGCTCGCGGCCCGCAGCGTGCGCGGGGTCTCGCCCGCCGAGGCCGGCGTCGAAGTGCTCGGCGCGGCGATGGCCTACGCCTGGACCGGCCGGCTGGACGAGGCCGCCGCCTGGGCCGGCCGGGCGGTCCGCTCCGCCCAGCGCTGGAACCACCGCGGCGAACTGGCCCTCGCCCTGCTGGCCCGCTCCGACATCGCCCACCGCCAGGGCCGGCTGGACGCCGCCCTGGCCGACGCCGAACACGCCGCCGAACTGGCCTGCCGGGTCCGGGCGGACGAACTCGCGGGCGCGGCCAGGGCACTGGTCGTCCGGGCCCGGCTGCGCCGGGGCCTGCCGGTGGACGGCGCGGACCTCGCCGCGGTCGACCTGCCGGCCGAGGCCCACCCGCTGCTGCGCGCGGTGGTGCTGGAGGCCCGCGGGCTGCTCGCCGCCCACCGTGGCGACCACCAGCAGGCGCTGCGGCTCTTCCTCGAGTGCGGCCACCAGCTGGCCGCCCGGGGGATCGCCAACCCGGCCTGCGTACCGTGGCGTTCGCACGCCGCACAGGCCTACCAGGCACTCGGCGAACCCGCCGCCGCCCGCACCATCGCCGCCGACCCGCTCCCCGGCGGCGACGCCCGCCCCCGTCCGGCCGAGGACCGCGGCCCCGCCATCGGCACCCGCGACGCCGGCCCGGTCCGGCTCACGCCGAGCGAACGCCGGGTCACCGAACTGGTCCTGCAGGGGCTGAGCAACCTGGAGGTCGCCGAACGCCTCTGCCTCAGCAAGCGCACCGTCGACACCCACCTGGGCCGGATCTACCGCAAGCTGGCCATCAAGGGGAGGCCCGAACTGGCCTCGGCCGTCAAGGCGCTGTGACGGCGGGGGCCGGTTCGGGCCCCGCCCGGCCCCGCCCCACGCCCGGACATGCCGACGGGCGGGGCCGCGGCCGTAAGCCGTGACCCCGCCCACTCGCTCCCCCCGGGTTCCCGCCCCCGTGCGGTCCCCCCGTTCCCGCCCCCACGGGTCCCCCGTGACCCGGGCCGTGCCGGCCCCCGCGGCCTCGGCCCCCGTGCCGTCCCCCGCGGCCTCGGTCGGTCAGGCCCCGTCCGGCACCGCGACGACGCCGAACTCGGCGCCCCACGGATCGCGCAGCACCGGCGGCTCCTCGCGGCCCGGGCGGATCAGCCGGGCGCCCAGCTCCATCGCCTGGCGCACGGTGTCCGCCGGATCGGGGGAGCCGAGGTGGGGCAGCCACAGCGGGCGGCCCTGGTCGCTCTCCACCACCCGGGCCTGCCCGACCCCGTCGAGCTCGAACTCCCCGTCGGCGGTGAGCCGGTAGCCGAAGAGCGCGCCGTAGAAGGACTCGGCGGCGGCGGCGAGCGGCACCCGCAGCTCGTGGCCGCAGATCGCGCCGGCCTCGTCGGCGAGCACCACGCCCTCGGCGCGGCTGCCCTCCCAGAACCCGACCGCGACGCCCGCGGGGTCGACGGCGAGGAAGAGCCGTCCGTTCGCCCCGACCGGGACCGGCGGCATCACCACCCGGCCCCCGTGCCGCCCGACCTGCGCGCAGCTGTGGTTCGCGTCCTTGGTCGCCAGGTAGATGTTCCACACCGCGCCGGGCGGCAGCCCGGTCGGCGCGGCACCGAAGCCGCCGATGATCTCCCCGTCCAGCATGGCCAGTTGGTAGTCCGTCGACTCGGTGACGAACTCCCAGCCGAACAGCGCCGAGTAGAAGTCCCGGCTGCCGCTCAGATCGGGAGTGATGCAGTCAGCCCAGCACGGTGCACCGATGGCATAGCGGGTACGTCGAGGCACGACTCGTCCTTCTCGTTGGTCATTGCGTGGTCGATCAGGCCCGCCGCCTCCTCCGCTCCGCCCACACCGGGCAGGTGAAGGCAGTGGGTCGGCGCTTCGGCGAGCAGGCCGGCCGATCCGGCCGGCCAGGTCTGGGTCGTGAACTCCCATGGTGCCAGGCGTACTTCCTCGTCGGCGCTGCGACACAGCCGAACCAGTGCCGGCGGCGCCAGCCGGGCCCGTACCGGGACGACCGGGCCGAGGCACTCCGGGCGCACCAGCAGCACCTCACCGCCGATGGGCGAGGCGACCGTGCGCCACATCCCCTCCGGCAGTCCGGCGCCGCGCAGCCAGGCCGCGGCGGGTCCGCGCGCCTCCAGCGGGGCGAGGTAGGGCAGCACGTGGCCGCTGCGCCGGTCCAGCACCAGCAGCCGTCCGGAGACGAACTCCCAGGAGCGCTGCGCCAGCGCGGCGCCCACGTTGGCCTGCTCCGAGTACGGTCCGCCGAGCAGCGCGACGGTGGCGCCGCCCTTGGCCAGGACGACGGCCGGGGCCAGGCAGAACCGGTCCTGCAGCGCGGCGAACGGCGGCACGGCGGGCGGCACGTTGCCCCAGCCCCGGAAGGTGCGGCGCAGCAGGGGCGTGCCGTCGCTGCGGCGGACCAGGAAATCGACGGGGTCGCCCTTTCCGGGGGTGCCGGAGAATTCCACCCGCAGTTGGTCGGGGTCCTGGGAAATCCCGGTGAGGTGCGGGCCGAAATGGAACGAGATCTCGTCGCGGTCGGCCCGGACGAGGCCGACCTCGATGCCGAAGAAGTTCAGCACAATCGGTTCGATAACCGGCACTGTCGCTCCTGACGGGTTTGTTGCACATTCAATTTCTGATGGCACCCGGAGTTCGTCCCGGCCGCGACGGCCCAGGTGGGGCGTGCGGGGCCGGGGAGCACCTGTCGGCGGCGCTGCGGCCGGTGCGGACGGGTGGGGGGCGCGGTGCATCGGGGTCGGCGCCCGGCTCAGTGGCCGGGCGCGTCCGCCGGGAAGTCCTTCACCGTCCGGTCAGGCTGCCCGGCTGCCGGGGTGCGGTGAGGAGACGTCATGTGCGGGGATCGTCGGCGGTGTTGCCGATCACTCCCAGCGCCAGTCTCCCGGCGTGTTGATGGCGGGCGCCTCGGCGAGCCGGGACATGTTGATCTCGTCGGCGAGGTGGCCCAGCACGGTGGCGGCCGGGAGGGTGACGCCCGTGCCGACGATCGGTGCGTGGCCGGTCGCGGCCTGCGCGGACCCGGCCAGGACGCCACAGGCCAGGGCGATCGCGGCGGCGGTGGTGCAGGCGAACTTGCGACAGGAAAGCATGGAATCCCCCTGGACGAGCGATGTTTCGGAAGCGGATGCCGGGCATTTCCGCGGCCGCGGCGGTCGACCGCCGGTGAGGGCGGTCCGCGGTCATTGGCGGGCCCGGCCGGGGAGCTCGCCGCTCCCCGACAACCGAAAGTCTGCTGCACGCCGAGGGGCACCGGAAGGTGTTCGGGACGGCAGGAAGATCGCCCTGGCACGATGGTGCCATTACCCTTCCATTACCTTGTCCCGATCCGGCCGATCCGGGGGGCGGAACGGGGGGCGTCGGACGGTTGTCCCGGTCCGTTCGCCCTGGCATGATCAGGCGGCAACTCGTCCGGTCGAAGTTGCCGGTCGAGGGGACGGACTGCGGGGGTGGTGCGCCGATGTTGGACGGGATCGACGACGCGGCACAGGCGGTCTACCGGTTAATGCTGACCGATCATCACCTGGATGCCAAGGGCCTCGCCGAGGAGCTCGGCCTGACCGAGGGGCGGGTCCGCGGCGCGCTCGACCAGCTCGCCGACCTCCGCCTGCTCCGACCGTCCGAGGAACTCCCGGGCGAGCTCCCGGGCGGCCTGCGGCCGGTCGACCCGAGGGTCGGGCTGCCCGCCCTGCTGCGCCACTACGAGTCCGTCCAGCAGCGTGCCCAGCAGGAGTTCGAGCGGCGCCAGGCGGCGATCACCACCCTGCTCGCCGAGTACCGGGACGAGTCGGCGCGGGAGGACAGCCAGCTGGAGCGGCTGATCGGGCTCGCCACGGTGCAGGCCCGACTGGACGAGCTGGTCCGCTCGGTCTCCAACGAACTGCTCACCTTCAACCCCGGCGGGGCCCAGTCCGCCGCCTCGCTCCAGGCCAGCCGCCCGGGCAACGAGGAACTGCTCGCCCGCGGCGTGGCGATGCGGACGGTCTACCTGGACAGCGTCCGCAAGGACCGGGCCACCGTCCAGCACGCCGAGTGGCTGACCGGACTGGGCTGCGAGGTGCGGACGGTGCCCGCGCTCCCGCTACGGATGATGGTCATCGACCGGCGGGTGGCCCTCGTCCCGATCGACCCGGCCAACACCCGCAAGGGCGCGGTGCAGATCTCCTCGCCCGGCGTGATCACCGCCCTCCTCTCGCTGTTCGAGCAGACCTGGGCCGACGCGACCCCCTTCGGGGCCCCGCGCGAGCGCGACGCCCAGGGCCTGACCCGCCAGGAACAGGAGCTGCTCCGCCTGCTCGGCCAGGGCTACACCGACGAGGCGGCCGGCAAGCACCTCGGTGTCTCCCTGCGCACGGTGCGCCGGATGATGGCCGACCTCATGGACCGGCTCGGCGCCCGTAGCCGCTTCGAGGCCGGCCTCCTGGCCGGGCGCCGAGGTTGGCTCTGAGCCTTGTGCGGGGCATGCCTCAGGGCCTGCCACGGGGCATGTCTCAGAGCCTGCCGCGGGGCATGTCCCGGGACATGTCCCGGGACATGCCCCAGGGCCTGCTGCGGAGCCCGTCGCAGCGCCCGTCCGCACCCCGGGCAGGGAGCGCCGGAGTGGCGTAAGTCACGTCGGAATCGGGCGGTTTCGGGTGTTCTGCCTGGTGGTTGCCCGGGTGTCGGCGGGTTTGCCCGCCGACCGGGGGTCCGTGACCGTGTCGCACCTAAATATGATCGGAAGCCACGAT
Organism: Kitasatospora sp. NPDC034023; assembly: GCF_055575795.1. Taxonomy (NCBI): domain Bacteria; kingdom Bacillati; phylum Actinomycetota; class Actinomycetes; order Kitasatosporales; family Streptomycetaceae; genus Kitasatospora; species Kitasatospora sp. NPDC034023. Next base: position 142,699 of record NZ_JBVIRY010000014.1, read on the forward strand.
CGTCGGTTGATGCCGACGGTCGTATGTGCAACCTGGGAACGGTTCGGGCCGTCTCTCTGTGTGCGGTGCGCCAGATCGTCCGGGGCGTCGCTTCCGTCGGTGAAAGGTACGCGCATGTCAGGTCAGTGGGGCGAGGGCCCGGCTCGGGGCGAGGACGCGCCCGGTGCCCTCACGGCGGAGGGCACCGAGAGCGGTGACGCCGTGCCGTCCCCGCGGTCCGGCGGACGGGCCGAGGCCCGCCGTGCCGCTGCCCAGGGCAAGGGCGGCCGCGGCGGCGGCAACGCGGACTCCGGGGCCGGCGGCCGGGCGGCGGCGCGCAAGAACGCCAAGCCGAAGAAGAACGTGAAGAAGATCGTCGCCTGGTCGGCGGCCGGTGTGCTGGTGCTGATCGCCGGTGCGGGCGGTGCGATCTACTTCAAGCTGAACGCCAACATCAAGTCCTTCGACGCCGACGCGATAGCGACCGACCGGCCGCCCGAGGCCAAGGCCGACGCGGACGGCAACAAGCCGGTCAACATCCTGCTGATCGGCTCGGACAGCCGCGGCAACGGGAACAACGACCTCGGCGGCGGCGAGGACGGCGGCGCCCGCTCGGACACCACGATCCTGCTGCACGTCTACGCCGACCACAAGCACGCCGTGGGCATCTCGATCCCGCGCAACACGATTGTCCAGCTGCCGTCCTGCAAGCTGCCCAACGGCAAGTGGAGCAAGGGCGGCAACAACGACCTGTTCAACGCCGCCTTCTCGACCGGCGGCACTGACGCCGGAAACCCGGCCTGCACCCAGAACACCGTGGAGAAGGTGACCGGCATCCGGGTCGACCACACCCTCGTGGTCGACTTCAACGGCTTCTCCTCGATGACCAAGGCCGTCGGCGGCGTGGACGTCTGCCTGCCGGAGCCGATCTACGAGGGGGACATCAACCCCAACCTGCACAAGAAGGGCGCGCTCGTCCTCCCGCAGGGCAAGCAGACCGTGGACGGCCAGAAGGCGCTCGACTACGTGCGCCTGCGCCACGGCATCGGCGACGGCTCGGACATCGGTCGGATGAAGCGCCAGCAGGCCTTCATGAGCTCCCTCATCAGCAAGATCAAGAAGGAGGGGATGGGCCCCACCACCCTCCTGCCGCTCGCCGACGCCGCCACCAAGTCGCTGACCGTCGACCCGGGCCTGGACTCCGCCGACAAGCTGCTCTCCTTCGGCCTGTCGCTGAAGAACATCGACCTGCACGACCTCAAGTTCGTGACGGCGCCCTGGCGTTACCGCACCCAGGACGCCAACATCGACCTCATCCAGCCGGACGCCAACAAGCTCTGGGAGACCCTCAAGGCCGACCAGACCATCGACGGCCAGAACGCCACCGGCCAGCAGCCGGACGGGGCCGGCAGCGGCACCAGCCCGGCTCCGCAGCAGCCCTCGCCCACCACCCCGCCCGCCCCGGTCGGGGACGCCTCCAACGCCGCGATCAAGGTGGCGGTCTACAACGGGACCGTCGTCAACGGCCTGGCCGGCAAGGGCACCGAGCAGCTGAAGGCCGCCAAGTTCACCGCCACCACGGGGGGCCAGGCGGCGAGCACCAAGTACAAGACCACCACGATCGAGTACGGCTCCGGGCAGAAGGCGAACGCCGAGAAGATCGCCGCGCTGTTCCCCGGCGCCGAGCTCTCCTCCGGCAGCTCGCGGGGCATCTCGGTGATCGTCGGCCAGGACTTCGCGTCGGCCGTCGGCCTCGGCGTCCCCTCCGCCGCGGCCGGCGGCGCCCCGGGCGCCTCGACCCCGCCGCAGCCGCTGCCCACCACCGTCACCAACGACGCCCGCTCGGCGGACGACGACATCTGCGCCAACACCACCTACGGCAGCGGCGGCTGACCGCAGCCACCGGACAGCGGGGACGACCCCCGGGCCGGCGCCCTCCGGGGCGCGTGGGCCCGGGGGTCGTGCCATGGTGGCCGTAGGCCTGTCCGAGGTCCCGAAAGGCGGACCCCATGCCCGAGATCGCCCTGCAGCTCGACATCGCCGCGCCCCGGACCGTCGTCCTCGCCGCACTCACCACGCACGACGGGCTGACCGCCTGGTGGACCACCGCCGTGGACCGGGAGGACGACATCCTGCTGTTCGACTTCCCCGAGGTCCCCGAGCCGTTCCGGCTCCGCGTGGAACGGGCCGACCAGGACCGGGTGGTGTGGACGAACGCCGGAGCCTTCCCGCCGCACTGGGCCGGCACCTGGATCAGCTGGGACCTCGCCGAGCAGCCCGAGCAGCCTCAGCACCCCGGACACCCCGGACACCCCGGACAGCCCGAGCAGCCCGGAGCGCCCGACCGCACCCGGCTGCTGTTCCGGCACGGCGGCTGGCAGCCGGGCAGCGAGGAAGGCGTCCCGGCGGTGGCCGGCACCTGGGCCGAACTGCTGGTCCGGCTCAAGGACTACGCGCAGAGCGGCAAGGTGCAGCCGTACTTCGTCACGGCCCGGCGCCACGACGCTCCGTAACCTGCCGCAGGTCGCCCGCCGGGGCGCCGTCCGGTGGCGGGATCGCGGCGCCGGGCCGATGGTGGCGGTGGGGCGCCGTCGCACCGGCCCCGTTCCCGCGACCACCGCCCCCCTGTCTCCCCGCCCCCCTGTCTCCCCGCCCCCCCTGTTTCCCCGCCCCCCTGTCTCCACAGCCGTCGGCCACCACCGCCTCCGGGAGGCCCCGCAATGCCCGTAGTCACCGATCCGTACCAGCCCGGCACCCCGTGCTGGGTCGACCTGATGGCGAGCGACCAGCAGGCCGCGCTCGACTTCTACCGCGACCTGTTCGGCTGGCAGGGCGAGGTCGGCCCGGCCGACTTCGGCGGCTACTCCGTGTGCATGCTCAACGACCGGCCGGTCGCCGGGATCATGGCGGCGGTCGCGCCGTCGGGCAGCAACGTGGCACCGTCCGTCGCCTGGACCACCTACCTCGCCTCGGACGACGCCGACGAGAGCAACCGGGCGATCGCCGCAGCCGGCGGCACGATCCTGTACGAGCCGATGGACGTCGGCACGATCGGCCGGATGATGGTCGCCGCCGACCCGACCGGCGCGGTGTTCGGCGTCTGGCAGGCCATGGACTTCATCGGCGCGGGCGTGGTCAACGAACCGGGCGCGCTGGTCTGGAACGAGCTCAACACCGCCGACACCGACGCGGCCGGCCGCTTCTACCGGCCGGCGCTCGGGCTGCGCGCGGCGACCATCCAGGGCATGGACGGCTACTTCTCGTTCAACGTCGCCGACCGCACGGTGGGCGGCATGCAGCCGATCCCCGGCTACCTGGCGCCGGGCACCCCCTCGCACTGGATGACCTACTTCTCGGTGGACGACACCGACTCCACGGTGGACGCCCTGGTCAAGGCGGGCGGCTCGGTGATCCAGCCGCCGTTCGACATGCAGTCCGGCCGGATGTCCGTGGTCCGGGACCCGCAGGGCGCGGTCTTCGCGGTCGTCCAGGCGCCCGACGCGCAGCTGCCCGACTCCCCGTAGTCGTCCGCGTGCCCCCCGTAGCCGCCCGCGGCACGGCCGGGCCGGCGGAAGCCGCCCTTCCCGCGACGCGCCGCCGGGAAATGGGCGGCTTCCCCCCGTTCCCGGGTAAGACTGCACCCATGCTGGGGCTACCGGACGACATCCGCGCTTTCCTCTTCGACCTCGACGGGGTGCTCACCCAGACCGCGAAGGTGCACGCCGCGGCCTGGAAGGACACCTTCGACGCCTTCCTGCGCGCCGAAGCCGCCCGCACCGGCGGGCCGTTCGTCCCCTTCGACGCCGTCATCGACTACGACACCTACGTGGACGGCCGCCCACGCCTCGACGGCACCCGGGCGTTCCTGCACAGCCGAGACATCGACCTGCCCGAGGGCACCCCCGACGACCCGCCCAACTCCCGTACCGTCCAAGGGATCAGCCGGGCCAAGAACGACACCGTGCTGCGCATGATCCGCGAGCAGGGCGTCCAGCCGTACGAGGGCTCGGTCGCCTACGTGCACCGGCTGCGCGCGGCCGGGCTGCCCAGCGCGGTGGTCTCCTCCAGCGCCAACTGCCGTGACGTGCTGCGGGCGGCGGGCATCGAGGAACTGTTCGACGTGATCGTGGACGGCACCGTCGCCAAGGCCGAGGGCCTGCCCGGCAAGCCCGCTCCCGACACCTACCTGTACGCCGCCCGCGCGCTCGGCGTCGAGCCCGCGCGCGCCGCCGTCTTCGAGGACGCGCTCGCCGGGGTCGCCTCCGGCCGGGCCGGCGGCTTCGGCGCGGTGGTCGGCGTGAACCGCACCGGACAGGCCGCCGAACTGCGCCGCGACGGCGCCACCGTGGTCGTCGACGACCTCTCCGAACTCCTGCAGGAGCCCGTATGAGCGAGCGCAGCGAGGTGGGTGCATGAGCGAGCGTAGTGAGCGAGTCATCGAGGGGTGCGTCTGGGCGGATGCCCCTGCCGAGCGCAGCGAGGTGGGTGCATGAGCGAGCGTAGTGAGCGAGTCATCGAGGGGTGCGTCTGGGCGGATGCCCCTGCCGAGCGCAGCGAGGTGGGTGCATGAGCGAGCGTAGTGAGCGAGTCATCGAGGGGTGCGTCTGGGCGAATGCCCCTGCCGAGCGCAGCGAGGTGGGTGCATGAGTCCCTCGGACAACTTCGCGATCGACCCCTGGCAGATCACCGAACTGGGCCTGGACCTGGCCGCGCTGGCCCGCTCCGAGTCCGTCTTCGCGCTCTCCAACGGGCACATCGGCCTGCGGGCCAACCTGGACGAGGGTGAGCCGCACGGCCTGCCCGGCACCTACCTCAACGGCGTCTTCGAGCTGCGCCCGCTGCCGTACGGCGAGGGCGGCTACGGCTACCCGGAGTCCAGCCAGAGCGTCATCAACGTGACCAACGGCAAGATCATCCGGCTGCTGGTGGACGACGAGCCCTTCGACCTGCGCTACGGCGAACTCATCAGCCACAAGCGCTGGTTGGACTTCCGCGAGGGGCTGCTGCACCGCGAGGCCGAGTGGGTCTCCCCGGCCGGCCGGACCATCCGGGTGCGCTCCTCCCGGCTGGTCTCGCTCACCCAGCGCGCCGTCGCCGCCGTCGAGTACAGCGTCGAGGCGGTGGACGGCCCGGTGCGGATCGTCCTGCAGTCCGAGCTGGTCGCCAACGAGCAGCTGCCCGGAGGCCCCGAGGGCGACCCGCGCGCCGCGGCCGTCCTGGAGGCGCCGCTGCAGTCCGAGGCGCACCACGCCACTGCCACCAAGGGCGTCCTGGTCCACCGCACCCGCTACAGCGGCATCCGGGTCGCGGCCGGGATGGACCACGTCATCGAAGGCCCGGAGAAGCTCGACACCGTCGCCGAGGCCGACCCCGACCAGTGCCGGATCAGCGTCACCTCCGTGCTGGAGCCGGGACAGCGGCTGCGGCTGGCCAAGTTCATGGCCTACGGCTGGTCCGGCACCCGCTCGCTGCCCGCCGTCCGGGACCAGGTGGAGGCCGCGCTGACCGCCGCCCGGTACACCGGCTGGGACGGACTGGTCGCGGAACAGGCCGAGTTCCTGCGGGAGTTCTGGGAGACCAGCGACATCGAGATCGAGGGCGACGTCGAACTCCAGCAGGCCGTCCGGTTCGCGATCTTCCACGTCCTGCAGGCCGGCGCCCGCAGCGAGGAGCGGGCCATCCCCGCCAAGGGGCTGACCGGCCCCGGCTACGACGGGCACAGCTTCTGGGACACCGAGACCTTCGTCCTGCCGGTGCTCACCTACTGCCTGCCCGCCGCCGTCAACCAGGCCCTGCGCTGGCGGCACACCACCCTCCCGCTGGCCCGCGAACGGGCCACCCAACTCGGCCTGTCCGGCGCGGTGTTCCCGTGGCGGACGATCCGCGGCGAGGAGTGCTCCGGGTACTGGCCGGCCGGCACCGCCGCCTTCCACATCGGCGCCGACATCGCCGCCGCCGTCGCCCGTTACGTCCGGGCCACCGCGGACGAGGAGTTCGAGCGCGAGTACGGGCTCGAACTCCTCGTCGAGACCGCCCGGATGTGGCGCTCGCTCGGCCACCACGACGTCGCCGGCAGGTTCCGGATCGAGGGCGTCACCGGCCCCGACGAGTACAGCGCCGTCGCCGACAACAACGTGTTCACCAACCTGATGGCGCAGGCGAACCTGCGCGCCGCGGCCGAGGCCGCCGTCCGCCACCCGCGCGAGGCCGCCGCCCTCGGCGTCGACACCGAGGAGACCGCCGCCTGGCGGGACGCGGCCGCCGCGATGTACATCCCGTACGACGAGGACCTCGGCGTCCACCCGCAGGCCGACGACTTCACCCACCACCAGGTGTGGGACTTCGAGAACACCCCGCCCGAGAAGTACCCGCTGCTGCTGCACTTCCCGTACTTCGACCTGTACCGCAAGCAGGTGGTCAAGCAGGCCGACCTGGTGCTCGCCATGCAGGTCCGCGGCGACGCCTTCACCGACGAGCAGAAGGCCCGCAACTTCGCCTACTACGAGCGCCTCACCGTCCGCGACTCCTCGCTCTCCGCCTGCACCCAGGCCGTTATCGCCGCCGAGGTCGGCCAGCTCGACCTCGCGTACGACTACACCGCCGAAGCCGCCCTGATGGACCTCCACGACCTCGGCGGCAACACCCGCGACGGCCTGCACATGGCCTCGCTCGCCGGGGCCTGCATCGCCCTGGTGGCCGGCTTCGGCGGGCTGCGCGACCACGACGAGACGCTGTTCTTCCGCCCCCGGCTGCCGTCCGGGCTGATGCGGCTGAGCTTCTCCCTGCTGGTGCGCGGACACCTGCTCGGCGTCCGGATCAGCCACGAGCAGACGACGTACACGCTGCGCCGCGGCGAGGTCCTCCATCTGCGGCACGACGGCGAGACGGTCCAGGTCAAGGCGGGCCGGCCGGTCACCCTGCCCACCACCGCCCCGCCCGCGCAGGAGCGCGTCGCCCAGCCTCCCGGCCGCGAACCGGCCCGCCGCCAACCCCAGGCGGGCCTGGCTGCCGGCAAACTCGGCCAACCGGACCACCTCGCGGCCGAGTAGCGCCCGGCCCCCGACCTGCCCGGCTCCCGACCTGCCCGGCTCCCGACCTGCCCGGCTCCCGACCTGCCCGGCTCCCGACCTGCCCGACCCTCGACCTGTCCTGTCACCCGACCTGCCCTGTCACCCGTTCGGCGCACCCCGGTTGCGCGCACCCCCCGTCCGTCGGAGGGTGCAGGTGCCCATGACGATCGGCGCCCAGCGAAGGAGTCGCACCCGTGGCGAGCGTGGCCGAACAGATGGTGGAGGTGCTCCGGCAGGCCGGGGTGGAGCGGGTCTACGGCGTCGTCGGCGACAGCCTCAACCCCGTCGTGGACGCGATCCGCCGGTCCGAGGGCATCGGCTGGGTGCACGTGCGCAACGAGGAGGCCGGCGCCTTCGCGGCCGCCGCCGAGGCCGAACTCACCGGCCGGCTCGCCGTCTGCGCCGGCTCCTGCGGCCCCGGCAACACCCACCTCGTCCAGGGCCTCTACGACGCCCAGCGCAGTGGCCTGCCCGTCCTCGCCCTCGCCTCGCACATCCCGTCCGGCCAGATCGGGACCGGCTTCTTCCAGGAGACCCACCCCGAGCGGGTGTTCACCGACTGCAGCAACTGGTGCGAGATGCTCTCCACCCCCGCCCAGCTGCCCCGGCTGCTGCGGATCGCCATCCAGCACGCGCTCGGCTCGCACGGCGTCTCGGTGCTGGCCTTCCCCGGCGACGTCGCCGCGCTGCCCGCCGCCGGACCCACCGGCACCAGCCACTTCCTCACCGAGCAGGCCGTCGCCGCGCCGCCGTGGTCCCAGGTGCAGGAGCTGGCCCGGCTGCTCAACGCGGCCCGCAAGGTCGTGCTGTTCTGCGGCGCGGGGGTGCGTGGCGCGCACGCCGAGGTGATGGAGGCGGCGCAGGCCCTGAACGCGCCGATCGGCCACTCCCTGCGCGGCAAGGAATGGATCCAGTACGACAACCCGTACGACGTCGGCATGAGCGGCCTGCTCGGCTACGGGGCCTGCCACGAGGCGCTGCACTCCGCCGACCTGGTGCTGCTGCTCGGCACCGACTTCCCGTACGACTCCTTCCTGCCGCAGGTCCACACCGTCCAGGTCGACCACGACGCGACCCGCCTCGGCCGCCGCACCGCGCTCGACCTGGCCGTCCACGGCGACGTCGCCGCCACCCTGCGGGCCGTCCTGCCGCTGCTGGACGCCGAACCCGACCGCGCCTTCCTCGACGGCATGCTGCGCAAGCACTGCCGCGCGCTGGAGGACGTGGTCGGCGCCTACACCCGCGACATCGAGAAGCACCTGCCGATCCACCCCGAGTACGTCGCCGCCGTCCTCGACGACGTCGCCGCCCAGGACGCGGTGTTCACCGTCGACACCGGCATGAACAACGTCTGGGCCGCCCGCTACCTGCAGCCCAACGGCCACCGCCGGGTGATCGGCTCCTTCCTCCACGGCTCGATGGCCAACGCCCTCCCGCACGCCATCGGCGCCCAGCTCGCCAACCCCGGGCGCCAGGTGATCGCGATGGCCGGCGACGGCGGCCTCGGCATGCTCCTCGGCGAACTGCTCACGGTGGCGAAGCACCGGCTGCCGGTGAAGACCGTGGTGTTCAACAACGGCGCGCTCGGCATGATCAAGCTGGAGATGCTGGTCTCCGGCTACCCGGAGTACGAGATCGACAACGGGGACGTGGACTACGCGGGGATCGCCCGGGCGATGGGGATCCCGGCCAAGCGGGTGGCCGAACCGGCCCGGGTGCGGGAGGTGCTGGCCGAGGCGCTCGAACGGCCCGGGCCGGCCCTGGTGGACGTGGTCACCGATCCCAACGCGCTGTCCATCCCGCCGCACATCACCGCCGCCCAGCTGAAGGGCTTCGCGCTGGCGGCCGGCCGGACGGTGCTCTCCGGCGGCGTCGGACGCATGATCGACCTGGCCCGGAGCAACCTGCGGAACATCCCCCGGCCCTGAGCGACGGGGGAGCGCCTCCGGGGCTTGCCTCTGAGGCAAATTTCTTGCCCGTGCGGCACGCCAGGTGTCCACTGGGCACATGACCACCAGCTCCACCGGCACCCCCGCCACCGGCGACCAGCTCGACGACCAGGAGGTCGCCGGCCTCGCCGCCCGCCTCCGCGAGCACCGGCTCAGCAGCCGCCTCACCCTGGAAGTGGCCGCCGCGCGGATCGGACTCTCCCCAGCGTATCTCTCCCGGCTGGAGACCGGCCGGCGCCAGCCCTCGCTGCCCGTCCTGCTCGGCCTCGCCCGCGCCTACGGCACCTCGGTGTCCGGCCTGCTCGGCGAGACCATGGCCGAACCGGACCCGGTGGTCCGCGGCGGCGCCATCGAACCCGGCCGGGCCGGCGGCTGGGGCTACCGCCGGGCCGGCGCCCCCGGCCGCGCCATGCAGGCCCTGCGGGTGCACGTCCCGCCGGGTGTCCAGGACGCGGTGGTCCGGGTCCACCCCGGCGAGGAATGGCTGTACGTCCTGCAGGGCGCACTCCGGCTCACCCTCGGCGACCGGGTCCACCACCTCGCCGTGGGCGACTCCGCCCACTTCGACTCGCTCACCCCGCACTGCATCGCCGCCGAGTCGGACCACGGCGTCGAACTGCTCTTCGTCCACACCCTGCTGCAGAGTCCCGGCGGCGAACTCTGCCTCGGCGGCGGCCCCGCCGCGACCCACTGACCTGCCGTCAGAACACCTCGGAGGAGATCCCCATGGCCGATCCCGCCACTGCCGCCCCGGCCCCCGCCACTGCCACCCCGGCCGCTGCCGCTGACACTCCCGCCGGCCCGAAGACCATGGACGCCGGCAAGTGGGCCAACAAGCGGGTCTACCTCCGGCTGGTCATCTACACCGCCGGCATCCACGTCTTCGCCGGCTTCATCATGCTCCTGTTCGAACTCGGCAGCCGCAACAAGTAGCCGCCCCCGCCGCCCGCCCGCCCCCACCCCGAGGGAGGCGGGCGGAACCCTTCGCCCGCTCCTCCTCACGCGCCACGCAGCAGTTCGCAGAGGGCCTGCAGTGCGGCCGGGAAGGCGTGGTCGGGCGGGGTGCCGTAGCCGATGACGAGGGAGGGCGGGGTGTCGGTGGGGGTCGGGGTGGCGCGGTGCCAGGTGAGGCCGTTCAGGGAGAGGCCGACGGCTTGGGCACGGGCGAGGAGTTCGGCTTCGGGGGTGGAGCCGGGCGGGAGTTGGAGGACGGCGTGCAGGCCGGCCGCGATGCCGGTGACCCGGACGTGCGGGGCGTGTTCGGCGAGTGCGGCGACCAACGTGTCGCGGCGGCGCCGGTAGTGGAGGCGGCAGCGCCGTACGTGGCGGTCGTACGTGCCGGAGGTGATCAGCTCCGCCAGGGTCAGCTGGTCGAGCACCGGGGACATCGTGTCGGCGAGCACCTTGAGCCGGGCGACCGGTTCGACGAGGGCGTCCGGCAGGGCGAGCCAGGCCAGCCGCAGGCCCGGCGCGAGGCTCTTGGCGGCCGTTCCGGCGTACACGACGCGTTCCGGGTCGAGTGCCTGCATGGCACCGAGCGGTTGCCGGTCGTAGCGGAACTCGCCGTCGTAGTCGTCCTCGATGACGTACCGGTCCTGTTCGCGCGCCCACCGCACCGCCTCGGCCCGCCGTTCGGCGGAGAGCGGGGCGCCGGTGGGGTACTGGTGGGCCGGGGTGAGCAGGGCGGCGCCGGGGCGGGTGTCGAGCCGGTCGGTCCGGGCGCCCTCCTCGTCCAGTGGCAGCGGGACGGTGGTGAGTCCGGCGGCCCGGGCGATGGCGTGCTGGGGCGGCAGCCCGTACTCCTCGACGGCGAGCGCCTGGGCGCCGCGCTGCCGCAGGGCGGTGCAGAGCAGGCCGAGGCCCTGGGTGACGCCGGAGCAGATGAGCAGGTGGTCGGGGTCGGTACGGACGCCGCGGACCCGGGCCAGGTAGTGGGTGAGGGCCTGCCGCAGTTCGATCCGGCCGAGAGGGCTGCCGTAGTCGAGGGCTTCGTGCGGTGCGGTGGCGAGGGCGCGGCGGGCGGCGGCGAGCCAGGCGGTGCGGGGGAAGAGCGAGAGGTCGGGCCGCCCGGACATCAGGTCGTGCCGGACGGGCCGCCGCCGGGGCTCGGTCCGGGCGGCGGCCCGCCGGCCCGCGGCGGGCGGGTCCGGCACGGTCCGTCCGGCGACGGTGGTGCCGGAGCCCTGCCGGGAGTTCAGCCAGCCTTCCGCGGTGAGCTGGCCGTACGCCTCGACGACGGTGTTGCGGGCGATCCCGAGGTCTTCGCCGAGGGCCCGGGAGGAGGGCAGTCTGGTGCCGGGTCCGAGTCTCCCGTCCTGGACGGCCTCGCGCAGGGCGTCCTCGAGGGCGGCCCGCAGCCCGGCTCCGGCGGCGCGCCGCTCGGTGAGGTCCAGGTGCAGGTCGCCGCCGAAGGAGGTCCAGGAGCCGGTCACGCTCCCATTCTCGCGCGGGGGAGCTGCCAGCCGGGTTCACCAGGTGGTGCCGGCGGGCTCTTCGATGGTGGTGTTGATGCGGTTGAAGAAGTTGGTCAGCGCGATCATCAGGATGATCGCGGAGAGCTGCTCCTCGGTGAAGTGGTCGGCGGCGGCGTCCCAGATCGCGTCCGGGACGGCCTTGCCGGAGCGGTCGGCGATGCGGGTGGCGGCTTCGGTGAGTTCGAGGGCGGCGCGTTCCTCGTCGGTGAAGAACGGTGCCTCGCGCCAGGCCGCGACGGCGTGCAGCCGCTCGTCGGTCTCGCCGTGCTTCTTCGCGCCGTTGACGCCCGAGAACACGCAGGCGCTGCAGCCGTTGATCTGGCTGGCGCGCAGGTGGACCAGTTCCAGGAGCTGCGGGGCGACGCCGCCCTGGTACGCGGCCTTGTAGATGGCCTGGATGCCCTTGGTCGCGTCCGGCAGGACCATGGCGGGGTTCTTCATGCGGGCGGTGGTCACGGTGATCTCCTCTTCGGTTAGCGTCCGTCACTGGACCGACGGATCCCGACGCGAGGATGTGACAGCGTGAGCGAGGAAATTTCTCCGGCCGAACTGGCCGTGCTGGCAGGGCGTTTCGAGGCGGAGCGCGCGCAACTGCGGGCGGTGGCCTACCGTATGCTCGGGTCGATCGCCGAAGCCGAGGACGCCGTCCAGGAGGCCTGGCTGAAGCTGAGCCGCAGCGACGTGGGCGAGGTGCGCAACCTCGGGGCCTGGCTCACCACGGTGGTCGGCCGGGTCTGCCTGGACCAGTTGCGCTCCCGCACGTCCCGCCGGGAGGACCCGCTGCCGGAGCAGGACGGGCAGGTGCGGTTGCCGGACCCGGTGGTGAGCGGGTTGGCGGCGTTGGACCCGGTGCACGAGATCCTGGTCGCCGACTCGGTCGGGATCGCGCTCATGGTGGTCCTGGAGACGCTGTCCCCGGCGGAGCGGGTGGCCTTCGTGCTGCACGACATGTTCGAGGTGCCCTTCGACGGGATCGCCGAGGTGCTCGGCCGTACCGCGGCCTCCACCCGGCAGCTGGCCAGTCGCGCCCGCCGTCGGGTGCAGGGCGCCACCCCGGCCGCGGACGCCGACAACGCCCGTAAGCGGGAGGTGGTGGAGGCCTTCCTGACGGCCTCCCGGGGCGGTGACTTCGATGCCCTGCTGACCGTGCTGGACCCGGACGTGGTGGCCCGTTCCGACGGCGGCACGCTGGTGCCGAGCGTGCTGCGCCGGGGTGCGGCGGACGTCGCGTCGCAGGCGATCGCCTTCGCCCGCTTCGCCGCCGACGGCGCTCTGGTCCTGGTCAACGGTTCGCCCGGGGTGGTGTCCTTCGCCGAGGGCCGTCCGCTGTCGGTGATGTCGTTCACCATCCACGAGGGGCGCATCACCGAGATGAACATCCTCACCGACCCGACCCGCCTGGCCGCCCTGGGCCTCGTGGTCTGAGGCCCGGCCGGTGCTCGGGGCCCGTCCGGCACCCCGCCGGCCGGGCCCGGAGGGCCGCCCACCGCGGCGCGTCCCGCCCGGTCCGGCCGTTCCCCGTGGGTCGTCAGACGGACAGGTAGACCGCGCTGCCGACGCCGGCCAGGAAGCAGTAGACCGCGAACGGCGTCAGGCTGCGGGTCTCGAAGTACTTGGTGAGGAACCGCACCGAGACGTACCCGGCGACGAAGGCCGCGACGCTGCCCGCGGCGACCGGGCCGAGCACGGCGGAGTTCTCCGGCTTGAACAGCTCGGGGACCTTCAGCACCGAGGCGGCCAGGATGACCGGGGTGGCGAGCAGGAAGGAGAAACGGGCGGCGTCCTCGTGGTGCAGTCCGCGCAGGATGCCGGCGCTCATGGTGACGCCGGAGCGGCTGATGCCGGGGAACAGCGCGAGGATCTGCGCGGCGCCGATCCAGGCGCCCTGCCCGTAGCCCAGCCTGGTCAGCCGCTGGTCGGAGGCGACCGCCGGGTCCAGGCCCGGCTCGTCGACGGGGGCGGCGTGCCCGGTGGCCCGGCGGCGGCCGGTGCCGCCGCGCTTGAGCCGTTCGGCGCCGAGCAGCACGAGCCCGTTGAGGGCGAGGAAGACGGCGGCCGGGACGGGCTTGCCGAGCGCGTTGCGCAGGGCCTTCTCCAGCACGAGGCCGGCCACGCCGACCGGGATGGTGGAGAGGATGAGCAGCCAGGCGAGCTTCTCGTTGCGGCTCTCCACCCGGCGGTGGCGGATCGAGCTGAGGAGCCCGCCGACGATGCGGACCCAGTCGTTCCAGAAGTACACGACCAGCGCGAGCGCGGTGGCCAGGTGCAGGGCGACCAGGGCGGCGAGGTAGGACGAGCCCTCGGCGGTCATGTCGAGGTCGTGCTGGATCTTCCCGCCGATCAGGGCGGGCAGCAGGATGCTGTGGCCGAGGCTGGAGACCGGGAACAGTTCCGTCACACCCTGCAGCAGGCCGACGCCTATCGCTTCCGGGTAGGTCAGGGTGGACATCGCGCACCTTCGCTCGGGGGGTCGGCGGCCGGCCTGATCCGGTGGCCCTCGCGAAGCTACTACGGGCATGTAGACGCCCGGCAGTCCCGCCGCCAGAAGTTCACCGACCGTACGTCCGGGCGACATCGGCGCCGAGATGGTGGATCAACGCCCCTGCTACGACGGCCAGTACGGTGGGGGACGGGACGGCCCGGTGCGCCGCGTCGCCGAGCAGGACGACGGCGCTCACCGCGAGCGGCGTGCCCACCAGCGGCAGGGCGACGGTCAGGACGGCGGGCAGGCGGTGCATCGTGGCTCCTCGGGGTGCGGCTTCGGGCTCGGCGCACGCCACGATGCCGCCTCCCGCAACGTCAGGTTCAAGTCCCTGACGCCGTAGCCGCCGACGGCGGGCCTCAGGAGACCGCCACCCGCTGCCAGCCCGACCCGTCCGCCGCCACCGGGGCGGCCGCGAAGTCGTACCGCAGTCGGTCCGGCCCGAGCGCGAGCAGCGAGATCGACGAGGAGCCCCAGATCCGCCCGTCGCCGAAGTCCCGCCGCTGGATCAGCGCCGCGTCCTCGTCCCGCGCCAGCCCGTCGCCGGAGACGATCGGCAGCCACCCGCCCCAGGCCCGCGCGGCGGGCCCGTCGCCGGTCGGTTCGGGCCGGGGCGCGGCGGTGAAGCGGGCCCGGAAGTGGGCGGCGCGGGCGGCCATCAGCGCGCTGATCCGCTCGGAGGCGGAGCGGTTGGCGGCCAGGCCCTCCAGCCCGTCGTTGAGCACCACGCTGAGGCCGGCGGGCAGTTCGCGCTCCGCCAGGCGGTTGCCGTCCCAGCTGGCGACGGTGGCGCCGTCCGGGCGGACCAGGACGAGGTGGAAGGGGTCGTACGGGGTGAGGTCGAGGTGGCCGATGCCGCCCTCCGTGACGGCGGTGAGCGGCAGTCGGCCCCGGGTCCGCCGGGAGTCGGCGGGGGCGAGCGGGCCGAAGCCGTTCAGCAGGCAGGCGGCGGTGCGCCGGGCGGGGTCGACGGCCAGCCAGGTGCCGCCGGCCGCGAGGTCCAGTCCGCCGAGCAGTTCGGGCCGGTCCGGCCAGTGGTGGTCCGGCGGCAGCCAGGCGCGCCCCAGGTACTCGTCCCGGACGGACAGCAGCAGCACCGGCACCGCCGCACCCGGCTCGATGCTGACGAACGCCGTGCACACGACCCTGTCCCCTGACCTCGTCCTCCCAGCGATCCTCGCACGCCTGTTCGTGCACCGGAAGTGGCCCAAGGAACCCGGCACCCAATGCACCAGTGCAACGGGCCACCGACTGCCTAGGCTGGCAGCCATGACGACGACGAATGAGACCGTGACGGCGGACGGGACCCACGCCCACGTGCCCGGCCCGGACCAGCGCCTCTCGATGCCGGAGCACGCCCCCGCCTACTACCAGGCGATGGTGGCCGTGGACCGGGCCTCCCGGACGGGCCTCGACCCGGTGATCGTCGAGCTGGTCAAGCTGCTCGCCTCGATGATCAACGGCTGCGCCTTCTGCATCGACATGCACTCCACCGACGCCGTCAAGCAGGGCGAGCGGGAGCACCGTCTGCTCTCCCTCCCGGCCTGGCGCGAGACCCCCTGGTTCACCGCCCGCGAGCGCGCCGCCCTGGCCCTCACCGAGTCGGTCACCCTGCTGACCCAGGGCCACGTGCCGGACGCCGTGTGGGCGGAGGCCGCCGGGCAGTTCGAGGAGGCGGAGCTGGCCCAGCTGGTCGCGCTGATCGCCACCATCAACGCCTGGAACCGGATCGCCGTCAGCACCCGCATGAGCCCGGCCGCGAAGTGAGGAGCGGGGACATGACGACGCTGACCGCCCAGCAGGAGAAGGCCCGGCTGCTCCGGGAGCTGCACCGCCCGGGCGAGCCCCTGGTGCTGGCGAACGTGTGGGACGCGGCGAGCGCCCGCCTGGTGGCCGTCGCCGGGGCCCGCGCGGTGGCGACGGCCAGCGCGAGCGTCTGCTGGTCGCTCGGCAGTCCGGACGGCGGCGGCGCCGACCGCGAGCAGGTGCTGGCCAGGACCGCCCAGGTGGTCCGGTCGGTCGACCTGCCGGTCACCGCGGACCTCGAGAGCGGCTACGCGGACACCGCCGCCGGGGTCGGCGAGAGCGTCACCGCGCTGCTCGACACCGGCGCGGTCGGGGTGAACCTGGAGGACGGGGGACGCCCCCTGGAGGAGGCCGCCGAGCGGATCGCGGCGGCCCGGGCGGCGGCCGACGCGGCCGGCGTCCCGCTCTTCGTCAACGGGCGCACCGACGTGTTCCTGCTGGGGATCGGCGCCCCGGAGAGCCGGCTGGACGAGGCGGTCCGCCGGCTGCGGGCGTACGTCGAGGCGGGCGCGGACGGCGTGTTCGTCCCCGGCGTGGCCGACCCGGAGACCATCGCCGCCCTGGTCGCGGCCGTCCCGGCGCCGCTGAACGTGCTGGCCGGCCCGGGCTCGCCGTCGGTCGCCGAGCTGGCGAAGCTCGGCGTGGCCCGGATCAGCCTCGGCCCGGGTCTGGCCAGGGCGGCGTACGCGGCGGTCCGCCGGGCCGCCGAGGAGGTGTACGCGAGTGGCACGTACACCGCCCTCGACGGCGGGCTGACCTACCCGGAGCTCAACGGGCTCTTCGCCGGCTGAGCACCTCGAACCGGGCGGCCGGCCGTTCGGGGGTCGGCCGGCCGCCCTCGGCTGACCGGGTGGTCAGCCGATCTGCCCGCTGAGCCCGGGGTGGCTCATCTGGTTGGTGCCGACGGCCTCCACCTCGTCGGCGGTGTGCCCGACCACCGGGAGCTTGCTCGCGGTCTTCAGGGCGAGGTCGGCGGGGGAGAGGCTCAGGCCGTCGGTCAGGCCGCCGGTGGCGTCCGGCGAGGAGGCGGTCTGGGTGGCGGCGGAGGCCGCCGGGGCGGCGATGGCGAGGCCCGCCATGGTGAGGGCGGCCAGAGTGGCGAGTTTCTTCATGCCCTGCCGAACGACCCGGCCGCCCTCAGGTCACCGGGCGGCGCCGACCGTCACCCACAGGGTGCGCACGCTGTTGCTGACGAACGACGCGATCGGCTCGTTCGTCCGGCCCTCCGCCAGGGCCAGCCCGGGGAAGCGCGTGAACAGGTGCCGCAGCGCCGTCTCGGCCTCCAGCCGGGCCAGCCCGGAGCCGAGGCAGAAGTGCGGGCCGTGGCCGAGCGACAGGTGCCGGGCGGGCCGGCGGGTGAGGTCGAAGCGGTCGGCGTCGGGGTGGTGCCCGGCGTCGCGCCCGGCCGCCGCGTACGAGGCCAGCAGTGCCTCGCCGCGCCGGATCACCACGTCGCCGACCTCGATGTCCTCGACCGCGTAGCGCAGCGGGAACTGCCCGACCGGCGAGTCGTAGCGCAGCGTCTCCTCGACCACCGCCGACCACGGCTGCGCGCCGTCCAGGACGAGCCGCAGCTGGTCCGGGTGGGCGAGCAGGGCGCGGACGGCGTTGGTGATCAGGTTGAGCGTGGTCTCGTGCCCGGCGACCAGCATCAGCAGCAGGGTGCCGACCAGTTCGGCCTCGCTGAGCCGCTGCTGGTCGAGGCTGTGGCCGGCTTCGCGGGCGGCGATCAGGTCGGTGGTCAGGTCGTCACCGGGCGCGGCCCGCTTGGCCGCCACCACCGAGGCCAGCAGCGCGTTCAGGTCCCGCTGCGCGGCGATGGCCGCGGCCGGGGTGGCCGAGCTGGAGACCAGGGTGTCGGACAGCGCGTGCAGCTCGTCCTGCTGCTCCAGCGCGAGGCCGAGCAGTTCGCCGATCACCTGCATCGGCAGCGGGTAGGCGAAGTGCGTGCGGAGGTCGAACTCGCCCTCCAGCTTCGCGACCTCGTCGAGCAGCGTGATGGCCCTGGCCTCGATGGCGGGCGCCAGGGCGGCTATCCGGCGCGGCGTGAAGGCCTGCGAGACCAGTGCGCGCAGCCGCCGGTGGTCGTCCCCGTCGGCGGTGACCATGCCGGGCACGACGATGAAGTTGGTCAGCGGCCAGCCCTCCGGGAGCTTCCCTTCCCGGAAGGTCGTCCACAGTCCGGCGTTCTTGCCGACGCGGGGGTCGGCCAGCAGCGACTGGAGGGTGTCGTGGTGGGTTATCGCCCAGACCACCACCCCGCCAGGGAGCTCCACCAGGACCGCGGGGCCGGCCGCGCGGAGTCGGGCGTTCTCCCCGTGCTGGTCGCTTCCGAAGGGGTCGAGTCTGATGGGCTCGGGGCGGGTTCCTGCGGAGTCGACGGCGGTGTCCATGCGGGCCTCTCGGGGGCTGGCGGGCGGGGCGGGGTGAAGGCGCTGTACAGCACCGGAAGGGCGGTCAGGGCCCGTGACCACGGGGACGGGCGCCAGGCCAGTTCGCCCGACGGGACAGCGAGTTGGAGGTCCGGCAGGCGGTGCAGCAGGGTCTCGACGGCGGTCTCGGTGATGATCCGGGCCGGGTGCTGGGCCGGGCAGACGTGCCGGCCCGCGCCCCACGCGAGGTGCGCCCGGTTGCCGCCGAGGGAGCCCTGGGCGGCGGCGGAGACGCCCTGGGCGGCCGGGTCGGCGTTGGCCGCGGCCAGGCCGAGGACCAGCATGTCGCCGGCGCTGATGTACTGGCCGCCGAGCACGGTGTCGCCGGTGGCCCAGCGGCCGGGGAAGTTCTGCGTCGGCGGGTCCCGCCAGAGCACCTCTTCCAGGGCGTCGGAGACGGTGAGCCGGCCGCCGGTGAGGGTGGCCCGGAAGCGCCGGTCGGTGAGCAGCAGCCGCAGCGTGTTCCCGGTCCAGTTGATCGAGGTCTCGTTGCCCGCGACCATCAGCACCACCAGGTGGTGCACCGCCTCCTCGTCGGTCAGCCCGGCCGGGTGGGCGAGCAGCCAGGAGGTGAGGTCGGCGCTGGGCGCGGCCCGGCGGCGCCGGACCAGGTCGACCAGGATCGCCTGGAACTCGGCGCCGGCGCGCTGCGATTCGGCACTGCTGTCCACGAAGTGGCTGATCAGTTCGACCAGTCGGGGGCCGGCCTCGGCCGGCAGGCCGATCAGCTGGGTGAAGACCAGCAGTGGCAGCCGCCGGGCGTACTGGGTGATCAGGTCGGCGGTGCCGTCCGGCCCCCAGCTGTCGATCAGGCTGTTGGCGGCGGCCTCGGTGGTCCCGCGCAGCTGGTGGTGGTCGATCTGGGCGAGGGTGTCCGAGACGGCGGAGCGCAGCCGCTGGTGCTCGGCGCCGTCCAGGTTGAGCAGGGTGGGCCGCCAGGAGGTCATCGTCAGCAGCCGGGAGTTCGCGGGCAGCCGGCCCTCGGCGGGCACCCGCCAGCGGCGCGAGTCCTTGGAGAACAGCGCCTCGTTGCGGGTGAGTTCGAGCAGTTCGGCGTAGCCGAGGACGAGCCAGGCCTCGACCCCGGGCTCCAGCTCGATCGGCGCGACCGGGCCGTGGCGTTCGCGCAGCCGGGCGTACAGGCCGTGCGGGTCCTCGGCGACGGCCGGTCCGTACAGCGGGGTCAGCGGC
This sequence comes from Kitasatospora sp. NPDC034023, assembly GCF_055575795.1. Lineage (NCBI taxonomy): Bacteria > Bacillati > Actinomycetota > Actinomycetes > Kitasatosporales > Streptomycetaceae > Kitasatospora > Kitasatospora sp. NPDC034023. Next base: position 162,082 of record NZ_JBVIRY010000014.1, read on the forward strand.
ACGCCGACGGGCAGTCCGCTGCCGGGCGGGCGGCCGCCGTGCGCGACGGGGCACCCGGAGGGCATGGGGGGTTCGGGGGCGCTCATCCCTGCAGCTCCAGGATCGAGCTGCGGTGCAGGTGGTCGACGAAGTCGATCAGCAGGTCGTAGGACTGCCGGCGGTCGCGCGCGTCGCAGAACAGGATCGGCACGTCCGGCAGCAGGTCCAGCGCCGTGCGCAGCTCCTCCTCCGGGTAGCTCGGCGTGTCCGGGAAGGTGTTGACCGCCACCGCGAACGGGATGCGCTGCTCCTCCAGCCGGCCGAGGACGTCGAAGCTCTCGTCCGGTCGGCGCAGGTCGACCATGGCGATGGCGCCGAGCGCGCCGCGCGACAGGTCGTCCCAGAGCGGCCAGAACCGCTGCTGTCCGGGCGTGCCGAACAGGTACAGCGCGAGCCGCGGGTTGAGCGTGATCCGGCCGAAGTCCAGCGCGACCGTGGTGGTCGTCTTGGTGTCGTGCCCGGTGAGGTCGTCGACGCCGCTGCTGGCGGCGGTCATGGTCTCCTCGGTGCGCAGTGGGGTGATCTCGCTCAGCGAGCCGACCAGGGTGGTCTTGCCGACCCCGAACGGGCCGGTGACCAGGATCTTGACCGCGCCCTGCACCGAGGACGGCAGGTACTGCGGCCCGTCGGCCGCACCGGCGGCCTCGGGGACGGCTTCAGCGGAGTTGGCGGAGGCCAACGAGCACCTCTTCCAGGAGGGTTGTGGGCAGGCGTTCGGCCTGCGGGACGGGCGGGAGCACCTGCACGGCGCCGAGGTCCCACAGGTCCCCGACCAGCACCTTGACGACGCCGAAGGGCAGCCCCAGGTGGGCCGCCACCTCGGCGATGGACAGCAGGCTGTGGCAGAGTCCGAGGATGCGCCGGTGCTCCCGGTTCAGGAGCGCGTGCTCGGGCAGTTGCGGCGGTTCGGGCCGCCCTAATGGTCCGGGCAGGGCGCTGACCAGGCTCTCCACGGCCAGCTCGGCCCGGGTGGAGCGGCTGCGCCCGCCGGTGATGACGTACGGCCGGACCGGCCCGCTCACCGGTGGCCCCCCGCCGCGTGGTCGACCCGCGGCGGGCTGGTGAGGTGGGTTCCGATCCGCTCGACCAGGACCTGCATCTGGTACGCGACGAGGCCGGCGTCCACCGCCTCGCTGGTCACCACGGCCAGGTGCGCCCCGGCCCCGGCGGCGACGATGAAGAGGTAGCCGCCGCCGTACTCGATGATGATCTGGCGGGTGGCGCTGCCTGGCCCGCCGAAGCCCGTCGCGACGCCGCGGGCCAGCGACTGCAGTCCGGAGCAGGCCGCGGCGAGCCGTTCGGCGTCCTCGCGCGCGATGCCCGTGCTGCGGCCGATCTCCAGGCCGTCGTTGGAGACGACGACGGCGTGCTGGACCTGCGGGACGGCGATGATGTCGGCGAGCAGCCAGCCGAGATCAGGGGTGGTGGTCATGGAACTCTCCGGAGCGCTGGGGAAGTCGGGGGGAAGCAGGACGGGAAGGGTCGGAGGGGGCCTGGGCCCGGGCGGCCGATCGGCCGCTGGCGGTCCCGGCCTGGAACATCGCCATGAACGCCTGCGCGTCCCGGGCGGAGCGGTACGGCGGGGCGGGCGGCGGCGGGGGAGCGGCGTGCTGGGCGGGGCGGTCGGCGCGGTCGCGCCGGTGGCTCCGGCGGGGCAGCGGCGGCGGGGTGTCGCCGAGCTGGGGGGCCCGACCGGGCGGTGGGGTCTCCACCAGGGGGTGACCGACGGGAGAGGCCGGTCGGGGGTCGGGGTCGAACGTCCGGTCGTCCGGCCCGAGGCCGGGGACGGTGGGCGGCAGCGGCTCGGTGAGCAGCGCGTTCGGCAGCAGGACGACCACGCGCACACCGCCGTACGGTGAGGGCGCCGAGCTGAGGGTGACCCGGAAGCCGTACTGCTCGGCGAGCCGGCCGACCGCGGCCAGGCCCAACTGCGGCACCTCGCCCAGTCGGGAGACTTCCAGGGTGCTGCCGCCGGCGAGCGCGGCGGCGGCCTTGGCGACGGCCTGCTCGGGCATGCCGACGCCGCCGTCGTCGATCTCGATGACGGCGCCGTTGTGCACCGGCATCAGCGTGACGAACACCTGGGTGCTGGGCGGGGAGTAGCGGGTGGCGTTGTCCAGCAGTTCGGCGATCGCGTGGATCAGCGCCTCGGCCGCGGCGCCGACCACCGCGGTCTCGATCCGGCTGCGGACCACCACCCGCTGGAACGGCAGGATGCGGGACTGGGCGCCGCGGACGACGTCCTCCAGGGTGACCGGTTCCGGCCAGTGCCGCCCGGCCCGGGCGCCGCACAGCACGGCCAGGGTCTGGGCCAGCCGGGCCTGTTGGGCGGCCGCGTGGTCGGCCTTGAGCAGGCCCTCCAGCAGCGCCGGGTCGTCGTGGGTGCGCTCCATCTCGTCCAGCAGTGCCTGCTGGTCGTGGGCCATCACCAGGATCCGGCGGGCGACGCTGAGGAAGGCCCGCTGGGTGGAGGCGGTGTGCTCCTGCTCCTGCTGCACGGCGGCCAGTTCGGTGTTCCGGCGGCTGTGTTCGAGGAGGAACTCCTTGCCGGCGATGTGCAGCGAGAGCTGGAGGCTGTCGGCACGGCGGCGCTGGGTGACGGACACGGCGCGGTACCGCGCGGCGGCCACGAGGGCGAGGACGGCGAGTACGCCGGTTGCCGTTACGGACCACTGAGTCATCGTCACGCGGCGAATTCTAGGGTGATGATCCTACGAAGGTGTGAACGGATCTCGCCAAGTGACCGGATCTCGTCAAAATCGCGCCAATCCGCCCTCAACCCGGACTCGTTCGCCCTCGATCGCCGCACCTCACGAGACCTCGGGACGGCGCCGCCAGGCCGACCGCGGTGCGGCGGCGTCACGCCGGATGGCCGATTCACGTCCCGTGATGTGTGGGACCTGTGTGCAGGGCGTTACGGAAGGGGCGTCGTCCGATGCAGGAGCAGCAGCGCCACGTCGTCCGGCCGGGACCGCCGCTCGGTCACGTTCAGGGTGAGCAGGTCGGCCAGCCGCTCCAGCGAGGCCGCCGGACCGATCCGCCCCGGCTCGGTCTGCCGGGCCCACAGCTCCAGCCCGCCGAGCATCCGCTGCACCGACTCGTCGTAGTCCTCCTCGCGGTCCTCGACCAGCCCGTCGGTGTACGCCAGCAGCGTCTCGCCGACCGCCAGCCGCTCCACCGCCAGCGGGTACGGCCGCTCCGGGGCCACGCCCAGCGGCGGCCCGCCCGGCAGGTCCAGCTCGACGGCCCGGGCGCCGGCGGTGATCCGCACCGGCGCCGGGTGGCCGGCCCGGGCCGCCGTCAGCTCGCCGTCGGCCGGGTCCAGGGTCAGGTAGAGGCAGGTCGCGAACAGTTCGGTGTCCAGCTCGGCCAGCAGCCGGCTGGTGCGGGTCAGGGTGGCGGCCGGGTCGTGCCCGTCCGTCGCGTACGCCCGCAGGCCGCTGCGCAGCTGGCCCATCACGGCGGTCGCCTCGGCGTTGTGCCCCTGGACGTCGCCGATCACCAGCCCGACCCGGCCGTCCGGCAGCCGCAGCAGGTCGTACCAGTCGCCGCCGATCTGCATGCCCTCGGTGCTCGGCAGGTAGCGGGCGGCGCTGGCGATCCCGGGCAGCCGGGGCAGGGTGCGCGGCAGCATCGCCCGCTGCAGCTCGGTGGCCCGGTGGTGGTGGGTGTCGTACAGCCGGGCCCGCTCCAGGGACTGCGCGAGGATGCCGGCGAAGGCCGAGTACAGGGTGCGGTCCTCGCGGCTGAACACCCGCTCGGCGGCGAAGGTGATCAGGCAGGAGCCGACCTGCTGCCCGGAGGCGACCAGCGGCAGCACCGCCCAGGCCGCCGGGGTGAGCGGGTCGTGCCGGGCGCGGGCGGCGGAGGGCTCGCTGAACAGCGGGGCGGAGCGGGCCGGCGAACGCTGCATCACGGCCTCGGACAGGTCCGCCAGCCGGGTGAGCTCGGTGCGCCGCGGGCCCCCGTACACGGTGTGCGAGACGGGCAGCAGCCGGCCCTCGTCCACCAGGTCGAGGACGATGCCGGCGGCGCCGAGGGCCGGCCGGGCGATGTCGGTGACCGCCGCGGTGACGTCCCGGACGGTCACCGCCCGCGACAGCGCCCGGGTGAGCGCCAGCAGCAGCGCCGTCCGGGCGGTGGCGGGCGAGCTCCCCTCGTCGGTCGGCGGCCGCTCCCGGTGACCGACGTCCGCGAGCAGCCCGGCGATCCGCACCGGCCGCCCGTGCACGTCCAGCATCACCTCGCCGGACTCCTCCACCCGCGCCACCTTGCCGCCCTGGCGCTGCACCCGGTAGCCGATCCGGTAGTGCCCGCCGGCGGCCAGCGCCTCGGCCAGCGCGGCCTGCACGTCCGGCAGGTCCTCGGGGTGGACCAGGCGGTCCAGCTCGGGGGCGGCGCCGTCCGGGGAGACCGGCCGCCCGGCCACCCGGAACGCCGCGGCGTCCCAGTAGCTCTCCCCGGTGACCAGATCGCGCTCGAACGCGCCGTGCCCGGCGGCCCGGACGGCGAGCGACAACAGCGGATGGGCCGGCCCGGCGGGGCGGCCGTCCGCCCCCTCCGGCACCGGGCCGTCGGATAACCGGACGCCCTGCGGTGAGCGGGCGCCGAGCGGCCAACGGGCGCCCTGCGGGAGCCGGGCGTCCGCGGCGTGGTCGAGCAGGTGGTCGATCCGGTGCGCGCAGGCCTCCGCGATCGTCTCCAGGACGTCCAGGTCACGGCGCGGGACGGTGCCCCGGTGGGCCAGCGCGAGCGCCAGGACACCGACCGGCCGCTCGTCCACCACCATCGGCAGGGTGATCACGGTGACCATCCCGGTGCCCATGCCGGCGTTCCGGTTCGGGTAGTCGATGCCGGTGTGCTCCGGGCTGAGCAGGTAGGGGCGGCGCAGCCGCAGGGCCATCGCCGCGGGTAGCTCACCGGCCGGATCGACCACGCCGTAGCGCTCGTGCGCCCGCTCCGGCAGCCCGTGCGAGACGGTCAGCCGGAGCATCCCGGCGGCATCCAGCAGGTAGAGCGCGGAACCCTCGCCGGTGATCCAACTCGGGCCCTCGGCCAGGACGGTGCCGAGCAGTTCGGCGGCGCTGGTGCAGCCGAGCAGCAGGCGCACACAGCGCATCGCACTGCGCGTGGTCGAACCGCTGAGCGGGGTCCGGCGCTGGTCGGGAGTCCGGCTGTCGTCCTCGGAGGGGGGCACTGATTCTTAATACCCCATTTCCCCGGACGGTGGAGGGTGACCGAGCCGCCGCACCGGCCCCCGCCCACCACGGCCTGCGCACCTGGTCGGGCCGCTACGCCGGCCAGGTGCGCAGGCCGGTGGTGAGGGCGGTGATGAGGCGGTCCTGGGTGGTGGTGAGGTCCTCGGCGAGTTGGAAGGCGCCGGCGGTGGTGAGGGAGGCGAAGCCGTGGGCGAGGGAGCGGACGGTGCGGGCGGCGTGGATCGCCTCGGAGCCGTCGAGGCCGTACTCCCGCAGGACGGCGATGATCACGCCGACGAGCCGGGCGGCCGCCCGGGCCAGGTCGTCGTCGGGCTGCGGGGCCTGGGGGAGGGCGTTGTAGCGGTGGGGGCGTTCGGTGGCGTACGCGTGGTAGGCGCGCAGGACGGTGGCGACGGCGTCGTCCCCGCTGCGGCCGACGGCGGCGTCCGCGAGGCGGTCGGCCAACTCCTCGGTGACCCGGACGGCGATCAGCTGCCGCAGTTCGGCGAGGCCGCCGCTGACGTGCTTGTACAGCGAGGGGGTGGCGACCCCGGCCCGGGCGGCGACGGCGGCCAGGGTGAGGGCGTCGGCGCCCTGTTCGTCGATGAGGGCGAGGGCGTGGTCGACGACCTGGTCGGGGGTCAGTCCTACGCGGGGCATGGTTTCGGCTTCTCCGTACGGAAGTCGGGCGACGGGTCGGGCCGGACGGCCGCTCGGTCGGGCGGCCGGGCCGGCGGTCAGGCGAGTTCGGCGAGGAAGGGCAGCAGGGCGTCCGTGGTGGCCTGCGGGTTGTCGGCCATCGGATAGTGCCCGGACCCCTCGATCATCGCCTTCCGCGCGCCCAGTGCCGCGACCTGCCGGTCGGCGACGAGTTCCGGCTTCGGGAAGTCGGGGTCCTTGCTGCCCATGACCACCAGCGCCGGGCACCGCACGGCGGCCGTCCAGCCGGCCGGCGACGAGTCCCCGGTGACGTATCCGCGGGTGGCGGTCTTGCGGCCCGGGGTGCGCAGGGCGGCGACCAGTCCGTCCACGTAGCCGTCGAAGTCGGCGGGCTTGGCGCCGGGGAAGGCCATCCGGCGCAGGTAGAAGCCCCAGAAGGCGGGCCAGTGGACGAGGGCCGCGCTCATCAGGCGGAGGGCGCCGCGCATCAGGGCGCCGGGCTGCGGGTTCTCGACGAAGGCGTCGATCAGGACGATCCCGGCGATCCGCTCCGGGGCGTCCCCGGCGGCCTTGACGACCGTCGCGCCGGTGTAGGAGTTCCCGGCGAGGACGGCGCGTTCGATGCCGAGGTGGTCGAGCAGGGCGAGGACGTCGCCGGCGATGGCGGCGGGGCCGTAGTCGTCCCAGGCGATGGAGGATTCGCCGAAGCCGCGCAGGTCCATGGTGACGACGCGGTGGCCGGCGGCGACGAGCAGCGGGCGCAGGTGCCGGTACGCGGCCCGGCTGTCGAGCATTCCGGGGAGCAGGACGACGGGGGTGCCGTCGCCCTGTCGGGTGTCGTCGAAGGCGATCCGCCCGCCGGGGACGGTCAGGTACTGGGTGTCCGGGCTGATGGGGGCGTTCATGGTGGGCCTCCTCGGTCCTTCGCTGCGACATCGGCGCTGCTGCCGATAGCCATAAAGCTAAGGCTAATAGCCTTAGCCGTCAAGCCCTCGGCCGAAGAGAGTCTCGAAGGAACTGTCGAAGAGGGCGTCGACGGGAGAGGGGAAGGCTGGCTCGCCTCAGATCCCCTCGGGCTTGAACGGGTCGTGCTCGCTGAGCAGCTTCTCCAGTCGGGCCTGGTCGACCCGGCTGACGATCTCGTTCGACTCGTGCCGGTCCCGGATCACCTTCGCCAGGGTGAAGGAGGAGGTGACCGTGTAGAGGAGGCCGATCCCGAGGAATGCCCGAGTCCACCCGCCGACCGGCAGGTAGGCGATCCCGACGGCGAGGGCGGTGCCCGACAGGGCGAAGGAGAGGATGGCCTGGATGTAGTACGCGGCCGTCGTGCGGTTCTGCATCGGTGCGCTCATGGCGCCAGGATGCGGCCGCCCGGCCGGGCCGCACATGAGTAGGAGTACTCAGATGGGGTGCTCGCATGAGGGGTCGTTCGTTGACGTCCGATCACTCGCTCCACTGCCGTCCCGGACGGATGGCTTGGAATCAGAGCGTCCTAGGATTAACGTTTGATAACGCAGCGCGGTCGTCAACGCCGTTCCCAGACGGCACCGTGCGCCGTCGCCTAATCCCGCCGACCGGCCTCCGGGCAGGTCAGGGAGCCGGGGAACCATGTTCCTTGGGGTGAATCGGCGGGGCCCCGGCCCGGCCGTAGGAGACCTTCCTGCTCCGAACCCGTCAGCTAACCCGGTAGGCGCGAAGGAAGGAAAGGAGCGCGCCTCCGTGGCGTCGACGCACACCCCGGCACACCCGGCCGGCCCCGCAGCCGGTACCCAGCTCCTCGACCACCCCGGCGTGGACGGGCCCGAGGCCCTCGGCCCGGAGGCCGAGGCCAACCGGCACCGGATGCCGCGTCAGACCCGCGGCGCCTCCCCGCTGCTCGGCGTCACCGCCGTCGCCGCCACCCTCGGTGCCACCGGCTTCGCCTCGGCCACCCCGGCCGTCGCGCCCGCCATCGAGGCCCCCGACGAGACCCCGGTCGCGCTCGCCGCCGACCCCGGCCTCGCGCTCGCCGCCCGCATCCAGCAGCAGGCCGACAGCCAGCGCACCGCCGCCGAGGAGGGTGCCCGCGTGCAGGCCGCGCAGGAGGCCGAGGCCAAGGCCGCCGCCAAGGAGGCGGAGGCCAAGGCCGCCGCGACGGAGGCGGAGGCCAAGCGCGCCGCCGCCCTCACCCTCCCGGTGAAGGACTACCGGCTCTCCGCCCACTACGGCCAGAGCGCCCGCTACTGGGCCAACCTGCACACCGGCCTGGACTTCGCCGCCGACACCGGCACCCCGGTGTACGCGCTCGGCCAGGGCACCATCACCTCGGCCGGCTGGTCCGGCTCGTACGGCTACCGGATCGTCGAGACCCTGCCCGACGGCACCGAGATCTGGTACTGCCACCTCTCCTCGATCATCAAGGGCTCCGGCGGCGTCGCCTCCGGCCAGCAGATCGGCAAGGTCGGCGCGACCGGCAACGTCACCGGCCCGCACCTGCACCTGGAGGTGCGCCCCGGCGGCGGCGCCCCGGTCGACCCGGAGCCCTGGCTCCAGCAGCACGGCCTCAACCCGTAACGGACACCCGAAAGCCCCCGGTCGCACGCTCGGTTCGAGCGGCCGGGGGCTTTTCGCGGCGTCTCACTCCTCCGCGGGCAACTGCGCCACGTACGCGTCGATCTCCTCCTGGCCGGGCTCCGGCGCCAGCTCGGGGAACTCCGCCACCAGCAGCCGCGGCAGCCCCGGCACCGTCCACTCCCCGAACAGGTCGAGCGCCGCGTCGACCGCCGCCTCCTCGAACTGCCCGAAGTCACCGGCCAGCTCGTCCGGCATCGGCCGCCCGAGCGCGGTCAGCTCGGCCAGGTTGCGGTAGCTGCGCCGCATCAGGCCCTGCTCCAGCAGCCGCCGCGCGCCGTCCGTGGCCATGCCGACCGACAGCACCCGGCCCGGTCCCCAGCCCCGCTCGTCCGGCTCGTCCAGCCAGCCGGCCGGCACCAGCGACTCGTACGCGGCCAGCCGCTCCTCCTCCGGGAGCTCGCCGAAGCCGGTCAGCCAGTCCCGCACCGCCGCCTCGTCCGCGACGTCCACCCCGTACGCGTGCAGCAGCAGCGCGTACAGCCGGGGCCAGGTCACCAGGTCGGCGCGGCGCAGCAGCCCGGCCGCGACCTCGCCCTGCCACTCGGCCTCCGCGTGCAGCCGCTCCTGGCGCTTGGCGTTGAGCCGCCGGACCGCCCGCTGGTGGTCGATCAGCAACCGGACCGCGTCGCCGTACGCGAGCGGGTCCTCCTCGGGGGTGGGTTGGACGTACAGGTGGAGCCGCTCGTACAGCAGGTGCTCCACCGCGTCGGAGGTCAGTTCGGGCCAGCCGTCGTGCATCCTGCCCTCGCCCAGCTCCAGCAGCGCCAGCACCGCGCGCAGCGGCGCCTCGGCCACCGGCGTGCGGCCCTGCTCGGCCGCCCAGGCGAGCAGGTCGGCGGCCCTGGTGCGCGGGGCGAGTCGCAGGTCTTCGTCGTTCATAGTCCGAACGGTAGCCTCCGGGGGCCGGTAGGGTCGGCCGCCATGGTCCCCGTACGACTCACCGGCCCCCGGCTGGCCATCCGCGAGTACCACCACACCGACGGCGACGTGGACGCGCTGCACGCCCTGTTCGGCGACCCGGAGGTCACCCGCCACCTGCCGTTCGAGCCGTACGACCGCGAGACCTGCGCCGACCAGATCGAGCTCTACCTGGAGGAGGCGATGGCCGACGAGCGGGACACCTACCGGCTCGCCGTCACCAGGCTCGCCGACGCCGAGGACCCGCAGGACGCGACCCCGATCGGACACGCCGCACTCACCCTCGGGAAGCACCGCGCCGCCGACCTAGGCTGCGTCCTCGGCCGCGATTTCCGGGGCCGAGGCCACGCGGGCGAGATCACCGGCCTGCTCTGCGACTTCGCCTTCCACACCCTGGACCTGCACCGGCTGACGGCCTCGGCCGACGTGGGCAACACGGCCTCCGCCAAGGTGCTCACCCGACTCGGGTTCCGGCTGGAGGGGCGGGCCCGGCACGACCGGCTCGAGAACGGCGTCCGCTCCGACTCGCACCTCTTCGCGCTGCTCGTCGACGAGTGGCCGGGCCCGACCGGCTGAACCCCCACGGCGCACCCGTGTGGCCAGGGAGACCGGCGGGCCGGCGGACCGGGGGCCGGGGGCCGGGGGCCGGGGGGTTAACCCCACCCCCGATCCGCCAGGCCTCCGGATGCCGCCGCGACCTGCGGTTCGGCCAGACTGGACGACGTCAGCGAGCACGAACGACCGTCAGTACGAGGGGCCGGGGGCCGGAACATGAGCAGCAGCCGAAGCACACGGGACCACGAGTGGGACGTCCTGGACGGTCACGGCGACGACCCGCGCCCCGCCCGGGCCCACCGGACCGGACAGCCGCCCGCCTTCTGGACGGCGCCGTTCTCCGCGCACTACTACCGCGAGGTCGGCTACGTGCTCAGCGGCCTGCCGGTGGCGATCGCCGGCTTCGCCGTCGCGATCACCCTGTTCTGCCTCGGCCTCGGCACCTTCGTCACCGCCCTCGGCCTGCCCGTGCTGGCCGGCCTGACCATCGCCGCCCGGGGCTTCGGCCGACTGGAGCGGGCCCGGGCGCGGGGCATGCTGGCCCTGGACGTTCCCGGCCCGAAGCCGGTGCGCCCGGTCCGCCCGGGCAACTGGGGCGCGATCACCGCGCGGCTGGCGGACGGGGCGGGCTGGAAGGCCGCGCTGTACCAGGTGGTGATGTTCCCCTGGGCGATCTTCAGCTTCACCATGACCCTGGTGTTCCTGCTGCTCGGCTGGGCGATGGCGCTCTACCCGGCCTACCACTGGGTCTTCCCGACCTACACCGGCTGGCGCGGGTACCAGCTGTTCGACTACACCGACGGCCACCACGTCCGGCACGTCTACTACGTCGAGGGGATGTGGCAGATCGCCGGGTTCTCGCTGGTCGGGGTGGTGCTGGTCTTCCTCACCGCGCAGCTCGTCCGCGGCCTGACCAACGTCAACCGGGCCGCCGCCCAGGGCCTGCTCGGCCGCTGACCAGGCGCTGACCGTCCGGCCCCGACTCGGTCCCGGCCCCGTTCGCACTCCGGATGCGGACGGGGCCGCCGCGTGTTCGGATGACCGCGTGGCCGCCCCAGGCATTCCCCCCGAACCCCCGGACGTCCTGGTCACCTCCCGCCCGCTGGACGAGTACTGCGCCCTGTTCGACCTCACCCGGGCCCAGCTCGCCGCCCTCCCCGGGCCGCTGCTGGACTGCCCCGGCGGCGCGGCCGGCCTGGCCGCCGAGGCGCGCGCGCTGGGCTGCCGGGTGATCGCCGCCGACCCGGCGTACGCCCTGCCGCTGCCGGTGGTCGCGGACCGCGCCCGGGCCGCCCGGGCGGCGATGGCCGTCGCGATGGCCGCCCGCCCGCACCTCTACCCCGCGCCCCGCCCGCACCGGCCCGAGCGCTACCTGCGCAGCTGGGACCGCGCCCGCCGGCTGTTCGCCGCCGACTCCGCCGCGCACCCGCAGCGGTACGTGGCCGCCGCGCTGCCCCGGCTGCCCTTCGCGGACGGCACCTTCGCCCTCACCCTGAGCGGCTACCTGCTCTTCGCCTACCCCGAACTCTTCGGCCCCGAGCACCAGTTGGCCGCCCTGACCGAGCTGGTCCGGGTCACCTCCTTGGGCGGCGAGGTCCGCGTCCAGCCCCTGCACGACGGCCGGGGCCGCCGCTGCGGGCACCTCGACCCCCTGCGGTACGCGCTCGGCGAGCGCCGGATAGCCAGCGAGGTCCGCCGCTTCCCCCGGGCCGAGGACGGACGCACCCGCCGCGTCCTGGTCCTGCGGGCCGCCGACCGCCGCCCCCGGGCGGAGGCCGGGCAGCCCGTGGCCGCCGGGCTGTAGGGGCCGCTATGCAGACGGCGTGGCGGGCGAGGCGGGCGACGTCGGCGCATCCGGTGCGGTCGGCGCATCGGGTGCAGCCGAGCCGGACGGCTGGGATGGCTGGGTCGGCTGGGTCGGCTGGGGTGCCTGGGCCTGCTGGGCCGGCACGAAGGCCGTCACCTGCAGCCGGGAGAGGATCTTCTCCGCCAGCCAGCTGCGGTCCGACCCGTACGGGATGCCCCGCGGATCGACCAGCTGCGCCGCCACCGCGTCCCGCAGCCGCTGCGCCTCGGCGGCCGGCAGCCGGGAGAGCAGTCCCCGGGCGGCCAGCAGCGCGTGGTACTGCTCGAAGCCCGAGCGCGGGTGCTCGATCGCGTCCAGCACGCTCGCCAGGTCCGCGAGCGACGGGTCGCCCTGCATCAGGGCGAGGGCCTGGATCCGCCGCCCCTCGGAGCCGTCCGTGAAGAGGTCCCGCACCTGGTCCGCGGTCAGCGCCGACCGCCGCGCGGTCGAGCGGACCTCGGCCACCACGCCCGCCGGCCCGGCCGGCGAACCCGAGGCGGGCGGCAGCTGCCCGGCCAGCGCGGCGGGGTGCTCCGCGCTGCCGCCCAGCAGCCCGAGCTGCTGCATCGCGCGGACCCGCAGGTCGTCCGCACCCACCTTGTCGCCGTGCCGGTCGCGGTCCTGCCCGGCGAGGAAGAGGTCCAGCGCCCGGTCGGCGTCGTTCAGCGCCCGCGGCAGCGCGAGCCTGGTCACCAGCCAGCCCGCGAGGAAGCCGAAGACCAGGAAGTAGAGCACCAGGGCCGCCGCGAACGGCACCGCGGCGTCGCCCCCGCCGAGCGTGGGCGCCAGCGCCGACCCGAGTTCGTGCAGCCGCTCGCCGAGCGACCCGAGCTGGGTCAGTCCGACGCCCAGCAGCACCTTGGTCAGCCAGTCCGAGACCTGCTCCAGATTGGTGTTCGGCGCGTACGAGCCGTGCGGCTCGCCCGAGTCGCCGCGCACCCGGGGCACACCGAACAGGAAGCCCAGGCCGGCGCCGAGCACCGTCGAGGCTCCGGCCACCACCAGGCCGCCGCCGAGCGCCTGCCAGGTCTGGTCCCGGCCGAGGGCGAACAGCAGCAGCCCGATCAGCCCCGTCCCGGCCAGTACTCCGGCGGCACCCCACTGCGCCGTCCGCAGCGCCGATCCGCCGCCAAGTCGTCGCGCCTTCGTCATCGCCTACCCCCTGTGTCCGTGCCGCTCCGCTCCGGAACCCGGCGCCGACTCTAGCGCCGCGGCCCCACCCCGGAAACGTCCCGGGCACGCCCCGGCTACGACACGGGGGAGTACCGACTGCGACACGGGTGCCCCGGCTACACACGGGTGCCCCGGCTACGACACGGGAGCACCGACTGCGGCGCCAGGAGTCCGCGGGCGGCCCGGGCGCCCCCGGAAACGCAGACGACCCGCGGGCTACTCCTCCGCGCCGGCCCGTGCACTGGCCAGGCGCCGAGGCACCGGGGATGTTCCGGTGAGCCCGCGGGCCGGGTGACTGCTATGGATTTCGCCTGCCGGAGGCCAGGGGCCTCACCCTGCGCAGGCAGGGGCGGCTCTAGCGAGCAGCCACCTCACACATCCTGACGGTACTCAATTCAGGATCACCTCCTTTCAGTGTGCTGCCACGATAGGCAGCCCACCGATCGGAGGGCAACGGATTTATTCGCGGCCTTGCGGCGGTGCGGTGGTGCCGGGAACGCGAAAGGCCCGGAGGACGAATCCTCCGGGCCTTCCGGCTACTGAGTAGCGGGGACAGGATTTGAACCTGCGACCTCTGGGTTATGAGCCCAGCGAGCTACCGAGCTGCTCCACCCCGCGTCGGTGAACACAACAATACGTGGAAGTCACCGAGATGGGAAATCGGTTCTTCAAGCGCCCCTCGGCGAGGGTTTCGACCGCCCGCGCCGGGGGCCCCGCGCCGGGTGCCGGGCCGAGCGGGCCCTCGCCCAGGCCGCGAAGCAGACCAGCGCGACGAAGCAGGGCACCATCAGCACCGCGTACACCACCAGGAAGCCGTCCGTACCGAGGTCGGCGGCGGCGTTCCAGGTGCCGTGCAGCAGTATCGCCAGCAGCAGCCCGGTCGGCGCGGCCAGCCGGGCGAGCCGGCGCCGCCCGGTGGTCAGCGCGACGGCCAGGCCGATCCCGGTCAGCGCGGTGAACAGCGGGTGGGCGAAGGGGGAGAGCAGGGCACGCAGGACGAAGGTCTGCACGGTGCTGTCGAAGTCGCGCAGGCTGGGCCGATCGCCGAGGCCGATGCTGTCCAGCCGCTGCCGCTGGTCGCTGGTGAAGGCCCGGCCCAGGTAGAGGGCGTTCTCGGTGAAGGCGAAGCCGCACGCGGTCATCCCGCCGAGCACCACTCCGGCGGCCAGGGTGCGCGGCCGGGAGCGGCGGTGCGGCCCGGCGCCGCCGGACGGCGGGGCCGGGCGGAGGTAGGGCAGCGGCCGCAGGTACGGGCGCAGCCGGCCGCGGGCGTGCGGGCCGACCTGGCGGCGCTGGTACGGGCGGGGGCGCCGGGGCGCGGGCAGTCGGCGCAGCAGCGGCGCGCAGGGGCGCCCGGTGCGGCGGCCCTGGCAGCGCTGCCGCCGGCCGAGCGGCAGCAGCAGCACCAGCAGGGCGGTGGCCTTGGCGGTCTCCTCGATCACCGGGGTGGCGATTCCGGCGCCGAGCAGTTCGCCGAGCGAACCCTGGTGCCGGGTCAGGTAGTCGGCCGTCCAGTTGTTGGCGAGGATGGCGACGGTGGTGGCGGCGCAGGCGCCCCAGCCGAGGCAGAACACGGTGTGCCGCAGCGGCACCCGGGCGGTGAGGTTGAGCCAGGCCAGGCCGCCCAGTACGAACGGCAGCGGCACCATCGCCAGGCCCAGGCCGACCAGCAGCCCGACGGTGCCGGTCTGCCGTTGGACCAGGTGCAGGATCAGCGCCCCGCAGCCGACCATGGTCAGGACGGCGGTCGCGGTGACCGAGGAGAGCGCCACCGAGCGGCTGCGGCCCGGCGGCCCCCCGGGCGTGCCGGGCGCGGCGGCTTGGGCGTTCGCGGCCCGCGGTAACGGGCCGCCCGGCCGGGGCAGCAGGCGGTGGACCCGGCGCCTCCGGGGCCCCGGGATGGTCCGGGTGTCGCCGGTGCGCGGGACCGTCTCCGGTGCGTCGGCGGCGACCTGAACCTCTGTCCGAACAGTCGTCCGAACGATCGGCCGGGACCCGCCGCCGGACGGGCCGCCCATGCGGCACAGGGTAGGCCACGGCAGCCGCCCGCCGGGAGGACTCGGGACGAACCGTCCGCCGGTGGCCCGCCCGTACGGTCGGCGGGTGGCCGCCGTTCGAACGGCGGCCGGTGCGTCAGCGGCGGCGGAACAGCAGGTCGTGGACCACGTGGCCCTTGGCGATCCCGGCCCGTTCGAACTTGGTGACGGGCCGCCAGTCCGGTCGCGGTGCGTAACCGGGGACGCTGCCGTCCGGGTGGTCCGCGGGCTCCAGCCAGCCGGTCCCGTCACCCTCGGGGTGCAGGTTCTCCAGCTCCGGCGAGGCGGACAGCACCGCCAGCATCTGCTCCGCGTACGGCTCCCAGTCGGTGGCGCAGTGCACCAGGGCGCCGGGGGCGAGCCGGGGCAGCACCAGGTCGAGGAAGGAGGGCTGGACCAGCCGGCGCTTGTGGTGCTTGGGCTTGGGCCACGGGTCGGCGAAGAAGACCCGCAGACCGGCCAGCGAGGCGTCCGGGAGCATGTCGCGCAGCAGGATCACCGCGTCCCCGGCGGCCGACCGGACGTTCTCCGAGCCGTCCCGCTCCAGCAGGCCGAACAGGTTGCCGTGGCCCGGGGTGTGCACGTCGGCGGCGAGGATGCCCATGCCCGGGTCGGCGGCGGCCATCGCGGCGGTGGTCTCGCCCATGCCGAAGCCGATCTCCAGCGTCACCGGCAGTTCGCCGAACAGCTCCCGCAGGTCGAGCGGGGCGCCGTCGATCGGGATGCCGAAGGTCTCCCAGCTCCGGTCCAGCGCGCTCGCCTGGGCGTTGGTCATCCGGCCCCGGCGCGGCTGGAAGCTGCGGATCCGGTGCTCCCGGTGCTGGGCCTCGGTGGCCTTGTGCGGGTACATCGGCGCGGGGTACGCGGCCGGCGCCGCGGACATCCGGGCGGACGGCGAGGGCTGGGGGATCGGGGCGGTGGCAGTCACAATCCCCCGAGTCTACGGGGCCGCCGGGGCTCCCCCGAAGGGCCTGTGACCGGGCTCATTCCGGGGCTTCTCCGCCGCTCGTCCGCCCGCTCGTCCGCCCGCTCGTCCGCCCGCGGACCCGCCCGCGGACCCGCCCGCTCAGCCGCCCGCTTCCAGGGCGGCCAGGGCGCGGCGGGCCACCTCCCGGCCGATCGGCAGCGAGGCCGTCGCGGCGGGGGAGGGGGCGTTCAGCACGTGCACCGCGCGGCGCGGGGAGCGCGGGTCCTGCGGGTCGAAGCCGGCGAAGGCGAAGTCGTCCAGCAGCGAGCCGTCCCGGGCCACCGCCTGGGCCCGCACCCCGGCGGCGGCCGGCACCAGGTCCTCGGCGGAGACGGCGGGCAGCAGCCGCCGGACGGCCTCGGTGAACGCCCGCTTGGACAGCGAGCGGTGCAGCTCGCCCAGCTCGTACCGCCAGTGCCGGCGGGCGATCCGCCAGGTGCCGGGGAAGGCCAGCGTCCCGGCCAGGTCGCGCGGGCGGACGGTGCGCCAGTCGTACCCCTCGCGGGCCAGCGCGGGCACCGCGTTCGGGCCGACGTGGACGTCCCCGTGGATGCCCCGGGTGAGGTGCACGCCGAGGAAGGGGAAGGCCGGGTCGGGCACCGGGTAGACCAGGCCGCGCACCAAGTTCCGGCGCCGTTCGGTCAGTTCGTAGTACTCGCCGCGGAACGGCACGATCCGCACCCCGGTCTCGTCCCCGGCCAGCCGGGCGATCCGGTCGCTGTGCAGTCCGGCGCAGTTCACCAGCACCCGGCAGCGCAGCTCGCCGGTGGCGGTGCCCACCGTCACCAGGTCCCTGCGCCGCGCCACCGTCCGGACCTCGCTGCCGGGCCGCAGCTCGGCGCCGGCCTCCCGGGCCAGCCGCCCGTAGGCGGTGGCGACGGCCGGGAAGTCGCAGATGCCGGTGGTGCCGACGTGCAGCCCGGCGAGCCCGGCCACCTCCGGCTCGTACCGGGCGATCCCGGCCCGGTCCAGCTCGGTGACCGGGATGCCGTTCGCCCGCCCGCGCTCCGCCAGGGCCGCCAGCCGGGGCAGCTCGGCGGCGCCGGTGGCCACGATCAGCTTGCCGGTCACCTCGTACGGGATGCCGTGGTCGCGGCAGAACGCCACCAGCTCGGCGGCACCCGCCACGGCGTACCGGGCCTTGAACGAACCGGGTCGGTAGTAGACGCCGCTGTGGATCACCCCGCTGTTGCGCCCGGTCTGGTGCGCGGCGAAGCCGGCCTCCTTCTCCAGCACCGCGACCCGCAGCCCGGGCCGCGCCCGGGTCAGCGCGTACGCCGTGGCCAGCCCGACGATCCCGCCGCCC
Source organism: Kitasatospora sp. NPDC034023 (assembly GCF_055575795.1). Classification (NCBI taxonomy): domain Bacteria; kingdom Bacillati; phylum Actinomycetota; class Actinomycetes; order Kitasatosporales; family Streptomycetaceae; genus Kitasatospora; species Kitasatospora sp. NPDC034023. The sequence continues at coordinate 179,393 of NZ_JBVIRY010000014.1, forward strand.
ACCACCAGCACGTCGACCTCGTCCGCCACCACCGACTCCTCGCCTCGCCCGGCCGCCCCCGCCGCCGATGCTGCCACGGCGGCCCGGACCGGTCGAGGGCGCGACGGGCCCGCGCCGGAACGGCGAGCGGCCGGGAAGGAACCACCCCCGTGGGTCCCTTCCCGGCCGCTCGCCGCCACGCCGACCGTCTCCCCTCGGTCGGTGCGGCCCCCGGGGCCGGCCGCCGACCGTGCCGGCCGCCGCCCCCTGCTCCTCTTACTCCTCCCAGGGCCAGTGGGCGTTCGCCCCGGCTTCCAGGAGGGGGATGAGGCGGAAGGCCGCGTCGCTCAGGCCGCCGAAGGTGTGGCGGTGGGCGCCGCCGCTGGGGCCGTGGGCCGGGGCGTAGCCGGCCAGGTTCCAGGTGTAGACGGGGACGTGGGCGGGGACGGCGGCGAGCGGGTCGCCGCCCCAGTGGTGGGGGCCGGTCTGCTCGTCGGTGACGATCACCACCCGGTCGTGGCCGCGGTAGTGGGCGCGGACGGCGTCGGCGGTGTTGGTGCCGCCGAGACTGGAGAAACGATCCAGCACTCGCAGCACCGCCTCCCCCCGGCCGACCTCGATCACCCGGCTGGTGGTCCCGAACTCGACCAGGTCCGCCTCGGCGGCGCGGACCTTCAGCGCGGTGCCGAAGATCGCGGCCGAGTCGGCCCGGTTGAGCTCGGTCGGGCCGCCGGACCGGTCGAACATCGAACCGGAGCGGTCCACCAGGATCAGCGTCCGGCCGGGCAGCTCCGGCACGTTGGCCAGCGAGTGCCCGAGCGCCGTCTCCAGCGCGTGCCCCCAGCGCAGCGAGGGCGCGTGCCGGTACGCGGACAGGTAGCGGAACGGGAACTGGCGCGAGCGCCGTACCTCGCCCTTGTCGGAGATCCGCCGGGCCACCTCGGCCGCGACAGTGTCCGACACCCCGGCCCGGTCGAAGTTGCGCAGGTTCCGCACCAGCGCCATCGGGCCCATCGACGGGATGACCGCCTCCCAGACCGGCGCGTCCAGCGGCCCCCGCAGCCAGCCGGCCAGTGCCTCCCAGGTCAGCCCGGCGGCGGCCAGCCGCTCGGCGCCGTCCTCGGCGGTCACCGCGGCCCGGCGCTCCTCGACGGGCAGCGAGAGCAGCGCGCGGTTGGCGGTCAGCATCCGGTCGGACGCGGGCGGGACGGCCTCCTCCGGCCGGTGCCGGCGGTCCAGCGCGTACGCGAACAGCGCGCCCTGCCACGGCTTGTCCGGGTCCGGCGAAGGGTGCGTCAGCTCGATCACGTCGCCGAAGCGGTAGCCCTTGCCCGCGGTGTCGTACTTGAGCAGCGAGCGGGTGTCGTAGAGGTGCCGGACGGCGTCCGCGACGCCGCGCTTGAGCGGCTTGGGCAGCGCCCGGCCGTAGCGCGAGGTCCAGTACGCGAGCAGCTCGCCGGGCTCGTCGGCGCGCCGCAGCACCGCCGCGACGGCCTGTCGGGAGTGTCCGTGGGCGCCCGCGTCGAGCCGGGCGCGGGTGAACTCGGCGGCGCCGACCAGGGCGGCGGTGCGCATGTGGGCGCCGTAGCGCAGCCAGCGCAGCAGCCCGAGGGTCCACTCGGGCTCGGCGACGGCGAGTTCGCGCACCAGTGCGGTGTAGCGGTCGTCGCGGTCGCCGCCGCGCTCGTAGAAGGTGTCCTTGCCGACCATGTTGGCCACCGCGAGCAGGAACAGCTCGGACTTGCGGTCCCGGACGTGGCCGACGCCGCCGTTGTGGTTGCGGGTGAGCTGCCCGGTCGTGGCCACCGGTGAACTCGGACTCGCCTTGGTCTTGCGGATGTTGAACCTGGACATGCGACAGCCCCCCTCGGCCTGTTGGTGTCAGTGGGACGGAGGCATGCCGCATGAGGGGTGCCCGAGATCGTGCCGACCGTGGGACGGCCGACGTCGGCGGAGGTGTATGCCTTGTGCTCTACCACTTGAGCTAGCGGCCGCGCTCGCGCACGGCACACCCGGGACTCGAACCCGGAACCGCAAGATCCGAAGTAACCCCCGCCTGCGCACCGGGCACTCCGAAGCGCACTGCCTCCCGAGATCGGAGTGGCGGCGGTGTTTCGCGGGTTCGAACCGCTACGCCGGAAATCCGGCGCCTACCAGAAGTAACCGCTGCCGTCGCACCGGGAGGTGCGGAAAAACCTATTCACGTGTAGGTGTCCAGAGATCGAAGGCGGCTGAGGTGACGAAGCTGCTCTGGCCACTGAGCTACACCGGTCCGAAACCGGTGACGGGATTCGAACCCGCGACCTGCCCAATAAGGAGTTGGAAGTAACCTCTGCCTGCGCACCTGGACGAGAGAGACCATAGCCAGGCCCCTCTCGCCGGCGCACCTCAATTACCGTCAGGCCGTAACGGGCCCCGCCGGCTCTTCGCCCCTTCGCCCCGCCGCCCGCCGGCCCGACCGCTCACGCCGGAGCGACGATCACCGCCCGTGCCCGCTCCGCGAGCTCCCGCACCCGGCGCTCGCCGTGGAACGGCTCCAGGCGCCGCAGCATATCCACCACGTACTCCCGGCTGCGCTGCGAGGAGATCCGGCCGGCCACCTCGACGGCGCGTTCGCCGGCGGCGACCGCGGCGTCCAGGTTGCCCGCCTCCGCCTCGGCCATCGCCGAGACCACCAGCCGCAGGCCGTGCGAGCGGACGAAGCCCTCGGTGGGCGTGGCCAGCGCCTCGCGGGTGAACTGCCGGACCTTCGAGGGCACTCCGAGGTCGCGGAAGCACTCGGCGGCGTCGGCGGCGAGCCGGTCGTAGGCGTAGAAGTCGATCCACGCCGGATCCGGATCCCCGGCGCGTGCCCGTTCGAGTGCGCTCTCCGCCGCGCCGAGCGCCGTCGCGCACGCCGCCGCGTTGCGCGCCTTGGCCTGGGCCCGCGCCTCCACCAGGTGGAAGAAGCTCATGGTGCGGGCGGTGGCCAGGCCCCGGTTGCGCTCCAGGGCGGCCTGCGCCAGATCGACCGCCTCCTCGGCGAAGCCCCGGTAGCCCGCCTGCAGGCTCATCGAGGCCAGCACGTAGCCGCCGAGCGGCACGTCGGCGGCGGCCCGGGCGAGCCGCAGGGCCTGGATGTAGTACCGCTGGGCGGCCTCGTGCTGCCCCGTGTCGAAGGCCATCCACCCGGCCAGCCGGGTCAGTTCGGCCGTCGCACCGAACAGCGCCCGGCCGACCGCGTCGCTGTACGAGGCCAGCAGCAGCGGCGCCGCCTCCACTCGCAGGCACTCCGGCACCATCGACGAACGCCAGTCCCCGCCACCGTACTTGGAGTCCCAGCGGCGTGCCTCCTGGGCGGCCTCGCGGAGCTTGGCGGCGTCCGAGTGGCCGACCCGGTAGGAGGACGTGTCACTGGGGGAGCGCGGCACCTCGCGGGCCACCGAGCCGTCGGCCGGGGTGATCAGCCAGCGGGAGACCGGCGTCGCGTAGGCCGCGACCGAGAAGGTGCCGGCCAGGCTGTCGCTCCACCGGCCGCCGCCGGGGCCCCGGCGCAGATCGAGGTCGACCCGCCACAGGTCGGTGGCGGAGCGGACGGCCTCGGCGACGTCGCGCGGGAAGGCCAGGCCGAGTTCGGGTGCCGGGTCGGTGTCGCCCAGGCCGATCTCCTCCAGCGGGACGGGCCGGCCGAGCTTGCCGCCGATCGCGGTGGCGATCAGGTGCGGGACGGGCCCCTGCGGGACCATGCCCTTGCTGACCCAGCGGGCCACCGAGGTCTTGTCGTACCGCAGGGTCAGCCCGCGCTGGGCACCGAGGTCGTTGACCCGACGGGCCAGTCCGGCGTTGCTGATCTGGGCGAGGGTCAGGAGCGTGCCGAGCCGTTCGTTCGGTCCACGTGGGCTGACGGTCATGGTGGCGGCGGCACCTCCTGCGGCCTTGTGCGCGGGGCCCGGGCGGCACCGGGCCGTGGCTGCTGTACCTAGAGTAGTCGGACGCGTTCCGACGGTTAAGAGGTCGCATTCCGGATGGCGGGATCGCGCACTCGGCGGTGTTGCACGGGAGTTGGTCCGGACCGCTCGGATCCGGCCGATCCCGCCGCGCGCCGGAGCGTCGTGCTCCGGTCCCGTGTTCACGTGCGCCCGGCCGTGCCCCCTGGCCCGACCGGCTGGTCGGCGATTCGCTGGTGGTCGTGGGTCGGCCCGCCGTCGAGGACCCGGCGGGCCGGGGATGCCGCCGCCTCAATCCCCGCGGGTGGCGGTGAAGTCCGGGAGGGCATGCGGATGCCCTCCCGGGCCGGGTGACGCCTTTCGGCCATCTCGCGATGCCCATGCCAAAGGCGGCCCGCGGGCGGTCCGGGCCACGGAGGGGGAGGCCCGGCCCGCCCGGCCCCACCTCGGCTCCACCCGGCGCCGACAGGCCGCTCCGCGCGGTTTTGCCGCGGTGCCGACAGCCGCTCCGCCCGTTCCCACCCGCCGTCGGCCGGTCGCCACCGAAGCGGAACCGGCAACACCGGCCCCGGCGACGCCGAGCGGTGGCACGATGTCCCCTGACGGCGCGTCGAGCTGCGGAGGCACGTCGGGACGCGCGCGGGCCGCCACGGCACACCCACCCGGCCGCCCGACGGCACCGCCCGCCCGGCGGCGAACGCGCCGCGCGGATGCAGGTCCTCGTCCGGTGGAGGCACGATGCGGTGGCTGACGGGCTGGTGCACGGGCACGCCCAGAGCGGGCACACCCCGGGCGGGCACACCCGCGCGCGAGACGCCCGGCACGGTCGCGCCGATCGCCGCACGCCCGCTGTGGACCGGAGCCGACCCGCTCTGGGCCGTCGGCGACTGGCGCCCCGAGGAGATCCGCCTGGTCACGCTCCGCCCCGGCGCCCCCGCCGTGGTCAGCACCGGCCCCACCGCCCCCGACCCGGTCGAGGACACCCCCGCCACCACCCGGCTCGCCGTCCTCGGCCACTGCGGCGCCACCGACGCCGAACTCGCCGCCGGCCTCGCGGGCGCCCGCGGCGGAGCCGTCCGCCACCTGACCGCCTGGCCCGGCAGCTACACCGTCGTCCTGCGCTCCGGCACCCGCTCCACCCTGCTGCTCACCGACCTCGCCGGCGCCCAGCCCGTCTTCCACACCCCCTGGGGCGGCGGCACCGCGTACGCCACCGCCGCCCTCCCGCTGGCCGACCTGGTCGGCGCCGCCGTGGACACCGGTCACCTCGCCGCCCGCCTCGCCTGCCCCGAGTCTCCCGAGGCGCTCGGCACCGGCACCCCGTACCTGGGCGTCCAGCAGGTGCCGCCCGGCCACGTGCTGGGGATCCGCGGCGGCCGGCCGTACCTGTCGGCCTACGACGAGCCGCCCTTCGCCGAGCAGCCCCGCGACGAGGCGCCCGCCGTCCGCGAACTCACCCGCGCCCTGCTGGAATCCGTCCGCTCCCGGGTCCGTACCACCGCGCCGGTCCTCGATCCGGCCGGACGGGCCCGGCTCGGCGTCGACCTCTCGTACGGCACGGCCTCCGCGACCGTCGCCCTGCTCGCCGCCGCCGTCCCGCTGCCGCCGGTGCCGCCGGTGCCCGCGCCGACCGTCCCGGCCCAGCAGACCGCCGAGACCGTCGGCGCCAGGAACGGCGCGGTCAAGGGCTCCTGGGCCCGGCCCGCCGCCCGGGAACCCGCCGCCCCCGAGCAGTTGGCCGCCGTCACGCTCGGCGAGACCGAACCCCCCGCCACCCTCGCGCTCGCCCCCGACACCCCGCGCCTGCGGCACACCGTGCTCGACCCCGGCCCCGACACCCTCCCGTACGCCGGACTCCGCACCGACCCGCAGGCCGGCCGGCTCACCGACGAGCCCGGGCCCGAACTCGTGGCCGCCGACCGCGCCGAGGCCCGCTTCGACGCCGGCGGCACCGACCACCTCACCGGCTACGGCGCCCGCCAGGTCCTCGACGGCCACCCGGCCCGCCTCGCCGACCTCATCCGGGCCGGCCGCCCGCGCGAACTCCTGCCCCCGGTCGCCGCGCTGGCCGGGGCCGACCGGGCCGTCGCGGGCGTCCTGACCGGCGCGCTGCGCACCCCGCTCACCGTGGTCCGGGCCGCCCACCGGCTCTCCCGGATCCGCTACGCCGAGGCGCTGGACGAGGCCGCCGCCAAACTGACCGCCCGCCACGTCCCGGACGGCGGCGGGACGGCGGGCAGCCGCTCGGCCGTCGACCTCGCCTGGTGCGTGCCCGGCCCGGCCGCCCGCTGGCTCTCCGACGAGGCGCTCTCCTCGGTGGCCCTGCGGCTCCGCCTGGCGGCGCGCAAACCGGCGCCCGGGGAACACCCCGGCGCACACCGCGCCCGGCACGCCCTCTACCGCCAGGCGCGCTCCTTCCGCACGCTCGTGCACGCCGCCGAACAACCCGGCCAGCGGCTGCACGCGCCCTTCCTCGACAACCAGGTCGTCCGCGCCGCCCGGCTGCTCCCCGACGACGTCCGCCTCCAACCCGGCGCCCGGCACGCCCTCCTGCACGCCGTCCTCACCGGTGCCGGCCGCACCGACCTGCCCCCCGACTGGGGCCGCGGCCCCCGCCCCGACCGCACCGCCCCCGCCCGCGCCGGCCTCCGCCTCGCCGCCGACGGCCTCGCCGAACTCTTCGACGCCCCCCTCCTCGCCGAAGCCGGCCTCATCGACCTCCCCGCCGTCCGCGCCGAACTCGCCCACTCCGCCGACCCCGCCACTCCCCTCTCCCCCGCCGCCCTCGCCGGCCTCGCCGACCTCGTCTCCACCGAACTCTGGCTCCGCCGCCTCCGCGCCCGCCGCCACGGCGCCTGCTGGACCGGCCTCCCCCACCCCCAACCCCCCGCCCTGGCCCCCTGACCCTCCGGCCCCGCCCCGCGCTCCCACCGGCCCCGAGCTCAGCCCCGGCGCCCACCCCGAACCCCGCCCGCCGTCCGCCGGTCTCCTCCTCTCGCTCTCGGCGCGGTGGCGGGGGTGCGGTCGGCGGGGCGGGCCATGATGGCGGGGGTGTGGATCCGGGTGAGGAGGGTGTGCGGTGGCCGGTGGGAGCGCGGGGCGGGACGTGCCCGTGGTGCTGTCGGTGCTCGGGCGGCCGCCGACCGGCCGGCCGGCCGGGGTGCTGGCGGCGTGTGACGGGTCGGACGGGTCGCTGTGGGCGCTGGACCGGGCGATGTCGGAGGCGGAGCTGTTCGGCCTGCCGCTCTACGTGCTGGCCGTGGTGAACCCGGCGCCGGCCGGCTATCCGCCGGGGATGGCGGAGCTGGTGCAGGAGAGCGTGGAGACGCTGGTGGAGAGTACGGCGGACGGGCTGCGCCGCTCGGTGGCCGCCGTGCAGCGGCAGCGCCCCGCCCCGTACGTGGGGGAGATGTCGCTGCACGTGGTGCTGGGCAATGTCATCGAGGTGTTGCTGGAGGCGGCGACCCGGCAGCACACGCTGGTGGTCGGCACCCGGGGCAACGGTGGCTTCGCCCGGCTGCTGCTGGGTTCGGTGAGTTCGGCGTTGGTCCACCACTCGGCGTGTCCGGTTCTGGTGGTTCCGGCGCCGCCCGCGGGCTGAATCGGCAGGTCAGGGGGTTGCCGGGAATGTACCGAGATGGTTCATCGTTCACCCATCTCGTACACATCTGACAAGACGCCCCCTGGAGCCCCCCGCATGAAGGTCGAGATCTGGTCCGACATCGCCTGCCCCTGGTGCTGGATCGGCAAGCGCCGTTTCGAGCAGGCCCTGGAGGGTTTCCCGGGCAAGGAGCAGGTCGAGGTCGTCTACCGCCCGTACCAGCTGGTCCCGGACGCCCCCGCGACGGCGAGCCCGCACCGTGCCTGGCTGGCCGAGCGCTACGGCCCGCAGTCGGTGGCGATGGACGCCCGGGTGGCCGAGCTGGGCCTCGCCGAGGGCATCACGTACGACTTCGACGCCGCGCTGCACGCCAACACCTTCCTCGGTCACCGCCTGCTGCACCTTGCCGAGGCCGAGTACGGCCCGGCCGTCCAGGGGCGGCTGAAGGAGGCGCTGCTCACGGCGCACTTCACCGACGGCGTCGACGTCGGCGACCGCGCCGCGCTGACCGATGTCGCCGTGGCGGTCGGCCTGGACCGGGAGCGGGTGACCGCCTACCTGGCGGGCGACGAGGGCACCGCCGAGGTCAACGCCCAGCTGGCCGAGGGCCGGGAACTGGGCATCACCGCCGTGCCGACCTTCGTGTTCGAGGGCAAGTGGGCGGTCCAGGGCGGCCAGGAGGCCGAGACCTTCCGCAAGGTGCTGGACCAGGTCGCGGCCGAGATCGGCGAGCGCCGGCCGGCCCCGGTGCAGGTCGCCCCGGCCGGGGAGGCCTGCGCGGACGGCTCCTGCGCCATCTGACCCGTACCGCAGCCGACCCCGGCCGCCCGGAGCCTTACCGCCCGGAGCCCGAGGCCCGTTTCAGGAGCACCTGAAGCGGGCCTCGGCCCAGTCCGCGACGTTCAGCGCCGACCAGATCCCGTGCGCCGGCGTGACCACCAGCCGGATCGACGTCTGCCCGGCCAGCGGCACGTGCACGGGCACCGCGTCGTCGCCGGCGGCGAGCGTCCGGGAGTGCCACAGGGTGCGGCCGTCGCCGGCCTGGACGGAGAAGACCACCCCGCCCGGTGAGAGCGTGGCGTCGTCCACCCCGGCCACCGCGTCGAAGGACGTGCAGCTGCGGTTGAGGTCGATCAGGGTGGTCGCCGGGGCGTGCACGGTGAGGGCGTGCGGGTGGTAGTCGCCGCCGATCCAGCCGCCCTCGCGCTGCCAGAAGTTGTCACTGCCCTTCTGCCGGATGCTCGGCCGGTCCGGCGGCACCCGGTTGTGGCCGGGCTTGACCACGGGCAGCGAGTCGGCCCAGAAGTCGGTGGGCGCGGGCGGTTTGGGTGGGGTGACGGTCGGGGTCGGGATCGGCGGCAGGGTGGGCGTCGGGACGACGGGCACCTCGGGCATGGGCACCGGCGGCAGGGTCGGCTCGGGCCCGACCGGGGGAGCGATGGTCGGCTTCGGGGCGGCCGGGCGGCTGGGCGCGGGCGTGGCGGGCTTCGGCGCCCGGATGGCGGGCGGAGCCTGCGCGGGCCTGGCGGACGGCTTCGCGCTGGGGCTCGGCGCGGGCTGCTGCGGGGCCGGAGGGGCGGGAGCGGGGGGCGGGGCCGACACGGGGGCGGGTGCCCGGGGAGCGGGCGGTGCCGGAGCGGGGGCAGCCGGGGCACTGGTGGCCGGGGGAGCGGCCACCGGCGGCTTCGGTTCGGGCGAGCCGGTCAGCGCGTACGCGGCGACGGCGGCCGCGGCCACCGCGACGGCGGCGGCGATCCCGGCCTTGGCGGCGGTCCCCAGGCCTTCGCCGACCGCGGCCGCGGCCGTGTTCCCGCCGGAAGCCGCACCGGCACCGGCCGCACCACTGCCCGCGGCACCCGCCGCACCGGCCGAACCCGCCGCAGTACCCGCCGTACCGGCCGCAGCCCCCGAGGACCCGGCGGTCGCCGCCGCCGTCCCCGCCGCCGCGCCGCCGACCGCGGCGACCCCACCGACGGCGGCCGCGGCGGCGCTGAACCCGCCGACCCCGACCCAGATGAGCACGCCGCCGGGCAGCAGCGCGCGCAGGCCGGTGTTGATCTCGGTCAGTTCCAGGCAGGCCGCCGTGCAGCGGTCGCACTCCCTGAGGTGCCGCCCGACCTCCGCCGAGGCGCGCTTGCGCAGCGAGCCGCGCGCGTACGCCCCCAGCCGGTTGGCGTACGCCTCGCACCCGCTGTCCTGGCTGCCGGAGACGTGCGCCTGGAGGAACGCGGCGGCGAGCCGGTCGCGGGCGCGGTGGGCCTGGACGGCGGTGGCGTTGGCGGTCTTGCCCAGCATCACCGCGACGGTCTTGGGGGATTCGCGTTCGACCTCGGTGTGCCAGAGCACCACCCGGTCGTCCTCGGGCAGTTCGGCGTAGGCCTGCATGACCATCCGCTGGTCGGCCATGGCCATCGCCCAGGCGTCGGCGCCCGGGTCGGCCAGGTCGAGGTCGACCACGGCGGCCGAGGTCTGCGCGAAGACGGCGAAGTCGTCGACGAGTTGTTCGCGGCGCTCGCTGCGGTGCCAGGCGGCGGCGACGTTGCGCACGGCGGTCAGCAGGTACGCGCGGACGGCGAACTCCGGTCCCCTGCCTGCCCGTAGGGCCTGGAGGGTGCGGGCGAAGACCTCGCCCGCGAGGTCCTCGGCGGTGAAGCTGTCCCGGCAGCAGGTGCGTGCGTAACGGCGGACCGAGTCGGCGTGCCGGCGGTAGATCTCCTCGTACGCGGTGTCGTCGCCGGCCCGGACCCGGGCGGTCAACTCGGCGTCGGAGGGCGGGCGCTCGCCGTCCACCGGGTCGGCGGGCGCGGGCACGGTCGGGCGCGCGGGCCGGCTGTCGCCGAACGGCTCACCGACGAACGCCTCGGGGGCGACGCCGCCCCGGCCCGCCGGGGCCTGGCCGGGCACCCGGCCGGAGGGCAGCGCGGCGGCGGAGGCGGAGAGTGACTCGCGGCTGGGCATCCCGGCCTGGTCGGGGACGTGTCCGGCGGCCGAACCCGGTGCGGCGCCCGGCACTTGGGCCGACCCGCCGGCACCGCCGGCCCCTCCGACACTGCCGATGCCACCTGCGCCACCTGCGCCGCCGACCCCGCCCGGGCCCGCGGCGGACCCTTCGGCGGTACTACCGGACAGGCCCCCGAAGTCGAGGCCGTACCCGTAGTCGTTCTGTTCCTCGGCGCTCACAACGGACCCCAGATTCCACGACAGCCCCCGTAGTGTGGCAGGGCGCGCGGGAGTACGTAGGCGCACGGTTCCCCGGCGTACGGCGCCGACGGCGCGCGAAGGGCGCGCATCGGGACATTGGCTCCAACCACGGGCAAAGGATGGCATAGCGCAGGGACGGGCGGTAGCCGGACCGGCCGTTCCCCACTCTTCCGTGGGGCCGTCGCGGATGTGTTCGCCCAGCGCGCGACGCCGGGTCGCACGACGCCCGCACCCGGCGCGCGCTCCAGTCCCGCGCGCCGGTGATCCGTCCGACTCTCCTGCCCGCCAAGCGCGCCGCCCGCGCTCGCCGTCGGATGTCAGCGTGCCCGCAGACCGTCCAGCAGGATCTGCAGCAGCCGGTCCGATGGCCCGGCGAGTGCCTGACCGTCCGTCTGCGGGGAAACCGGCGAGAAACCGCCCGCCGGCGGAGTCGAGACCGACGGACGGGTCGCGTGCACCGGCACCGACGCGGTCAGCACCAGCACCACGTCCGACACCGTGACGCCCGGCCGCAGTTCGCCCGCCGCACCGGCCCGCGCCACCAGCGCGGCCAGCAGCTGGAGCAGTAGCCGGGGATCGGCGTCGGCCGCCGACGGATCGGCCTCGCCGCCGGAGCGGGCCTCCTCACCGCGCAGGTCGAAGCGGACCGCCGCGGGCGGTTCCGGCACCCGCTGTTCGGGAACCCGGCCCAGCTCCTCCGCGTACCGGAACGCCTCCGGCGGCAGCAGCCGCCCGGCGCCGCTGCTCACCGCCCGGGCCAGGTAGCCGGCCAGCGCCGCCCAGGCGCCGTCGCCGCCGTACAGCGACTCGCGCGCCTGCGCGGTCAGCCACGCCACCTCCTCGGCGGCGATCCGCTGGACCAGCACCTCCTTGCTCGGGAAGCGCCGGTAGACGGTGCCGACCCCGACCCCGGCCCGGCGCGCGACCTCCTCCATCGGCGCGCCGTAGCCGAACTCGCCGAACACCTCGCGGGCCGCCCGCAGCACGCTCTCCAGGTTCCGCCGGGCGTCCACCCGCAGCCGTGCCCCGGGCACCGGCGCGGTGGCCTGTGCGGGCTCGGCCCGGTACGGGCTTCCGGCCTGAACCATGCCGGCCTGAACCAAGCCGACCTGCGCCATCCCGGTCTGCGCCGGCAGGTCCACCGGGCCGCGCTGCTCGGGCACCATGCCCGGCCCGGCCTGCGGTGCACCCGCCCGACCCAACACCTGCTCCTGTTCCATCATCCCAACTCTCCCCCGCAGGCGTCCGAATCCGGACCCTGTCGTCGCCCGCCCCCGCACCCCCCGGTGCAGCTCAGCTCGTCAGAAATGACCCGATGACCCATCGCTCGTGCCGCCCGTCCCGTTCCGGTGACCACGGTTCGTGCCGCCGGGCCGGGTCCACGTCCGGCTCGGCGCGTCGGCACCGTCCGGGGCCCTGTCCGGGAACTAACCTTCCCCGGATGACTGTGGCCCAGTCGGGTTCTCACGCCAACGCTGGAACTGGCCGTAGTGGCCGCTCCACGGTGCGTCGCCGCCGATTGTCATGGCGACAGCCGCCCCGGTACACAATCCGACCATAGTTCACGGCACTTCGCGGCCGAAAGTGCGTCAGAAAGTCGCCCAGGAAGCACAACTGGCCACGACAGTCACTCGCGTCGCAACCCGCCCCGTACGGACTGTGGACAAGACCACCTCCGCCGGTCCTTCATAGGGGGCGTGATGGGGGGACACCCCCGGCCGCGAGGCCGGGACGAAACGTCACTCGGCAGGAGGTGCACCATCAGGATCCTGATCGCCGGCGGCGGATGCGCCGGTACCGCCACCGCACTCCACCTCCAGCGCGGCCTGCGGGAGCGGCTGCGGCGCGGCGAGGTGGAGATCACCGTCGTCGAGCCCCAGGCCTACTTCACCTACCACCCGCTGCTGGCCGAGGTCGCGGCCGGTTCGATCGACCCGAGACACGTGGTCGTCCCACTGCGCGGGGTCCTGCCGGACTGCCGGGTGCTCACCGCCCGGATCACCCGGATCGAACACGCCGCCCGCCGCGCCCTGGCCGACGCCGGGGGCCCCGGCGAACCCCCCGCCCCGATCGAACTCCCCTACGACATCCTGGTGGTGGCCCCCGGATCGGTCTCCCGGACGGCCCCGGTGCCGGGCCTCGCCGAGCACGGCCTCGGCTTCTCCACGGTCGGCGAGGCGGTGGGCCTGCGCAACCACGTCCTGGAACAGCTCGACCTCGCCTCCGCCACCCGCGACCCCGCGCTGCGCCAGTCCGCGCTCACCTTCGTCTTCGTCGGTGCCGGCTACGCGGGCGTCGGCGCGCTCGCGGAGCTGGAGGACATGGCCCGCGCCGCCGTGCGCGGCTACCACAACGTCCGCGCGGAGGACCTGCGCTGGGTCCTGGTCGAGGCGACCGACCGGATCCTCGCCGAGGAGTCGCCCGAGCTCGCCGAGCACACCCTCGGCGAACTGCGCGAACGCGGAGTCGACATCCGGCTGCGCACCACCCTGGAGTCCGCCGTCGACCGGGTCGTCGCGCTCTCGGACGGCAGCCGCTTCGGTGCCCGCACCCTGGTCTGGACGGCGGGCGTCCGGCCGTCCCCGCTGCTGCGCGACACCGACCTGCCGCTGGACACCCTCGGCCGGGTCCGCTGTCTCTCCACCCTGCAGGCAGTCGGACCGGACGGGCGCGCCCTGCCCGGCGTCTGGGCGGCCGGCGACTGTGCGGCCGTACCGAACCCGAACGCGGACGGCGCCCCCTGCGCGCCCAACGCCCAGCACGCCTTCGCCGAGGCCGAGCTGCTCGCCCGCAACATCGCGGTGGCCCTGGACCGTGGGCCGCACGCGCCGGGCCTGGCCGAGTACCGGCCCGGCCCCGCGGCCTGCTCGACCTCGCTCGGCCTGCGCCGGGCCGTCGCGCACACCCGGCGGGGCGGCACGCTCACCGGTCGGCGGGCCTGGTGGCTGCACCGGGCGCGGCACCTGCGGCGGCTGCCGAGCACGGAGCGCCGGGTGCGGGTGCTGATGGACTGGGTGCTGGGCGGGGTGTTCTCCCGCGAGGTGGTTTCGCTGGGTGCGATGGAGCACCCGCGTTCGGCCTTCGAGGACGGGTTCGACCAGAAGTTCGGGCGACCGTCCGACGCCGGACCGGATGCGCCCCGCTGACCGCGCCCGCCGACCCGGGCCGGAGGTCGATCGGACGGCCACGCCGGGCGCGCGACTTCCGAAATCGGGCCTCTGCCTGACAGGATCAGCCCGACCTGGTCATTACCCCGTGTGCTGCTGCGTACACAAAAAGTGATGATATGCCTGGAAAACGAGGAAGCGGCCGTCGTTTGAACCTCATGCGTTGGAGCGCCCGGCTCACCGGAGCCCCCTGGCGTGCCACCCCGTCCAACGGGGCCGGCACCGACGAGGGCACGCCCTCCAGCGACGGTGTCGTCGTGCCCAGCCCCCGCGACCCGACCAGCCCCACCACCGCCGCCGAACTCCTCGACCCGCACAAACCCCAGAACCTGCGCGAGGTCCTCAACCGCATCCCCGCCCCGGTCGCCGTCACCTACGGCCCGCTCCACCAGCTCGGCTACGCCAACCGCGCCTACCGCGAACTCTTCGGCGAACGCCCCACCGGCCGGCCCGCCGGCGAAGCCCTCCCCGAACTCGGCACCATGGGCGTCCTGGCCCTGATGGACCAGGTCATCCGCGGCGGCCGCCCGCGCAGCGTCAAGGCCCGCTGCATCCTCGGGCTCACCGGCAACCGCTACTACAACGTCTCCTGTGTCCCGCTCGGCCCCGGCGACACCACCGACACCCCCGCCGAGGGCCCGCCCGCCGGCGTCCTGATCTTCGCCGCCGAGGTCACCGACCAGGTCCTCGCCGCCGCCCGCCTGCGCGAAGCCGAACGCCGCCAGCGCGAGGCCGCCGTCACCCTCCAGCGCAGCCTGCTCCCGCAGAAGCTCGACCAGCCGGCGGACCTGCGGGTCGCCGCCACCTACCAACCCGGCGGCGCCGAGGCGGCCGTCGGCGGCGACTGGTACGACGTCATCGCCATCGACGGCGGGCGCACGGCACTCGTCATCGGCGACGTCATGGGCCGCGGCCTGCGGGCAGCCGCCGTCATGGGCCAGCTGCGCACCGCGGTCCGCGCCTACGCCCGCCTCGACCTGCCGCCGCACGAGGTGATGCGCCTCCTCGACGGCATCGCCATGGAGATCGACGCCAACCAGATCGCCACCTGCACCTACGCCGTGTGGGACCCACAGCGCCGCACCCTCTCCTACGCCTCGGCCGGCCACCTCCCGATGCTGCTGCGCTGCCCCGACGGAACCATCCTGCGCAGCGAGGAACAGAACGGTCCCCCGCTCGGCACCGGCGGCGGCCTGCACCTCTCCCACACCCTGCGCCTCCTCCCCGGCACGACCGGTGTCCTCTACACGGACGGCCTGGTCGAGCGCCGAGACGAGGACATCGACCAGGGCCTCGACCTCCTGGCCCGCACGCTGACCGGCGCGATCGGCACCCCCGAGGTGATCTGCGCCCGGCTGCTGCGGGCGATGGGAGTGACCTCGGAACACGACGACGACGTCGCCATCCTGGCCTTCCACCTGCCGGCGGAAGCGGTCGCCGAAAATCCGCTTGCGGAGCTTGACTCGATCATCCCCGAGGTCTAGTGTTCTTCGAGTTGCCTGACAGGGAGCACCGGACACGCATCGGCGCGGACGGTCCCGGGGCGGCCAATCCTCTGAAACACCACTTCCCAGGTTCGGGCTGGGTTGCGTCTGCAT
>NZ_JBVIRY010000015.1:0-135189 GCF_055575795.1 Kitasatospora sp. NPDC034023
CCAAGCGCGACCGCAAGGACGCCCTGAAGCAGATGGCCGAGGGCACGGCGAAGTACGCGACCGTGCCGAACGCCTGACGGCGGAGCGGCTGTCGGGCTTCGACGAAGGCCGGCGCGGACCCGTCCGCGCCGGCCTTCGGCGTTCCCGGCCGACGATGTCACGTTCTCCCGCCCCGTCCGGTCCATTCCTCGGAAGTGACCGAACGGAAGGGGAACCGTCATGAAGGCCGTCATCGTGTGCGCGTCCGTGTCCCACGGAAACACGAGGAGGATCGCCGAGGCCATGGGCCGGGTGCTGTCGGCCCCGGTGGTCGAGCCCGAACAGGTCGACGCGGCCGGGCTCTCCGGCTACGACCTGGTGGGCTTCGGCTCGGGGATCTTCACGGGGCAGTTCCACCCACGGCTGCGCCACTTCGTCCGGTCGGTTCCCGAGCGGGCTCCCCAGGGGCAACGGCAGGGGCAGCGGCAGCGGGCGTTCGTGTTCGCCACCAGCGGGCTGCCGGAGCTGCCGGTCCGGCCCTTCACCCGCCCCCTGGTGCGGCAGCTCGAACGGAAGGGCTTCGAGGTGGCCGGCGCCTTCTCCTGCCGGGCCTTCGACACCTGGCTCCCCTTCAAGCTGGTAGGCGGCATCAACAAGGCGCGGCCGGACGGCGACGACCTGGCGGCGGCGCGCGCGTTCGCCGAGGGGCTGCGCGCGGACGGCCCCGGCGGCAGCGCTGGGTGAGCCGGGCTCCTCGGGCGGGGTTCCGTATCGGGTGGGTATCAGCGAGCGCTCGGTCCGCCGTCGACCGGTTCCACACGGCGGGCGCGTCCGGTATCTGCCGTATCGTTCCCTTGTCCGCCGCCGAGTGAACTGGAGCCCGCCGCCCGTGTCCTCGCCCGCACCGTCCCCGCGCCCGGTCCGCGTGCTGCTGGTGGAGGACGACGACCTGATGCGCCGCTCCTTCACCGTCGCGCTGGAACGCTACGGCTACGAGATGACGGCCGCGGCCGACGGCCTCACGGGGCTGGAGCTGTTCCGGGCCGAGCAGTTCGACCTGCTCGTCCTCGACGTGATGCTGCCCGGACTAGACGGGATCGGCCTGTGCCGCCGGATCCGGGAGACCAGCCTGGTGCCGGTGCTGATGATGTCCGCGCGCGGCGACGGGCTCGACGTCGTCGCCGGACTGGAGGCCGGGGCGGACGACTACGTGGTCAAGCCCGTGGACACCTTCGTGCTGGTGGCGCGCATCCGCTCGCTGCTGCGGCGGGCGACGTACACACCCGTCCCCTCGCCCGAGGCCGCTGCCGCTGCCGAGGGCGAGGGCAAGGTCCTGGTGTTCGGGGACCTGACCGTCGACACCGCCGGCATGGAGGTGTCCGTCGGCGGACTCCCGGTCGCGCTGACCCCGACCGAACTCAAGCTGCTGCTGGAGTTCGCGGCCCACCCCGGCGTGGTGCTGGAGCGGCACACCCTGCTGCGCAACGTCTGGGAGTACGGCTGGGACGGCGACAGCCGGGTGGTGGACCTGTGCGTGCAGCGGCTGCGCCGCAAGCTCGGCCGGGAGCGGATCGAGACGGTCCGCGGCTTCGGCTACAAGCTCAAGCGCTGAACGCGATGCGTACGCTCCGTCGGCGTCGGGCCTCGCTGCGCTGGAAGATCGCCGCCCTCGCCGCCGCCACCGCCTGCCTGGTCGCGGCGGCGGTCGGCGTGCTGGTGCACCTGTGGACCGCCCAGGACATCCGCAGCCGGGCCGAGGCGCGGGCCTTCAACGCCGTGTACTCGGCCGTGGACGTCTACCGGCGCACCGGAGCACTGGCCGACGGCGCCGAACTCGACCCGGCCGACCTGCCCGCCGGCTTGCGGCACCCGGCCGACGGGAACCGGCACACCGCGTACGACGGACGCGTCGAGGGCAACGCGGGCCCGAGCGCCTGGGCCGCCCAGCGCACCGGCGGCCCGGGCAGCCCGGTGCTGGCCGTACGGATCAACATGGGCCCGGAGCTGTCCGATCTGCCCCGGCTGGACGTGGCGATGGCGGTGGCCTCGCTGCTCGCCCTCGCCGTGGCCACGCCGGCCGCGGTGTACGGGGCCGGGCTGCTCGCCCGCAGACTGCGGCGGGTCGCCGAGACCGCGGACCGCATCTCCGCCGGGGACCTCGACGCCCGCACCGGGCCCACCAAGGGCGACGACGAAGTGGCGGACATCGCGGCGACGGTGGACGCGATGGCCGACAGCCTCGGCCGACTGCTCCGGACGGAACGGCAGTTCACGGCCGACGTGGCACACGAGCTGCGCACCCCGATCGGCGGGCTGCTCGCCGCCGCCGACCTGCTGCCGCCCGGCGAGACGGAGGACCTCATCCGGGCGCGGGTGCGCGACCTGCGCGGACTGGTCGAGGACCTGCTGGAGATCTCGCGGCTGGACGCCGGGGCGGAACAGCCCGTACGGGCCCGGGTGCCGCTGGGCGCCGTCGTCCGGGAGGCCGTGGCGCGCACCGGGTTCGAGGCCGAGGTCTGCGTGGCAGCGGTTTCCGAGGCTGACACGGCGTCGGCGGCATCCTCGCCGTCGGCGTCGGTGGAGACCGACCCCCGGCGGCTGGAACGGATCGTCGGCAACCTCGTCGTCAACGCGCACCGGCACGGGGCCGCCCCGGTGCTGGTCACGGTCGAGGGACGCACCGTCGTCGTGCGCGACCACGGCCCCGGCTTCCCCGCCGACCTGCTGCGGCACGGCCCACGCCGGTTCCGGACCGGCGCCGCCGAGCGCGGCACGGGCCACGGGCTCGGCCTGACCATCGCGGCAGGACAGGCCCGACTGCTCGGCGCGGAGCTGAGCTTCGCCAACGCCGCGGACGGCGGCGCGGTGGCCACCCTGCGACTGCCGGACTGACGCGCTGCCGCACGACCGCTTGCTACGGAACTGCTTGCTGCACAACGCGTGCTGGACAGCCGCTTGCTACCGAACTGCTGCCGACTGGCGCGGGCGCTGATACACGGCGGCCCAGGGGCCTGATACGTGCACCGGACACCCTTCGAAGTGCACCGATCCGCACCTCGAAGACGGAGTCCCCTCGTGACCGCCAACTCCCTCACCCTGCACACCACACCCGGGATCGCGGCCGCCACCGCCGACCTGACGAAGGTCTACGGCAACGGCGACACCCGGGTCACGGCGCTGGACCGGGTGAGCATCGCCTTCCGGGAGGGCGAGTTCACCGCGATCATGGGCCCGTCCGGCTGCGGCAAGTCCACCCTGATGCACTGCGCCGCCGGTCTCGACACCCCCACGTCGGGCTCCGTCCGGATCGGTACGACGGAACTGGGCGGCCTGGGCGACCGGCAGCTCACCCAGCTGCGGCGGGACCGGGTCGGCTTCATCTTCCAGGCGTTCAACCTGCTGCCCACCCTGACCGCGCTGGAGAACATCACGCTCCCGCTGTCGCTCGCCGGGCGGCGGGTGGACCGGGAGTGGCTGGAGCGCGTGGTGTCGATGGTCGGGCTGTCCCAGCGCCTCGGCCACCGCCCGGCCGAACTGTCCGGTGGGCAGCAGCAGCGCGTCGCGGTCGCCCGGGCGCTGGTCGCGCGGCCCGCGATCGTGTTCGGCGACGAGCCGACCGGCAACCTCGACTCCCGGGCCGGGGCCGAGGTCCTCGGCTTCCTGCGGGACTCCGTACGGGAGTTGGGCCAGACGGTGGTCATGGTGACGCACGACCCGGTGGCCGCCGGCTACGCGGACCGGGTGGTGTTCCTGGCCGACGGGCGGCTGGTCGACGAGATGGCGCACCCGACGCCGGACCGGGTGCTCGACGTCATGAAGTCCTTCGCCGGCTGAGCCGGCGCCGAGTCCGCGCCCCTTCTCCTCCCGACACCTCCGAAAGCTGCTCATGCTGACCACAGCCCTGCGCAACGTGCTGGCGCACAAGGCCCGTCTGCTGATGACCGTCCTCGCGGTCTGCCTCGGCGTCGCCTTCGTCTCCGGCACCCTGGTCTTCGCGGACTCCACCGCCGCCGCCCACCGGGCCGCCGCCACCAGGAACTTCGCCGACATCGCGGTCACCGTCACCGCGAAGGAGTCCCCCGCCGCGCCCGACCAGCCGAGCGTGCTGACGGACGCGCTCGCGCGCCGCCTCGCCGACGTGCCCGGGGTCGCCGCGGTCCGGCCGTCCGCCGACGGGAGCGCCGTCCTGAACGCGGCCGACGGCACACCGCTGCGGGTCAAGCCGGGGACGAACCTCGCGGCCGCGTACGACCAGGGGCGGTACCCCCTGGTCGAGGGGCGCGCCCCCGCCGCCGCCGAGGAGATCGCCGTGGACCGGGGCACCGCCGCCGCGGGCCGCCTCCACCTGGGGGACACGGTCACGCTCGCGACGGACGGCCCCGCCCTCACGGCGCGCCTGGTCGGCATCGTCACGACCCGGGACACCCGGGTCACGGCCGGCGGTACGCTCACCCTCTTCGACCGGGCCACCGCACAGCGGTTGTTCGCGACCCCCGGCCACTACACCGGCATCGACGTCTCGGCGGCCCCGGGCACCGGGCCGTACGAGCTGGCGCAGCGGATCGCCGGGATGCTCCCGGCGGACCGTGCCGAGACCACCACCGGACAGGCGCAGGCCGACCAACAGGCCATCTACGTCGGGGTGTTGACCCGGGGCTACCAGAAGATGCCGATGGTCTTCGCGGGCGTGTCCCTGTTCATCGGCTCGTTCCTCGTGGTCAACACCTTCACCATGCTCGTCGCCCGGCGCACCCGGGAGCTCGCGCTGCTGCGGGCGGTCGGCGCCACCCGCCGCCAGGTGGTCCGTTCCCTGCTGGCCGAGGCCGTGCTGGTCGGGCTCGCCGCGTCGGTGATCGGATTCATCGGCGGACTCGGCATCGCGTCCGTGCTGCCCCGGCTGCTGAGCGGCGACGGGAACCGGCTGCCGGAGGGCCCACTGGTGATCGGGCCCCGACCGGTGGCGGCGGCGCTGTTCGTCGGCGTCGGGGTGACCGTGCTGGCCGCCTGGCTGCCGTCGCGCCGGGCGGCGCGGATCGCACCGATCGAGGCGCTGCGCTCCGCCGCGCAGCCCGGTGGGCGCTCGTGGCTGCGTCCGATCGCCGGGGCGGTCCTGCTGCTGCTCGGCGTCGGTCTGCTGGTCTCGCTCGCGGGCTCGGCGAAGGACGCCTCGGAGGAGAACCTGCGCCGTGCGATGCTCGGCTGCGGCGTCCTCGTCGTCGCCCTGATCGTGCTGGCGCCGGCCCTCGCCGCCCCCGTGATCCGGGTGACCGGGCGTGTGATCCGGCGATTCGGCACCCCCGGCCTCCTGGCCCAGCAGAACGCGCTGCGCGACCCGAGGCGCACGGCGGCGACCGCCGCCACACTGCTCATCAGCACCGCGCTGGTCAGCGGGCTCGCCACCATCGGCAACTCGACCGGGCAGGCCCTGGACCGGCAGGTCGCGGACGGGCTCGGCGCCGACTACGTGATCAGCACCGGCAACACCATGACCGGCATCGACCCGGCCGCCGTGCAGCGGGTGGCCGGCGCCCCGGGAGTGCGGAGCGTCAGCGCGGTCGCGGACTCCACGGCGGTCGTGGGCGGTCGCGTCCGGGAGATCTCCGGCGTCGACCCGGCGGCCCTCGACCAGGTGATGAACCTCGACTTCGTGAGCGGCTCGGCGAAGGACCTCGGGCCCGGCCGGATCGCCGTCTCCAGCAGCGTCGCCCGGGAGACCGGGGTGAGCACGGGCGGGCAGGTCGACGCGCGCATCGGGCGGAGCGAGGAGTTCGCGCACTACACCGTGGTGGGCGTCTACCGGGACAACCCCACCGCCCACGATGTGCTGGGCACCCGCGACGAGGTGCAGCGCGACAGCTACAGGCCCGGCACCGTCCAGCGGGTCCTGGTGCGCGGCGAAGGCGCGACGGAGAACGGGCTGCGGACGGCGGTGGGCAACAACCCGCTGCTCAAGGTGCAGGACCGGGCCGCGCTGGTGCGCGAGGCGGCGGGGACGATGAGCGACCTGCTGACGCTGATGTACGGGCTGCTCGCGATCGGCGTCGTGATCGCCGCGCTCGGGATCGTCAACACGCTGGCGATGTCCGTCACCGAACGGACGCGGGAGATCGGTGTCCTGCGGGCCATCGGCATGGATCGGGCCGGCGTCCGTCGGATGATCCGCCTGGAGGCCGTGACGGTCGCCGCGTTCGGCACCCTGCTCGGCCTGGCCGGCGGGCTGTTCGGCGCCTGGGCGGTCGGGGCGCTGGCGGGCGGCGCGATGGAGCAGTACGCGCTGGCGCTGCCCTGGGGGACGCTGGCCCTCGTCTGCCTGGGATCGCTCGCGCTCGGCGCGGTCGCGGCGGCCGTCCCGGCCCGGCGGGCGGCGGCCCTGAGCCCGTTGGAGGCCGTCGCGGAGGCGTGACCTGTCCGCTTGCCCTGCCCCCGCTTGCCCTGCCCCCGCCCGCCCGGCGTTCCGTGCCGGGCGGGCGGGGGCACGCGTCCGGTCAGTTGGCGACGAAGAGCCACTCCGGGCCGTAGACGAGGTGGGGGTCCGAGGGGAGCTTGATGGCGTTGATCGTCCGTGCGGCGTCGCCCAGATCGCCCATGTGCCCGATCGCGTCGAAGAGCGAGTTCGGGTTGCCGCTCCAGGCCGAGCAGAGGGCGCGGAGCATGTCGCTGTAGGTCTTGTTGAAGTCGTGCAGCGCGGTGGCGGTGGCCTGGTCGGGCGTGTTGGCGGGGTCGTTGGCCCAGCCGCCCTCGGGGACACGGGCGACGGGGGCGGTGTCCGGGAGCGGGACGTCGGGGCCGGTGAACTCGAACCTCCCCGTGGTGGGGTTCTTGACCAGCTTCTTGCCGACGGCGATCTCCTTGAACGCGTAGTAGTGGGCGAGTTCGCCCGGGGCGCCCGGGAAGGGGTTGTCCGGGGATGCCGTGGTGCCCTCGCCCTGGGTCTGGATGATGTGGATCGCCTTCAGGACGTCGTCGATGGTGTTCATCGGGACGATGTCGTTGCCGGCGCCGTGGTTCGAGAGCGGGAAGGTCACCTGGTTCTGACCGGTGAGCAGGTGGGCGAAGTTGGGGAAGACGTCGGCGATCCGCTGGTAGAAGGCGCCGATGGTGTTGCCGTCGGCGGCGAAGGCGAGGGGGTTCTCGGGCTTCTCGATGTCGGAGAAGAGGCCCGCCGACTCCCGCGTCAGCCCGCTGAGGGAGACGACCAGCCCCGGGTTGACCCCGCCGGGCAGCTCGCCCGGGTACTTCGGGACGGTGGCGGGGTCGGTGAGGACGACGGTGCCGCCGATGCTGGTGAGCATGTTGCAGACCAGGCCGAAGTGCGACATCTCATCGAAGATGATCTCCCGGATGGTGTTGCGGACGGGTTGGGTGCTGTCCTGGCTGGTGATCGACCAGAGCGCGGTGGCGTAGGGCGGGATGGTGGACAGCTCCAGCATGATCGCCCGCTGCAGCGCGTCCTTGAGCTCCTGCTCCGTCCAGTCCTTCTCCGCGATGTTCATCAGCTGGACGATCGCGTCGCTCTCGTAGTCCAGGATTCCGGTCGTCGTCACCGTGGGCCCCTCTCGTCTCGTCGTACGGCTGTGCGCCGGACCGTAACCGGAGGTGGGCGGTACGTGTGCGTGCGGTGCCGGTGTGGCCCCGGGAGTTCAGCCGGACGGGTGGAGCACGCCGATAGCACTGCCGTGGTGCGTCGACCGGTGCGCGCATCTTCGCCGGTGGCGCAGGAAGTCGGACCGGCCGACTTCCTGCACCACCAAGGCCCGGCCGGCCGGGGTGCTCGTCGAGCGACGGCTATCGGCCCAGACCCTGAGGACGCGTGGTCCTCCTTCCTCGCCGGGGTCAAGTCCGGCGAGTTTTCTACCGACTGATACGACAGAGGTGCCCCGCACGGGCTGTGGCCGTGCGGGGCACCTCTGTCGTATCCGGCTCTTCTAGAAGTCGTCGTCGAAGGAGACCGAGCCCTCGACAGCCACCTGGTACGCCGACACCCGGCGCTCGAAGAAGTTGGTCAGCTCCTGGACGTTCTGGAGCTCCATGAAGCCGAACGGGTTGGTGGACCCGTACCGGATGGGCATGCCCAGGCGGGCCAGGCGCTGGTCGGCCACGGCCTCCAGGTACTGGCGCATCGAGTCGGTGTTCATGCCGGCCAGACCGTCGCCGCACAGGTCCTGGGCGAACTGGAGCTCGGCCTCGACAGCCTCCTCCAGCATCTCCGTGACCTGCTTGGCCATCTCCTCGTCGAAGAGGTCGGGCTCCTCCTCGCGCACGGTGTCGACGACCGACATCGCGAAGTCCATGTGCATGGACTCGTCGCGGAACACCCAGTTGGTACCGGTCGCGAGACCGTGCAGCAGGCCCCGGCTCCGGAACCAGTACACGTAGGCGAACGCGCCGTAGAAGAACAGGCCTTCCACACACGCCGCGAAGCAGATCAGGTTGAGCAGGAACGCCCGCCTGTCCTCCTTCGTCTGCAGCGAGTCGATGTGGTCGACCGCGTTCATGTACTTGAAGCAGAACTGGGCCTTCTGGTGGATGGAGGGGATGTTCTCCACCGCGGCGAAGGCCGCGTTGCGGTCCTCCGGGTCCGGAAGGTAGGTGTCGAGCAGCGTCAGGTAGAACTGGACGTGCACGGCCTCCTCGAACAGCTGCCGGCTCAGGTAGAGCCGCGCCTCCGGGGAGTTGATGTGCTTGTAGAGGCTCAGCACCACGTTGTTCGCGACGATCGAGTCGCCCGTCGCGAAGAACGCGACGAGGCGCCCGATGAGGTGGCGCTCGCCCTCGCTCAGCTTCGCCAGGTCGGCGACGTCCGAGTGAAGGTCGACCTCCTCGACCGTCCAGGTGTTCTTGATGGCGTCCCGGTACCGGTCGTAGAACGACGGGTAGCGCATCGGGCGCAGGGTCAGCTCGAAGCCGGGGTCGAGCAGCATCTTGCGGTCTTCGGGGGTGCTCACTGGCAGGCCTCGCAGGACTCGGGGTTCTCCAGGGAGCAGGCCAGCGCGGCCTCCTCCTCCGGGGTGAGGGTCGGGGTGCCCACCGGGATCGTGTTGGCCGGCACCGGCGCGGCGGCGCGGGCGGTACCCGACGCGGCCTGGGCGATGCGGGTGGCCGGGCGCGAACGCAGGTAGTAGGTGGTCTTGAGACCGACCTTCCACGCGTAGGCGTACATCGAGCTGAGCTTGCCGATGGTCGGCGCCGCCATGAACAGGTTCAGCGACTGGCTCTGGTCCAGGTACGGCATGCGGGCCGCGGCCAGGTCGATCAGCGCGCGCTGCGGCAGCTCCCACGCGGTGCGGTACAGCGACCGCACCTCGGCGGGCAGCCAGTTCAGCTCCTGCACCGATCCGTTGGCGTCGCGCAGCGCGTCGCGGGTCTGCTGGTCCCAGACGCCGAGCTCCTTGAGCTCGCGCACCAGGTACGGGTTGACCTGGAGGAACTCGCCGCTGAGCGTCTCGCGCTTGAACAGGTTGGACACCTGCGGCTCGATGCACTCGTACACGCCGGCGATGGACGCGATGGTCGCGGTCGGCGCGATGGCCAGCAGCAGCGAGTTGCGCAGGCCGGTCTCGGCGATGCGGGCGCGCAGCGCGGTCCAGCGGTCGGCCCACTGCGGGGCGGCCGTCGGGAAGTGGTCGATGTGCAGTTCGCCGCGGGCGGCGCGGGTCTCGCCGTACGCCTCGTGGCGGCCGAGCCGCTCGGCCAGGTCGGCGGAGCGCTCGTAGGCGGTGAGCATGATGCGCTCGGCGATCAGCGTGGACAGCCGGGCGGCCTCGGCGGAGTCGAAGTCGAGCCGCAGCTTGAAGAGGACGTCCTGGAGGCCCATCACGCCGAGGCCCACGGGCCGCCAGCGGGAGTTGGAGGTGCCGGCCTCGGTGGTCGGGTAGAAGTTGATGTCCACGACGCGGTCGAGGAAGGTGACGGCGGTGCGCACGGTGGCGTCGAGCCGCTCCCAGTCCATGGCGCCCAGCAGGTCGTCGGCGGACGCCCCGGGGGCCACGTGGGCGCCGAGGTTGACCGAGCCGAGGTTGCAGACGGCGGTCTCGGAGTCGTCCGTGACCTCCAGGATCTCGGTGCACAGGTTGGAGGAGTGCACCGTGCGGCCCGGCAGCGCGGTCTGGTTGGCGGCGCGGTTGGAGGCGTCCTTGAAGGTCATCCAGCCGTTGCCGGTCTGCGCGAGGGTGCGCATCATGCGGGCGTACAGGGTCTGCGCGGGGATGGTGCGCACGGCCTTGCCGGCCAGCTCGGCCTTGCGGTAGGCCTCGTCGAAGTCGGCGCCCCACAGGTCGACCAGCTCGGGCACGTCGGCCGGGGAGAACAGCGACCAGTCCGCGTTGGCGTTGACCCGGCGCATGAACTCGTCCGGGATCCAGTGCGCCAGGTTGAGGTTGTGGGTGCGGCGGGCCTCTTCGCCGGTGTTGTCGCGCAGCTCGAGGAACTCCTCGATGTCGGCGTGCCAGGTCTCCAGGTAGACGCAGGCGGCGCCCTTGCGACGGCCGCCCTGGTTGACGGCGGCGACGGAGGAGTCGAGGGTGCGCAGGAACGGCACGATGCCGTTGGACTTGCCGTTGGTGCCGCGGATCAGGCTGCCGCGCGAGCGGATGCGCGAGTAGGACAGGCCGATGCCGCCGGCGTGCTTGGACAGGCGGGCGATCTGCGCGTAGCGGTTGTAGATCGAGTCCAGGTTGTCCAGCGGGGAGTCGAGCAGGTAGCAGCTCGACATCTGCGGGTGGCGGGTGCCGGAGTTGAAGAGCGTCGGCGAGGAGGTCAGGTACTCCAGGCGGCTCATCAGGCCGTACAGCTCGGCGACTTCGCGCACGGACTGCTCGTTGTCGCCGACCGCCAGGCCACAGGCGACGCGGAGCAGGAAGTGCTGCGGGGTCTCGATCACCTTGCGGGTGATCGGGTGGCGCAGCAGGTAGCGGGACTGCACGGTGCGCAGGCCGAAGTACTCGAAGCGGTCGTCGCCCTTGGTGTCGATCAGCGCGTCCAGGGCGGCGGCGTGCTTGGCGACGAACTCCGCGGTGGTGTCGCCGATCAGGCCCTCGGCGTGGCCGACGGTGATCGAGGCGGAGAAGGACGTGGAGCCCTGGCTGTTCGCCTCGTCGACGATCTCCAGGGCGAGCAGGCGGGCGGCGAGCTTCGAGTACTGGGGGTCCTCGGCGATCATCGACGCGGCGGCGTCCACGGCCAGCCCGCGCAGCTCGGCGAAGTCCGAGCCGGCGTGGCGGCCGCGCAGCGCGGCGGCGGCGACATGGCCGGGGTCGACCTCGGTGAGGTCGACGCTGCGGTCGGTGAGCAGCCGCAGCAGGGCGCCGCCGGGGTCGGAGACCTTCGGGTCGGTGAAGGCGGTACCGGAGCCCTGGGCGGGCAGGGTGGCTGAGGCAGCGGTGGTCAAGGCGCTCTCTCCTGGCGGCGATCGTCGGCGGTGATCGGAGTACCGGGCGATCGGGGCAGGGGAGCACGCGCGCGGGCGCAAGCGGCGTCCGTGCGACGGTGGCATCCCCGGCCCGCCCGCGAGGCCCGGAAGGTACTGCTGGTGCTGGCGCGGCCTCTGCGGGAGGGCCGTGGCGCACGCTGTCGGCAGGTCATCGGACTCGCGGGCAGGGCTCTTGGAGCCGCTCGCTCACCGCTGCGGGGCAGTCCCGGATTCCCACCGGGTTCCCCTGCATCGACAGCAGGGATGAGCATACATCTAGTGGCGCGAGTCCGATGCAGCCCCACATGTAGTGTCGCGGGGCACGACTGTTCGACTCATCGTGCGATAATCTGCTCAGGCTGGAGGGTGCCATCCCTGGCCCGTACGGGCATCGCACGGGCGCATCCGCACCTGGGTGGTCCCGCCCGCGGAGGCGCTCGCAGAGGCGCCCGCGGAGGCGCTCGCAGTCCCGCTCGAGGAGGCGCTCGGACCGGCACTGGCGGCAGCGCTCGGACCCGCACTCCCGGCAGCACCCGGATTCTCGACGCAGCGCCCCGTGTCCTGGTTGGCGAGCTGTCCCGTGGGGGTCACCCGCCAGCGCTGGTCGGGCCGCGAGGTGCAGCCGGTGAGGACGGGGAAACCGAGGCCCGGGTCCTCGACGCAGCGCCCGTTCTGCCCGATCGAGCCGTTGTCCCCCATCGTCCAGGTCTGGGCCGGCGAGCCGTCGCAGGTGCCGGCGCCGACCGCGGCCGGATCGCCCGCCACCCGGCTGTCCAGACAGAGACCGGGCAGGGCCGAGGTGATCGCGCCGCTCGGCTGTCCGGCGGCGGCCTGGAACGAGAAGGAGTCGCTGCCGAGGCCGGCGCCGCCGTCCCAGATCTCGAACCCGGCCTGGACGGCGCACAGGTACGAGCCGGCCGGGACGTAGCCGCGCTGGATGGCGTCGCGGGTGAAGGCCCGCAGGTCCAGGTCGGTGACGGAGGTCGTGCCGGTGGCCATCTCGTAGGTGATCAGGGTGTGGCTGCTCTTCTTCGGGGCCTCGTACACGCGGTAGGAGGTGCCGCCGACCTGTAGGTCGCCGGTCCGCTGGCCGAACGGGGTCTTGCCGTTGCCGCGCAGCCAGATCATCAGCTCGGCGCTCTCGGTGAAGGAGCAGCTGGTCCGGCTGTTGCTGTACCAGACGTCGTACGAGACGTTGTAGACGCCGCCGTCGACCTGGGTGGTCTGCCAACTGCTGGTCGCGTACCGCAGGTTGTCCACCGGGATGGGCAGCGGGCCGGTGCCGGGCTGGAGCTGGGTGCTGATGTGCGGGTAGGCGCCGGGGCCGCGGTCCGGGTCCGTGAGGCTGGCGGGGCTGATCCCGCTGCGGGTCACCCGGAAGTCGGTGCCGGCGCCGCTGCTGCTGATGCAGAGGCCGCCGGTGGCGTTCCACTCGTTCGGGTTGATCAGGTAGCGGCCGGAGTCGACGGCCTGGGACGGGTAGCGGTTCTGCCCGGTGGAGCAGATCTCGCCGGCGGTCGCGGCCGGCAGCGGGGTGACGGCCGTGGTCGCCCGGACGGGCGCCTGCGGGTCCCGCGAGTCGTGCGGGATCAGCACCGCGCACAGGGCCAGCACGATCGCGATGGTCGGCGCGAGCCACCACCACGGGCGCAGGCCGCGGCGCCCGGTTCCGGGCACGACGGGGTGGGTCATGGGGCTCTCGCCTCCCTGCTGCGGTGTCTGCGGCCGGTGCGCGGGCCGGGGCGGTGGTGTCGTAGGCCGGTACGCGGGCCGGGGCGGGGTCGTGCTCACCCGGCGGGCGTGGAACTCGACCGGGGCTTGGTCGCGGGCGAGGTCGGCTTCTTGACCGGAGGCTTCTGGGTGGTGGCCGACGGGCTGGGGGAGGCCGGCGCGTCGGGGGAAGGGGCGGGTGCCGGGGCCGGCGCCGTGACGGTCAGGGCCGGCTCGGAGTGGACGGTCCAGGGCGTGTTGTAGCGCGGCGCGGAGACCCCGGCGGCGAACGCCTGGGCGGCGGCGGGGGACGCGGCCACCCGCCAGTCGACCTCCTTCCTCGCCTCGTACCAGATCACGCCGATGATGTCGGGGTGCTGGGCGAGCTGCGAGAACATCTCGGTGATCCACTGTGCCTTCAGCCCCGAGGTGTCGGTGGCCCCGGTCTCGGTGATCACCACGGGCTTGTGGCTGAACGCCCGGATCTGCTCGATGGTCGGCTGGAAGATCTGGTCGAACGACTTGTACTTCTCGACGCCGGTGGTGCCGTAGTAGCCGGACAGGCCGACCCAGTCGACGTAGTCGTCGCCGGGGTAGAGCGTGTTCAGGCTGGTGGCGTTCTCGTAGTCGACGTTGGGGCTCCACACCCAGGTGACCCGGGTGGCGCCGGCCTGCTTGAAGATGTCGTGGACGTGCCGCCAGGCCTGGACGTACTGGCCCTTCTTGTTGCCGTTGGACTGCTCGGCCCAGGGGTACCAGTAGCCGTTCATCTCGTGGGCGAAGCGCAGGGCGACGGGGTAGCCGAGGCCCTTGATGCCGTCGGCCCAGGTCTTGATGTAGTCGTCGAACCTGCCGTCGATGATGTTGGAGAGGGAGTACTCCGGCTGCTCGCCGCGGAGCTTGTCCTCCTTGGCTTCCTTGCGGTAGTCCCAGGGCTCCCAGGCGACCATCGGCATGATGCCGCGTTCGGCGACGGTGTCGAAGACCCGGCGGTCGAACTTCCGGTCCCACCAGCCGACCGAGAACTCCAGCACGTTCGGCTGGTGCTTGACGGCCGCGGTGAACTCGTCGAGCGGGCCGAGGTCGTAGGGGCCGGGCTTGGTCATGATGCCGGTGAACGCGCCGCCGGCCGGCGGGAACTGCGGGGGCGGGGGCGGTGTGGTGGGCGTCGCGGCCGCCGTCGGGCTCTGGCCGGCCGTCGCGGGGGTGGCGGTCGGTGACGCGGCCAGGGCGGTGGTCAGCCAACTCGGCATCGCCGTCGGGGCGGCGCCGGCGAAGGTGTACGGCTCCAGGTCGTGCGCACGGGAGAGCCGGGGCGCCAGGACGAAGGTGTACCCGACCATCAGGGCCAGGGCGACCAGGGCGGCGATCCGGGGGACGGTGATCCGCAGCATCAGCGGCTCCTCCGCTCGGTCCGGGAGCCGGCCCGGGCCGGCTCCAGCAGCTCCTCGAACTCGTCCTCGGCGAGGGCTCCTTCGACGGGTTCCTCGGATTCCTCGACGGCTTCTCCGAAGGCGTCCTCGACGTTTTCTCCGACGGGTCCTCCGACGGCTGCCCCGGTGCGCGGCGGTTCGGTCCGCTGGGAGGGCAGGTGGCCGGGCAGCCGGTCGGCGGCGGGCGCCTCGGCGGCCCTGGCCGCGGCGGCCCGCTGGGCCCGGGCCTCGCGGCGTCCGCTGACGAAGGAGATCACCAGCGGCGCGAGACCGGTGAACAGGCTGACGCCGGCCCAGAACCGCAGGATCCAGATGTCGTGGTGGAGCGTGAAGCTCGCGCCGAGCAGCCCGCCCGCGACCGCCGCCCACAGCAGGTGCAGCCGGAAGGTCGACAGCGACTCGGCGCTGCGCAGGTCGCCCTTGGCGGTGACGGCGTAGGCGAGCGGGCGGCGCAACAGCGCCGCGATCGCGGCGGCGACGTAGACCGGGCCGGCGAACATGGCCAGCCCCATGCCGGCCACGCCGATCTCGCGCCGCTCGTGCGCGGCCAGGTTGAAGCGGCGCAGCCACAGCCACAGCACGAACCAGCTGCCCATGCTGGCGCCCCACAGGGCCATCCAGTGGGTGCTGTTGAGGTGGATGGAGGTGACGCCGAGGGCCAGGTAGACGGAGGTGGCGAGGCTGCCGAGGACGGTGTTGATCGCCACGCTCGGGTAGTAGAACTGGACCAGGCCGTAGAGCACCCGCTGGCGCAGCCGCAGCTTGATGCCGGAGCGCAGCCGGCTCTTGAGCAGGATCTCCCAGATGCCGTACGCCCAGCGCTTCTGCTGGTTGAAGTAGTCGGTCCAGGAGGTCGGGCCCTCGCCGACGGCGAGAACGTCGGGGGTGTAGACGCCCTTCCAGTGCCGGTCGGTCTCCGGGTTGACGGAGGCCTGGACCCGCATGCTGGTGAGGTGGTCCTCGATGATCGAGTCCTGGTAGCCGCCGATCTGCTGCCAGGCGACCGGCCGGTACAGGTGGTTGGTGCCGATCAGCAGCGGCGCGTCCATGCCGTTGCCGCCGCGCTCGACCAGGCCGGAGAACAGGTACTGCTGCACGGAGGCACCGTGGGCGACCCAGTTGTCGTACATGTTGCCGTACACCTGGGGGGCGACCACGAAGGCGACGTCGGGGTCGCGGAAGTATCCGAGGGTGCGCTCCAGGAAGCAGGGCAGCGGGACGTGGTCCGGGTCCATCTGGGCCACCACGTCGTAGCCGTGCTCGTGCTCGGCGCGCCAGGAGTTGTGGTTGCCGGACTTGGTCTTGGCCCGGAACTCGCCCTCGGCCTGGTTGTACTCGGGGCGTCCCTTGCGGCTGAAGTGGTGGACGCCGAGCCGGGCGGCCATCTCCTTGACCCGGTCGTCGTTGCCCTCGTCGAGGATCCAGACGTCGACCCGGCCGTCGTACTCGATCCGCAGCATGGCGGCGAGGGTCCGCTCGACGATCTCGATCGGCTCCTTGGAAGGCACGATCGTGGTCAGCACCGCGACCCGCAGCCCGGGCGGCGGAGTGACCGGCACCGGGTCCTTGGCGCGGAACGCGAAGACCCAGACGGCGAGGTTCTGAACCAGCCGGATCACTTCCACCGTAATAACGGAACAGAAGCAGATACGCGCCAGGTTGATCCGCCAG
This sequence comes from Kitasatospora sp. NPDC034023, assembly GCF_055575795.1. Classification (NCBI taxonomy): domain Bacteria; kingdom Bacillati; phylum Actinomycetota; class Actinomycetes; order Kitasatosporales; family Streptomycetaceae; genus Kitasatospora; species Kitasatospora sp. NPDC034023. The sequence goes on from NZ_JBVIRY010000015.1 coordinate 16,201, forward strand.
TCCGGGGACCAGCCGACGTGGGAGCTGGGGATGTGCTCGGGGAGGAGCAGCCAGCCGACGAAGACGAGGCCGGCCAGAGCGTTGACCGCCACCAGGACGGTCATGACGAACTTGACGCCGCGTGAGGAAACCGAGCGGTAACGGACGGCGGCGCCGTCCTCGCCGGGGGTCAGCGGGCCGGCGGTCTCGGCGCACGCCACGTAGGCGCGCTGGGCGGCGCTGTTGCGCAGCTCCCTGCGGACGATGCGGCGTTCGTTCCGGGCCCGGGGCAGGACGCGCCCGTGGCGTCCGCGCGCCCGGTTGCCCTGCGTCGCCGTGTGTTCGTTGGTGGAGTCCACCGGTCAACCCCCGTACAGCTGCCCGGTCGTACCGGAGCCGCTGGTTCCCTGCTCGGTCACCGCCCGTCGACGTCCGACACCGGGCCGTCGGGTCGACGGTCGTACGGCGTGGCGGCGTCACTCATGGGCTTGGCTGATTGTCGTTCAAGCGGTCAGCATACGGGCCGTGGCCGAGCGCTCTCTGCCGGGGCCGGGAATGCCAAGGCTCCCGCAAGCCCCGCGGAAGGGCGGGGCCTACGGGAGGGACGAGCGTCAGGGCGTGATCTTGACGGAGTTCGCGATCTGGTCCATCAGCGCCAGCGGCGGAGCCTCCGCCGCCTGGTCCAGGCAGATCTGGAGCACCGGGACGGTGGTCGCCCCGGCCGCCGGCGTGACCTCGAGGACGCCGCAGTAGCTGTCCGGCGTGGACGAGGCACTGGACATCGGGACGTGCCACAGCGCGAGGTAGCCGTCCATGCCCTGGATCTTGACGGCCGACTGCTTCACCGGGTCCGGCGGCGTCGGCGCGTCCGAGCCGTAACGGGTGTTGTAGAGCAGCTGGCCCATGCCGAGCACCAGGGACTTCGGGTCGGACCAGCCGCCGTTGAACACCCGGAGGTTCTGGACGACCACGCCGCGGGTGCAGGCCCCGTTGCCGTGGCCCACGCAGGCGTACGGGTTGACCGCGTAGCGGACCTCGTTCGGGGCCTTGGCGTCGACCTGGACCTGCCAGTCCTGCGGCAGCATGAAGTTCATCTTCGAGTCCTGGCCGGTGATCTGCCGCCCGCCGGGGAGCTGCTGGCCGCCGGTCAGGGCGGTGCCCATGAAGCCGTTCGGGCTCTTGGGGTCACCGGTGGGGGTCGCGGCCGTGGTCGAATCGGCCTTCGCCGAGCCGGGCTTCGCGGTCTTGTGGCCCAGGACGTAGCCGCCGCCCGCCATCACGACCGACAGCACCACGGCGCCGACGGCCACGAGTACCCGGCGCTTGGTGTTCTTCGGCTCGACGGTCTCGAACACCACCGAGGTGGGGATCGGCTTGGGCGTCGGCAGGCCGGGGGTCGGCGGGCCGGGCTGCTGCGGCGCCGGCCCGGGGGCCTGGGCCGGTCCCGGGGCCTGGCCCGGTCCGGACGTCTGGCCCGGTCCCGAGGTCTGGGTCGGCAGGGTGGCCAGCGTCGGAGCGGCCGGCGCCGTGGGCGCCGGCGGAACCTGCACCGCCGGGCTGACGGCCGTCGGCGCGGCAGCGTTCTGGACGGCATGGCCGGGGAACGGGCTCGCGGGCATGCCGCCGCCTCCCGGCTTGGCCTGAACCTTGTCGGTCCAGGTCGAACCATCCCACCAGCGCAGCGTATTGGGCTGCCCGGAAGGGTCCTCGTACCAGCCGCTAGGCGGACTCCCCGTCGTCATGCGGCGGATACTAGCAGCGAGCCGATCGGATGGTCATTTCAAGTCATGGGCTGGGCGTACCAGTCGACGCCGCCTCAGAACGCCAAGGTGTAGACCATCAGGTCCATCCCCGGGTACGGCGCCCAGTCCCGCTCGGGGGTGCGCCGGAAGCCGACCCGCTCGTAGACGCGGTGGGCGGCGGTCATCTCCGGGCGGGTGGAGAACGCCATGCCGGCCAGGCCGAGTTCGCGGCTGCGGGCGAGGGAGGCGCGCACCAGCGCCTCGCCGACGCCGCGGCCGCGGGCGGCGGTGTCGGTGGCGAGCATCCTGATCTCGCCCTCGCGCGGGGTGGCGATGTCCGCCCACTCGGTGCCGCCGACCGCGAAGGTCACGCAGCCGAGGACCCGCCCTGCGGCCGGGTCGACCGCGACCAGGAGCTCGGCCTCCCGGGCCCGGCGGTCGGCGTCGCGCAGCAGCTCGACGTAGCCGCTCCCGGGCGAGGTGAAGCCGCCGCCGACGAAGGCCTCGACGGTGATGCGGCCGGCGTCTTCGAGGTCCTCCGGGAGGGCCGGGCGGATGAGGTAGTCCATGCGGCCAGTGTGCCGGAGCCGTGCGGGGTGGAAAGCTCCGGGGTCGAACGGACCGGGAGGGTGGCCGGATCGGCGGAGGGGCGCAGGGAGGCGGCGGGCATGGTGCCGTACAGCCGCTCGGGGCGGGCGGGGTCGGCCGGGTAGCCGCCCGGGCGGTGGTAGTTGTCGCGGCGGGCCGCCGGGCCGCGGGAGACTTCGCGGCTGATCAGGACGCCGAGCAGGCCGAAGCCGCCGACGATTCCGGCCAGGGCGAGTGCGCCGGCAAGGGTGTCGCTGTCCATGGCCTCCACTCTGGTCGGGCGGGACGGCGCCCACGAGTGGCAGGAATGACCGATTGCCTCGAAATCCTGCCAGTCGGCGTCTTCCGCCGCGACGGACGGACCGGGCATCCTGGACGGCATGCTGAAGAACGACGGCGCGCCGAGGAGCGACGGCACGCTGAAGAACGTGGTCGCGGTGGTGCTGGAGGAGATCCACCCCTTCGAACTCGGGGTGGCCTGCGAGGTCTTCGGCCTCGACCGCACCGACGACGGGCTGCCCGGCTACGACTTCGCGCTCGCCGGCGCCCGCCCCGGGCCGCACGCCACCCATGCCGGCTTCGCCGTGGACGTCCCGTACGGCCCCGAGCGGCTGGCCGGGGCCGACCTCGCGGTGGTCACCGCGGCGAGGATCCGCCCCAGCTACCCCGAGCCGCTGCTGGAGGCGCTGCGCGGGGTGGTGGCGGACGGTGGCCGGGTGCTCTCCATCTGCAGCGGCGCCTTCGTGCTGGGCGCCGCCGGGCTGCTGGACGGCCGCCGCTGCGCCACCCACTGGCGGCACAGCGAGGACCTGGCGGCGCGCTTCCCGCTGACCACCGTCGAGCCGGACGTGCTGTACGTGGACGACGACCCGGTGATCACCTCCGCCGGGACGGCGGCCGGTATCGACGCCTGCCTGCACCTGGTACGCAAGGTGCAGGGTGCCGAGGTGGCCCGGGAGATCGCCCGCCGGATGGTGGTGGCGCCGCACCGGGAGGGCGGGCAGGCCCAGTTCGTGAACCGCCCGCTGCCGGAATGCGACGGCGACTCGCTGGCCCCGCTGCTCGACTGGATGCGCCACCACCTCGACTCGGAGGCCACCGTCGAACAGCTGGCCGTCCGGGCGCACATGTCGCCGCGCACCTTCGCCCGCCGCTTCCAGCAGGAGACCGGAACCACCCCGCACCGCTGGCTGGTCGGGCAACGGGTGCTGTTCGCCCAGCGGCTGCTGGAGTCCACCACCGAGCCGGTGGACGCGATCGCCGCCCGCTGCGGCTTCGGCAACGCGGCCGCCCTGCGGCACCACTTCGGCCGCCGGCTGGGCACCACGCCGCTGGCCTACCGCCGCTGCTTCGCCGACCCGGCCATGAAGTGACCGTGCGTCAGCCGGCTTCCACCGTCAGGTGGTCGACGGTGTTCCAGCGGTCCGGCCGCAGCCGCCCGTCCTGGGCCCGCCAGAGGCTGGTGGAGCAGTTGTGCACCGGCCCGAGCGCGGTGAGCTGCTCCTCGGTGAGCCGGTCCAGCGCGTAGCGGAGCATCAGCACCGTGCAGTCGTGCGCGACCAGCAGGACGGGCCGGCCGGCCTCCTCCTCGCAGACGTCCCGCAGCAGGCTGCGCACCCGCAGCGCGACGTCGGCCCAGGACTCGCCGCCGGGCGGCCGGTAGTACAGCTCGCCCATCTTGCGCCGCCGGGCCGCCTCCTCCGGGTGCTTGGCCTCGATGGCGGCCTTCGGCAGCATCTCGAGGATGCCGAGTTCGCGGTCGCGCAGTCGCTCGTCGTAGCGGACGGCCGGCGTGACCGGGACGGCGCCGAGTCCGGCGGCCTGGGCGAGCGCGATTCTCGCGGTCTCGGCGGTGCGCACGTACGGCGAGCACCAGACGCTGCGGGGGCGGTCGGCGCTGGGCAGGGCGGCCCACCAGTGGCCGAGCGCCTGGGCCTGCTGCCGCCCGTGCAGGGACAGCGGGATGTCGGCGTCGCGGCAGCTGATCGGGACGCTGAGCGCACCGGCGGCCTCGGCCAGCTGGAACTCGACGTTGGCGGTGGACTCGCCGTGCCGGGTGGCGATCAGCACGGACGGCAGCCGGGTGGCCGTCGCCGGGCGGTGGGCGGTGACGTGGTGGCTCTGGGCGCCGGCGTGCTGGTGCTGGTTCTGGGGCTGGTGCTGGGCGGACTGGTTCTGGGTGGACTGGTGCTGGCCGTTGAGGGTGGTACCGAGTTCTGCCATGGCCGCGAGCTCCCCGTGGTCGATCAGGTTCCGGCCGGTTGCCGGTCCGGTCTGGTGGTGCCCGGCGTGCACGCCTGTTCATACATATGATCGCGCCGCCTTCTCCAGTGTTGACGGAGAAGGCGGCGCGATCACAGGGCGCGTACCGCGCGAATCAGTGCGCCGCTACGGGCTCCGGCGCGCTCTTCAGCTCGTCGTCGCCGGCTTCGGCGCTGTAGTCGGACGGCCTGGTCTCGTCCGGGCCCTCGGGTGCCTTGACGGCCCGCAGCACCAGGGTGAGCGCCACCGCGACGACCAGGTTCAGCGCGAAGGCGGTCAGACCGATGTAGCCGATCTCGCCGATGCCGGGGATCTCCGCCGAGTTGCCGCCGAAGTGCTTGGTCGCCGGGCTGGCGATCCCGTACGCCTTCCAGGTGCCGTAGACCATGCCGGCCGCCCAGCCGGCGAACAGCGCCCAGTGGTGGAACCAGCGGGTGAACAGGCCGCCGACGATGGCGACGAAGGTCTGCAGGATCCACAGGCCGCCCAGCAGCTGGAGGTTGATCGCGGCCTGCTTGTCCATGCCGAGCACGAAGACCAGCGCGCCGACCTTCACCAGCAGCGAGACCAGCTTGGCGACCCGGGTCTCGTCGGAGGGGGTGGCGGAGGGCTTCAACCAGTCCTTGTAGACGTTGCGGGTGAACAGGTTGGCCGCCGCGATGGACATGATGGCGGCCGGCACCAGCGCGCCGATGCCGATCGCGGCGAAGGCCACGCCGGTGAACCAGTCCGGGAACATGTTCGCGAACAGCTGCGGCACCGAGAGCTGGGCGTTGTAGCCCTTGACGCCCTTGCCGACGCCCGCCGCGATCGCCATGAAGCCGAGCAGCGCGAGCAGGCCCAGCATCAGCGAGTACGCGGGCATGATCGCCATGTTGCGGCGCACGGTGTTGCGGGACTTGGAGGCGAGCACCCCGGTCACCGAGTGCGGGTACATGAACAGCGCCATCGCCGAGCCGAGGCCCAGCGTGGCGTACGTCCACTGCTTGTTGTCCGGGACGGTCATCGACCCGGCCTTGGCCTCCTTGAAGTGCTGCGCGGCCGCGTCGAAGATGTGCCCGTAGCCGCCCAGCCGGATCGGGATGTAGATCACCGCGACGATGATCACGATGTAGACCAGGGCGTCCTTGACGAAGGCGATCAGCGCCGGGGCGCGCAGGCCGGAGGAGTAGGTGTAGGCGGCCAGCACGCCGAAGGCGATGAACAGCGGCAGGTCCTTGACGAACCAGTTGGCGTTCTCCCCGCCGCCGACCCCCAGCACGTCCAGCACCGCCTGGATGCCGACGAGCTGCAGGGCGATGTACGGCATGGTGGCCAGGATCCCGGTCAGCGCGACCACCAGCGACAGCGGCCGCGAGCCGTAGCGGCCGCGCACGAAGTCGGCCGGGGTCACGTAGCCGTGCACCCGGGAGACCGACCAGAGCCGGGGCAGGAAGAGGAAGACCAGCGGGTAGGCGATGATCGTGTACGGCACCGCGAAGAAGCCGGCCGAGCCGCTCGCGTACACCGCGGCCGGGACGGCGACGAAGGTGTACGCGGTGTAGAGGTCGCCGCCGAGCAGGAACCAGGTCACCCAGGTCCCGAAGCTGCGCCCGCCCAGGCCCCACTCGTCCAGGTGCGCCGCGTCGCCCGCGCGGCGCCAGCGCGAGGCGAGGAAGCCCATCACGGTGACCAGGGCGAAGAACAGCACGAAGACCACGAGGGCCGGCACGTTGACGTCCTTCATCGCGCACCGCCCTTCCGGGCCGCCTTGCGGGCCTTCTCGTCCCGGTTGATCAGCAGGTAGGCGGCGACGGTGAAGACGGCCGACGCCGGCACCCAGAGCAGCTGGTACCAGTAGAAGAACGGCACCCCGGCCACCGCGGGGTCGGGCTTGTTGTAGGAGGACACCCACAGCATCGCCACGATCGGCACGAGCAGGGCGAGACCGGCCAGCACCCGCTCGGGGGTCACCGCCGGGACGGGTGCCCCGGCTGGCTCGGGCATGACATCTTCGAAGGTATCGGGATCAGACGGCAACTTCGGCTCCGCTCCGGAGGGTTGTCCCCGTCGGCGCCGCAGCCCGGGTGGCGTCCCTGCCCCCGCGAGCCCGCCGAGCAGCACCATCGGTGATCGGCAGTCAGTATTGGCTGCGCAATCTAGAGCATGGGGTGATCCATGTCACCGGGATTGGCGCAACTTCCCGCCATCCGGACGCATGCGGCCGTCGGGGCCCCGGAAAAGCACCCGTACGGAACGCGAAAAGCACTGTCACGGAATGCAGAAGGCACCGGCGCGCGGGTCGCGCGCGCCGGTGCCCGTGGTGCGAGGGGGGAGTGCGCCTGCTCCGTACGCCTCTCCGAAACGCCTACTCCGGACGCTTCAGACGGGTGATGAACTTGTAGCGGTCGCCCCGGTAGATGGAGCGGACCCACTCGACCGGGTTGCCCTCGGCGTCGAAGGAGTGCCGGGACAGCTGCAGCATCGGCAGGCCGAGGTCGGAGCCGAGCAGCCCGGCCTCGCGCGGGTCGGCCAGGGTGGTCTCGATGGTCTCCTCGGCCTCGGCCACGGTGACCCCGTAGACCTCGCGCAGCGCCGCGTACAGCGAGTTGTGCTTGGCGAGGTTGCGCCGCAGGGCGGGGAAGCGCTTGGCGGACAGGTGGGCGACCTCGATGGCCATCGGGTCGCCGTTGGCCAGGCGCAGCCGCTCGATCCGCAGGACGCGGCCGCCGGGCTTGATGTCGAGCAGCGGGGCGAGCCGGTCGTCGGCGGTGATGTAGCCGATCTCGATCAGCCGGGAGGTGGGTTCCAGCCCCTGGGCCCGCATGTCCTCGGTGTAGGAGGTGAGCTGCAGCGCCTGGGCGACCTTGGGCTTGGCGACGAAGGTGCCCTTGCCCTGGATGCGCTCCAGTCGCCCTTCGACGACCAGTTCCTGCAGGGCCTGGCGGACGGTGGTGCGCGAGGTGTCGAACTGGGCGGCCAGCGCGCGCTCGGGCGGGACCGGGGTGCCGGCCGGCTGGGTCTCGGTGAGCTGGAGGAGGTGGCGCTTGAGTCCGTAGTACTTGGGGACGCGCGCGGTCGGGTCGGTGCCGGTCTGCGTCGGGAGGTTCTTCACCTCGGGGTCGTCGGCCTGGGCGGTGGTTCCCCCGTCGCTGCTCATCGGACCTGTTCTCCCGCTTCTCGCAGGGCCTTCACAGACCCTGCCACATCGTTAACGGGTCACATCGTTGCATGTATGGCTACGGAACGAATACCTCATCACGCGATGAACGATGTGCGGTGTCGGCTTGATAACGGGTGGTCGGGATCGGTCGAACAGCCGTTGACACGCCCATTGGTCTAGGCCAAGCTCCAGGCATCTGGTCTACACCACTAGGCCGGTCACTACGAATCCCCCCACCCGTTCGACGGGGCCCGCGGCGCCATTTCCCCCGCTTTGTGTGGGTCTGCCGCTGCCACCCGACGGGGGTAACCCAGGCATCCCTCAGGAGGATGGCGTGAAGCGTCAGCTCATCGCGGCGGTCGGCGTCGCAGCAATGGTCGTCGGTCTCGCGGCTTGTGGCTCGGACGGCAAGAAGAACGACAGCAGCTCGTCGTCGTCCTCGGCCGCCGACAAGTACAAGGGCAAGACGCTCAAGGTGTGGACGATGACCGGCTCGGCCCCCAAGGGCTGGACCGACGCGGTCAAGACCGAGTTCGAGACCACCTACCCGGGCTCGAAGGTCGACTTCCAGACCCAGGAGTGGACCGACATCGGCCCGAAGGTCACCGCGGCGCTGTCCGAGGGCTCGGTCGACGTTCTGGAGATCGGCAACACCCAGACCGCCGGCTACGCCTCCACCGGGGGCCTGCTCGACATCACCAAGGACAAGGCCGGGCTGGGCGGCGACGGTTGGGCCGCCAACCAGAACGAGGCCGCGATCCTGGACGGCAAGCAGTACGCCGCCCCGTGGTGGGTCTCCAACCGCGTGGTCGCCTACAACAAGGACCTGTGGACCAAGGCCGGCCTGACCGCCGCCCCGACGACCCTGGACGAGTTCTACGCCGACCTGGACAAGCTGAAGGCCACCGACGGCGTCGTCGACCCGATCTACCTGCCGGGCCAGGAGTGGTACACCTACTTCGGCCTGCTCACCGGTGAGGGCGGCAAGATCGCCAAGAAGGACGGCGACAAGTGGGTCGGCGGCCTGTCGTCCCCCGAGGCCCAGAAGGCCTTCGAGACGTACAAGAAGCTGCAGGGCTACTCGGCCACCGGTCCGAAGGACAAGGACGAGGCCACCCCGCAGCAGAAGGACGTCTTCGCCAAGGGCAACGTCGGCACCATGATCGCCCTCGGCTGGGAGCTGCCGGCCGAGAAGGACCTGCCGAAGGACAAGATCGGCTTCTTCCCGCTCCCCGGCAAGACCGCCGACAAGCCCTCCGGCGTCTTCCTCGGCGGTTCGAACCTCGCGATCGCCGCGCAGAGCAAGAACACCGACATGGCGAAGGACTTCCTGAAGATCGCCCTCAACGACAAGAACGAGGGCCTGGTCGCCGCGTCCGGCAACATCCCGAACAAGGCCGCGCTGAACAGCCAGCTCACCGGTGACTTCGCGAAGGCCGCCCAGACGGCCGCCGCGGTCGGCGGGATCACCCCGAACACCCCGAACTGGGCCAGCGTCGAGAACAAGCCGAACCCGATCAAGGACTTCCTGACCGCGGCCCTGCAGGGCGGCGACTACGCGGCCACCGCCAAGAAGTACGACGACGAGATCGCCAAGCGGCTCAACGAGAAGAACTAAGCACTTGAGCGGCGTCGCTCACCGGTCCCCGGCGGGGGGCCGGTGGGCGGCGCCTGTCCGTCGTGGCCGGGTTGTGAGGAAGTGAGAACGATGGCTGTGCATTCGGAGCGGGTGCAGACACAGTCCCCGGAGTCAGGGAAGGCTGTTGTGGCCGAGATTGACACCAGTGCCGCCGGCGGCGGGGCCAAGGGCGCCGCGCCGAAGCGCACCAGATCCGCGGGCGGCCCCGGCCTGGGCGCCCGCTTCGCCCCGTACCTGCTGCTGCTGCCGGCCATCGTGGCGACCATCGTCCTGCTGGGCTGGCCGCTGCTGAAGACCGTCCTGCTGTCGTTCCAGAACCTCAACCGGCGTCAGCTGGTGATGCACCTCACCGAGTGGACGGGGTTCGACAACTACAAGGAGCAGCTGACCGACCCGGAGTTCTGGTCGGTCACCGGGCGCACCGTCGCCTTCACCCTGGTCAACGTGGTGCTCATCATGCTCGGCGGCACCCTGATCGGCCTGCTGCTCAACAGCCTCGGCAAGAAGATGCGCCTGGCGCTGTCGATCGCGCTGCTGATGGCCTGGGCCATGCCGGTGGTCGCCGCGACCACCGTCTACACCTGGCTGTTCGACGACCAGTGGGGTGTCGTCAACTGGTTCCTGGACCAGCTGGGTTGGCACTCGATGGCCGACTACAACTGGATGAGCGACGAGTACTCGACCTTCTTCGTCGTCATCCTGCTGATCGTCTGGCAGTCGATCCCCTTCGTGGCGTTCAACATGTACGCCGGTCTGACCACCATCCCGAAGGAGCTCTACGAGGCGGCCCGGATGGACGGCGCCGGCTCCGGCAAGATCTTCAGCTCGGTGATCTTCCCCAACCTGAAGCCGTTCTTCCTGGCCACGACCTTCCTGGAGGTCATCTGGGTGTTCAAGTCCTTCACCCAGATCTACGCGATCAACGGCGGCGGCCCCGAGAAGCTCACCCGGACCCTTCCCGTGCACGCCTTCCTGGAGGGCCAGGGCAGCCAGCACTACGGCGTCGGCGCCGCGATCGCGGTGCTCACCATCCTGATGCTGGGCGTCCTGATGGCCTACTACTTCCGCATCATGATCAAGCAGGAGGACGAGCTGTGAGGCGCTCTCTCTTCGGACGTACCTGGCCGAACGTGATCGCGGTCGTCCTCATCGTCTTCTTCATCTTCCCCGTCTACTGGATGATCGCGACCGCGTTCAAGCAGGACCGCGACGTCATCAGCAAGACGCCGGTCTTCATCCCCTTCGACGGGACGTTCGACCACTTCACCACCGCGGTGAACGCGCCGGACTTCTGGACGTACGTCACCAACAGCGTCACCGTCACCGTCGGCGCGGTGCTGATCTCGCTGGTGATCGCGACCCTGGCGTCCTTCGCCATCGCCCGGATGAAGTTCCGCGGCCGCAAGACCTTCGTGCTGGTCATCATGCTCGCGCAGATGGCCCCCTGGGAGGTCATGACCATCGGCGCCTACATCATCTCCCGCGACAACGACATGCTGAACAGCCTGCTGCCGCTGACGCTCTTCTACATGATGATGATCCTGCCCTTCACCATCTGGACGCTGCGCGGATTCATCGCCGCGGTGCCGAAGGAGCTGGAGGAGTCGGCGATGGTGGACGGCTGCACCCGCACCCAGGCCTTCACGAAGGTGATCTTCCCGCTGCTGGCCCCGGGCCTGATGTCCACCTCGCTGTTCGGCTTCATCACGGCGTGGAACGAGTTCCCGCTCGTCCTGTGGCTGAACAAGGAGCAGGGCAAGACCCTCCCGCTGTGGCTGTCGTCCTTCAAGACCGCCTTCGGCAACGACTGGGGCGCCACCATGGCGGCCTCCACGATGTTCGCCGTCCCCGTGCTGATCCTGTTCGTCTTCCTGCAGCGCAAGGCGGTCGGCGGTCTGACCGACGGCGCCGTGAAGGGCTGAGCCACCGTGAGCATCCTCGTACCCACCGCCCCGGACAGCGACCAGCTGCACCGCGACGCCCTGACCGTCCTGCAGCCCGGCTTCGTCGGCGCCGAGCCGCCGCGGTGGCTGCTGCGCCACCTCGCCGCCGGGCTGGGCTCGGTCGCGCTGTTCGACCGCAACGTGGTCGACCTCGACCAGCTGTCCGCGCTCACCCGGACGCTGCGCGCCGAGAACCCCGACCTGCTGATCGCCATCGACGAGGAGAGCGGCGACGTCACCCGGCTGGAGGCGGGCTCCGGCTCGTCCTGGCCCGGCAACCTCGCGCTCGGCGCGATCGACGACCCGGCGCTGACCCGGGACGTCGCCCGCGAGCTCGGCCGGGCGCTGGCCGCGGCCGGCGTCAACTACAACTGGGCGCCCACCGCGGACGTCAACTCCAACCCGCGCAACCCGGTCATCGGCGTCCGCTCCTTCGGCGCCGACCCCGAGCTGTGCGCGCGGCACACCGCTGCCTGGGTCGAGGGCCTGCAGTCGGCCGGCGTGGCCGCCTGCTCCAAGCACTTCCCCGGCCACGGCGACACCGCGGTGGACTCGCACCACGGCCTGCCGGTCATCGACGTCGACCTGGACGTGCTGCGGGCCCGTGACCTGATCCCGTTCCAGGCGGCGATCGCGGCCGGCACCAAGGCCGTGATGACCGCCCACATCATGATCCCGGCGCTGGACCCGAAGCTGCCGGCCACCCTGAGCCCGACCGTGCTGCGCGACCTGCTGCGCGCCGCCCCGGCCGAGGGCGGCCTCGGCTACCAGGGCCTGATCGTCAGCGACGCGATCGAGATGGGCGCGATCGCCGACACCTTCGGGATGGGCGAGGGCACCGTGCTGGCCCTGGCGGCCGGTGCGGACGCGATCTGCGTCGGCGGCGGGCTGGCCGACGAGGAGACCGTGCTGATGCTGCGCGACGCCATCGTGGCGGGCGTGCGGGCCGGCAGGCTCGGTGAGGAGCGGCTGGCGGACGCCGCCGCGCGGGTCCGGGCGCTGGGCAGCTGGGGCCGGATCTCGGCCCAGGGCGAGCGGCCGGAGCCGGACCTGGCGGTCGGCCTGCGGGCCGCGCGCCGGGCGCTGAAGGTGGTCCGGGCGCCGGGCCTGGTGACGCCTCCGGTGAGCGAGCGCCCGTACGTGGCCTCGTTCTCGGACGAGCCGAACATCGCCGTCGGCGACGTCACCCCGTGGGGCGTGGCCGGCATGCTCGCCGACCGCTTCCCCGGCACCCGCACCCGCGCGGTGTCGGCCGCCGAGGCGACCCCGGAGCTGCTGGACGCCCTGGTCGACGAGCTGGTGGCCGGCGCCGAGGGGCGCCGCCTGGTGCTGGTGGTCCGGGACGCGCACCGCTACCCGTGGATGTCCGCCGTGCTGAGCCGCCTGGTGGCGGCCCGCCCGGACGCCGCCGTGGTCGAGATGGGGCTGCCGCAGTCCGAGCCGGTCGGCGCGCTCTACATCGCCACCCACGGCGCCGCCCGGGTCTGCGGGCTGGCGGCGGTGGAGGTCCTCACCGGGCAGCCGGGAGCGGTCGGCTGAACCGACCGGCAGGACGCCACCGGCCGGGTCCGGGAAGGCGTCAGCCGACGGGCCCGTCATGCGCATGTCGCATGGCGGGCCCGTTCCGTTTTCCCGGCGTCGACCTGCGGATTCGCGGGGTGACCGTGTTCCCTCAAGTGGGCCTTAAATCCACCTTAAGTCCTACCTAGGGTGATGGTGCTGCGACTGGGTGCCACAAGCTACAACGGCTCTGCAACGGCCGTGGTGACAAAGGCTTTTGGCCGTTGACACCACCAGTGGTCTAGGCCAGAGTCCAAGCATCCGGTTCGAGTTTCAACCTCGCCGGATGTGGTATCGGCCCACCCCCAAGCACGTCGCCGCCCCCTGCCCGGACTCTCCGCTGCGGGCGCCCCTCACGCTGCCGGCGGGCATCACTTGCTCTAGAACACCCTCGGAGGACGGCGTGAAGAAGCGTCAGCTCGTCTCGGCGCTCGGGACCATGGCACTGGCGGCGGGCCTGACGGCCTGTTCCTCGTCGGGCTCACCGTCGGGCGACGGCAGGAGCGCCGCCGCCGACCCGAAGGCGGCCACCGGCATCGTCACCGTCTGGCTGATGGACGACGCCCAGAAGAACTGGCCCGACCTCGTCCAGCGGGTCAACGACGAGTTCGCCGCGAAGTACCCGAAGGTCACCCTCAAGCTCGCGTACCAGGGCTGGGCGGACAAGGTCACCAAGCTGGACAAGGCCATCGCCGAGGGCAGCGCCCCCGACGTCGTCGAGCTGGGCAACACCGAGACCATGAAGTACGTGCTGTCCGGCGCACTGGCCCCGGTGGACCGGACCACCTTCGAGAACGCCGACAGCTGGATCAAGGCGCTCGCCAACACCTGCACCTACCAGGACAAGCTCTGGTGCGTGCCCTACTACGCCGGCTCCCGGGTCGCCATCTACAACTCCACGGCCTTCCAACAGGCCACCGGCAACCCCGAGTTCCCGAAGACCGAGCCCGAACTGCTGGCCGCCCTGGACAAGATCGCGGACAAGAACAAGGCGGACAGGACCTTCTCCCCGCTCTACCTGCCCGGCCCGTACTGGTACGCGGCGATGAGCTACGTGGCCGCGTCCGGCGGCAGCATCGCCAAGTTCGACAGCGCCGGCAACTGGCACGGCACCCTGCACGACCCGAAGTCCCAGGAGGGCATCGGCCACTTCGCCGACCTGGTGCGCCGGTACAACAAGGGCGACCTGACGGTGAACGAGCAGAACCAGTACGAGGCGATGGCCCGCGGACACGCCGCCTCCTTCTACGGCAACGGCTACGAGGCGGCCGGCGTCACCGCGCCGGTCACCGGCGACGCGAGCCTCAAGGACGCCGTCAAGGTGGCCACCATGCCCGGCCCGGACGGCAAGCCGCTGCCGACCTTCATCGGCGGCTCCGACCTCGCCGTCACCGCCAAGTCCCCGTCGGTGGCGCTGGCGACCGACTGGGTCCGGATGTTCACCAGCACCAAGTCCGAGCAGGCGCTGGCCGACAAGGACATCCTGCCGAACAACCTCACCCAGCTGAACCAGCTGAAGAACAAGCCGTCCGCCGCCGCCGCGGCCAACGCCGTCCCGGACGCCTGGTTCACCCCGCTGGCCCCCGGCTGGGGCGCGGTCGAGAAGCAGAAGATCATCCCCGACATGCTGACCGCGATCCTCAAGGGCAAGTCGGTGGACCAGGCCACCAAGGAGGCCGACGCCGCGATCGACCAGCTGATCAACAAGGCGTCCTGACCCGCGTGCGCCGGGGCACCGGGAGGTGCCCCGGGACAGGCGCGCCCGTAGGATTGCGGGGCACGAAGAACCGCAGCGAGTGTGCGGACTCGCCGCCGTAGAGGTCCCCCGTCGGGCAGCCGCCCGGGCGGGGTCGAACCATCTCATCGGAGGCAGACCCAGATGTCCGACCCGCAGACTGTTTCCGTCCCCGGCCGGATCATGGCGGCGGAGATGGCCGAGCAGCCGGCCGTCCTCCAGCGCATCCTCGACGAGGGCGCCCCGAAGATCCGCGAGATCGCGGCCGAGATCGCCACCCGCAACCCGCGCTTCGTCCTGCTCACCGCGCGCGGCACGTCCGACAACGCCGCGCTGTACGCCAAGTACCTGGTCGAGATCCTGCTCGGCAAGCCGGCCGGCCTGACCTCGATGTCCACCACGACCGCGTACGGCGCCAAGCCCGACCTCACCGACGTTCTGGTGATCACCGTCAGCCAGTCCGGTGGTTCGCCGGACCTGGTGGCCTCCACCAAGGCCGCCCGCGAGGCCGGCGCCATCACCCTCGCGGTCACCAACAACGCCTCCTCGCCGCTGGCCGAGGTCTCCGAGTTCCACATCGACGTGCTGGCCGGCCCGGAGAAGGCACTGCCAGCCACCAAGACCTACACCGCCGAGCTGCTGTCGCTCTACCTGCTGGTCGAGGGCCTCGCGGAGGCCTGGGGACACCCCCGGCCGAACGCCGGGGGAGACTCGGCCGCCAAGGAACTGCCGGGCCTGGCCGCCGGGGTGCTGGCCCGGCGGGCCGAGGTGAAGGCGCTGGCCGAGCGCTACCGCTTCGCCCAGCGCCTGGTCATCACCTCGCGCGGCTACGGCTACCCGACCGCCCGCGAGGCCGCGCTGAAGCTGATGGAGACCACCTACATCCCGGCCAGCCCGTTCTCCGGCGCGGACCTGCTGCACGGCCCGCTGGCCATGGTGGACAACGTCTCGCCGGTCATCGCGATCGTCCCGGACGGCAAGGGCGGGGAGGCACTCCAGCCCGTGCTGGACCGCCTGCGCGGCCGCGGCGCGGACCTGGTGGTGGTCGGCCAGCAGGCGCAGGTCGACGCCGCCTCGGCGGGCTTCGCGCTGCCGGCCGGCGTGCCCGAGGAGGTGCAGCCGATCCTGGAGATCCTGCCGCTGCAGCTGCTGGCCTACGAGGTCACCATCGCCCGCGGCCAGGACCCGGACGCCCCACGCGCCCTGGCCAAGGTCACCGAGACGCGGTAGCAGGGGGTTACTCGGCCGCTCGCCTCCGAGCCGAGGGGCTCGGGGCGGGCCCGAGCGCGACCGGCCCCCGTCCACAGGCTGTGGACGGGGGCCGGTCCGCTGAGCGGCGGAACATGGTTCGGGGGACGGCCGGCAGCCGGAAAGCACTACGGGCCACGGCGCCGACACGGGACCCTCAACCCATGCGGCACCGCAGCCCGGAGCTGTCGTCGGGCACCGGGGACGATCGAGGACTGTGCGGGGTCCTCGCTCGGCGGCGTCCGACCGAGGAAAGGCCGCGCGCGGTCAGGGCAGTTGCGCGGGGGCCTCTCCTTGGTGCTCTTTCATTGTGGACTAGACCAATCTCGGTTGTCCAGGCCGCTCAGTGAATTGGTCTAAACAACTCAGGCCGACCCGGCACGCCCCCCGACCGGGCTCCGGCGAGCCCCGCCGGTCCGCCCCGCCGGTCCGCCCTGCCGGTCCGCCGCGCCCCGCCCGGACCGGCGGCGCTACCCTCGCCATGTGCCCTCGCTGAACGAACTCGTCCGCCGCCACACCACCCTCACCGGGGCCGACGTGGAATGGCTCCACATGCTGGTCTCGGAGTGGCAGCTGCTCTCCGACCTCTCCTTCGCCGACCTGGTGCTGTGGATCCCCACCTGGGACGGCATCCGCTACGTCTCGGTGGCGCAGATGCGGCCCAACACCGGGCCGACCTCCTACCAGGACGACATGGTCGGCCACCTCGTCCCGCGCGGCCGGCGCCCGCTGCTGGACGCGGCCTTCGACGAGGGCCGGATCGTGCGCGAGGGCGACCCGGAATGGCGCGAGGAGGTCCCGGTCCGGGTCGAGTCGATCCCGGTCCGGCGCGAGGGCAAGGTGCTCGGGGTGATCGCCCGCAACACCAACCTGCTGACCGTCCGCACCCCCAGCCGGCTGGAGCTCACCTACCTGCAGAGCGCCTCGGACCTGGCCCAGATGATCGCGGCCGGCAGCTTCCCCTTCCCGGGCATCGAGCAGGTCGACATGGACGCCGCCCCCCGTGTCGGCGACGGCCTGATCCGCCTGGACGCGGACGGCATCGTCACCTACGCCAGCCCCAACGCGCTCTCCGCCTACCACCGCCTCGGCCTCACCACCGACCTGGTCGGCAGCCACCTCGGCCGTACCACCGCCGAACTCGCCCCGCCGTCCCGGGGTGCCGTCCACGAGGCGCTGGTGAAGGTGGCCAGCGGCTGGGCGCCCCGGCAGACCGAGGTGGAGGCGCAGGGGGGAGTGGTGACGGTGCGGGCGATCCCGCTCAAGCCCAAGGGCATCCTGACCGGTTCGCTGGTGCTCTGCCGCGACGTCACCGAGCTGCGCCGCCGTGACCGCGAGCTGATGACCAAGGACGCCACCATCCGGGAGATCCACCACCGGGTGAAGAACAACCTGCAGACCGTCGCGGCCCTGTTGCGGCTGCAGTCCCGCCGGATGGAGTCGGAGTCCGGGCGGGCCGCGCTGGACGAGGCGGTGCGCCGGGTCGGTTCGATCGCGATCGTGCACGAGACGCTCTCCCAGGCGCTGGACGAGCAGGTGGCCTTCGACGAGATCGCCGACCGGGTGCTGGCGATGGCGATGGAGCTGTCCCAGGACGGCCGGGTGGCGACCCGCCGCACCGGCAGCTTCGGCATCCTGTCCGCCGAGGTGGCCACCCCGCTGTCGATGGTGCTGACCGAGTTGCTGCAGAACGCCCTGGAACACGCGTTCGGTCCGACGGCCTCCGGGAACCTGGAGATCAGCGCGCTGCGCGGCCGGGCCCCGGCGACCGGGATGGGCTGGTCGGACAGCTGGAACGGCGGCGCCCGCCCGGAGGAGTACCTGCTGATCACCGTGCAGGACGACGGTCGCGGCGTGCCGGAGGGGTTCGACCCGCAGACCGCGGGGAACCTCGGACTCCAGATCGTCCGGACGCTGGCCACCGGCGAGCTGGGCGGCACCTTCGACATGGTGGCCGGCCCGAACGGCGGTACGAAGGTGATCCTGGAGATCCCGGTCCGCTGAGGCCCCGGTCTGCCGAGGCTCTGGTCCGCTGAGATTCTGCTGAGAATCCCGTTGCGAAGGTGCGTGGCGGGGGCGCGCGTCCGGCGGGCACGCCGGGTATGTGCTCCGCGCGCCGGTGTGCAGCAACAGAGCGCCGGTGTGCAGCAACAGGGCGCCGGTGTGCAGCAACAGGGCGCCGGAGCGCGGAAGGAGTGCGGAAACAGAAACGAGGCCCTGTCGACCGGGGGGGGGTGGGTCGACAGGGCCTCTCAACCCGTTCCGGCCGTCGGGGGGAGTCGGCCGGAACGGGGGCTCTGGGTAGTGCGACACCTCGCCGGTGCGTTGCACACGGTGAGCGCCATAGCTCCACAATATTGCTCTAAGTGAACAGTATCAAGTGCCTGGACAGGTCTGGTGTCGCCGGACCGAGTCGAGCAAGGTCCTTTGTGTGGAAGGCTTCACCAGGAGGTGCAGGGAAGCCTTTGATCATGTGTTGATCGGTACTGCGATCACTGCTGTGTCACTGCTGGTGCTACGCGGTGTGATCAGCGCGATCAGGCGGTGCGGGCGCGGTTGCGGGCGGCGCGGCGCTTCATCGCGCGACGCTCGTCCTCGCTCATGCCGCCCCAGACGCCGGCGTCCTGGCCGGTCTCGAGGGCCCACTGGAGACACTGCTCCATGACCGGACAGCGGCGGCACACGGCCTTGGCTTCCTCGATCTGCAGCAGAGCAGGACCGGTGTTCCCGATCGGGAAGAACAGCTCCGGGTCCTCTTCGCGGCAGACAGCGCGGTGGCGCCAGTCCATGGTCGTCCAACTCCTCCTGCCGACGGGGGTCACCCGACGACATAATCGATGGCTTGTGAATGTGAACGCTTTCACGAATCCCGCAACAGCAAAAGAGACCAAAGGCCTACCGGGCCCGGGTGGTCTGTGCTGGGGGGGATTCGGCGATTCGAGGGACACCCCGCGGTCGGCGCTCCGTGGTTCCGGAGTTGCCGTCGCTGCGATGTGTCCCGATCGCCATGTAGAGGTTCGCAAACCTCGGGCTCGGATACAACCCCCTTCGGGGAGGAATTTTTGATTCTTCGGTGTCGCCTAGCTCACAGCCAGTACTTCTATGGAGTGAAGGGGGCTTGTGCGTTCGAGAAGAAGGGCGAACCCCACTTCCGGTCACACAATCACACGCAGTGCCCGCCGTACGCCTGTGAAACTGACGCGACTCCTGTCCCCAAGATGGTCGCCGTCGACCTGGAACGGGGTCGGTTCCTCTGAAACCAAGGTGAAGTGTCGGACGTCGTGGTAGGAGACGACGTGCTTCCCGGACGGGCCGGCCGGCGGTGCGCCATCGCTCGAAGGGGCGTGCGACCGCAGGATCTGACGGATCGTTCGAGCTGTACCGAACGCCGTCATTCGGGTGATCCCGAAGACGTCGAGATCCGTGTCGAAGGAGGCGAGCGGTGAGGGATAGACCGGACGGTTGCCGAGGAACGTCCACGGCGAGGTGTTGCTGACTATCGACAGCACGAGCCCCGGAACGGCCTCGTGGCCCGGCAGCTCAAGGGAAACCGGGCCGGATCGGCGGTGCTCACGCTGGGTGAAGTAGTGCCGGATCGCCTGCTTGACGTAGAGGGCGTGGGTGGACCTGTGCCCGGCCCGGCGCTGCTCCTCGACCCGGCCGACCACACCGGCGTCGAAGCCGAGCCCGGCGGTGAAGGTGAACCAGCGGTCCGGCAGCCCGTCGCTCATCGCCTTGCCCAGCCCGATCGGGCGCTCCCGCTTGCCCTCCAGCGCGTGCAGCAGGGCGCCGGTGGCCTCCACCGGGTCGTTGGGCAGGCCCAGCGCGCGGGCGAACACATTGGTCGAACCGCCCGGCACCACGGCCAGTCGCGGGACCTTCTCGCCCGGGCCGTGCGCCAGCAGCCCGTTCACCACTTCGTTGACGGTGCCGTCGCCGCCCAGTGCCACCACCAGGTCGACCGTGCCGTCCTCCGCCGCCTCGCGGGCCAGGTCGCGCGCGTGCCCCCGGTACTGCGTCTCGGCCACCTCCAGCTTGAGGTCGCTGCGCAGCGCGTGGATCAGGACGTCCCTGGTCCGGCCACTGGTGGTGGTGGCCTTGTGGTTCACGACCAGGAGAGCGCGCATGGGGAAAGCCTACGGGTCGGTACGGACCAACCGGCGGCTACCCTGCTGGAGTGACCGCAGAAACCTCCGCACCCGTACCCGCGGCCGACTCCGGCCGTCCGGCGTCCCTGACCCTGGGCGCCGCCATCACCGCCCTGGAGGGCGCCGCGCTGGCCGTCGTCGGCGTCTGGGACATGGTGGCCGCACTGTCCGGCCAGTCCAAGCAGCTGGCCCTGAACGAGTTCGGCGGCGTGGTCATCGTGCTGCTCGGCGTGCTGCCGGTGCTGGCCGCCCGCGCGCTGCTGAAGGAGCGCCGCTGGGGCCGCAGCCCGGCGGTGCTGACCAACTCGATCTGCCTGCCGGTCGCCTACTACATGATCCAGAGCGGCGGCGCGATGATCGGCGTCGGCGTGCTGGTCGGCCTGCTCGGGCTGGTGGGCATCGGCTCGCTGCTGAGCCCGAAGTCGACGGCGGCCCTGTACGCCCCGTCCGAGGACTGAGCACGCAGGACCGCCGGGGGACCGGACGGCCGCGCAGCCGGAGCTGAGCGGCCGTCAGTCCTACTCCTCCACCAGGAGCTTCTCCCGCAGCTGGGCCAGCGTCCGGGCGAGCAGCCGGGAGACGTGCATCTGGGAGATCCCCACCTCGGCGGCGATCTGCGACTGGGTCATGTTCCGGAAGAACCGCAGCACCAGGATCTTCTGCTCCCGGGGCGGCAGTTGGGCCAGCAGCGGCTTGAGCGACTCGCGGTACTCGACGCCCTCCAGCGCCTCGTCGGTGGCGCCCAGGGTGTCCGCGACGGCCGGCGACTCGTCGTCGCTGTCCGGCACGTCCAGGGACAGCGTGGAGTACGCGTTGGCGGACTCCAGGCCCTCCAGGACGTCCTCCTCGGAGATCCCCAGGTGCTCGGCCAGCTCGTGCACCGTGGGGGAGCGGCCGTGCCGCTGGGAGAGCTCGCTGGTCGCCGTGGTGAGCGACAGCCGCAGCTCCTGCAGGCGGCGCGGGACGCGCACCGCCCAGCCCTTGTCGCGGAAGTGCCGCTTGATCTCCCCGACGATGGTCGGCGTCGCGTAGGTGGAGAACTCGACCCCGCGCTCGTGGTCGAAGCGGTCCACCGACTTGATCAGGCCGATGGTGGCGACCTGGGTGAGGTCGTCCAGCGGCTCGCCCCGGTTGCGGAAGCGCCGGGCCAGGTGCTCGACCAGCGGGATGTGCATCCGCACCAGCTGGTTGCGCAGCTCGACCCGCTCCGGCGAGCCTTCGGGCAGCCCGGACAGGCGGACGAACAGCGCGCGGGCGGCCTCCCGGTCCGGGGCGCCGCTGCGGTGCGCGCCCTGGGCGGGCACCGCAGGGGCGTGCGGCTCCGCCTCGGCCGTCTCCTCCGCCCGGTCCGCCGGATCCGGCGGGGGTACGGAGTCGGGCGTCGGCTCAGACGTCGGCTCGGTCGGGTGGCTCATCCGGTGGGCGTCCTTCGGGTGCGCTTCGTCGTTGGCGGCGAGGCCGGGAACGCTCGCCTGGGTCGGTACGGCAGGTCCCGCCGTCGCGAGGCCGGTACGGTCCAGATCACTCACGGCCATTCCCCCGTTCCGTTCCGGGAGCACCGGGGCCGAGGGCCCCGGAATCGTCTCGTTGGTCGTACCGCCCGGAGGCGGTACCGGGAGCCGCCCGCCGGGCCCCGGAGGGAGTGCGGTGGACGGCCCTTGCGCGGGTGCTGCTCGGTGCTGCTCGGTCTGCGCGGTGCGGTTCGGCGCCCGGTCAGTGGGCGGTGGACCCGCCGCGCTTCTTGTGCAGGCTGATGGACACGGTCTTGTCCTCGCCGACCGAGGAGTCGACCTCGCCGGCCAGCGCGGAGAGCACGGTCCAGGCGAAGGTGTCCCGCTCGGGGGCCTTGCCGTCGGTGGTCGGGGCGGCGACGGTCACCTTCAGCGAGTCGCCGACCAGTCGGAATTCGCAGGACAGTACGGAGCCGGGCACCGCCTGCTGGAGCAGGATGGCGCAGGCCTCGTCGACCGCGATCCGCAGATCCTCGATCTCGTCGAGGGTGAAGTCCAGCCGGGCCGCCAACCCGGCCGTCGCTGTTCGCAGCACGGAGAGGTAGGCCCCCGCCGCGGGGAGCCGGACCTCCACGAAATCCTGAACACCGAGATCGCTGTCGATCTTGGACACCCTTGCCTCCTGGGTGACGCACTGTGCTTGCTTGGTACCCGCTTGTTACCCCTGCCGGCCACCCCCTAAAGGGGCACCTTGCCACCCCTTGTCAGGGGGCACCGGTTCGCGGGTCCGCCATCGCTCTGTCCTACCGCACCCGGTTCGGGAGTTACTGATGGTAAGGCATTGCGACGCAGGGTGGCAGACCCTTTCCCGGACTGTTCCGGTCCGTTCAGCGGCGGCCGGCGGAGGCGAGCGCCTCGTCGGTGAGCCGGTACACGGTCCACTCGTCCATCGGTACCGCGCCGAGCGACTTGTAGAAGTCGATCGACGGCTGGTTCCAGTCCAGCACCGACCACTCCACCCGGGAGTAGCCGCGCTCCACGGCGATCCGGGCGAGCTCCAGCAGCAGGGCCTTGCCGTGGCCGCCGCCACGCGCCTCCGGGCGGACGTACAGGTCCTCCAGGTAGATCCCGTGGGTGCCGCGCCAGGTCGAGAAGTTGCGGAACCAGAGCGCGAAGCCCACCGGCTCGCCGGTGCCCTCGTCCTCCGCGACCAGGCCGAACACCGCCGGGTCGGCACCGAACAGCGCCTCGCGCAGCTGCTCCTCGGTGGCCACCGCCTCGTGCGCGGCCTTCTCGTACTCCGCGAGCTCACGGATCATGGCATGGATGACGGGGACGTCGGTGGCGACAGCGGTGCGGATCATGCCTGCGAGCCTACTGCTCGGGCACCGTCTCGTCCCAGGCCTGGATCGAGGTCTGGTCGACGATCCGCCCGTCCCGCAGGTCGGCCATCGAGGACATCAGCACCCGGACGCCGTCCGGATAGCGGCAGGACTCCAGGAAGGCGACGTGGTCGTCCTGGACGACCACCTGCTCCAGCTTGTGGGTCATCTCGCGGCCGTAGATGTCGCCCAGCATGGCGCCGATCTCCTCCCGGCCGTGCATCACCAGGGGGTGGCTGGGCTGGGTCTTGCGGTCGACCATGCGCAGTTCGGCGTCCTCCGCGTAGAGCGCCAGGAGGGCCTCGGCGTCGCAGCGCTCGATGCCCTCGCGCAGGGCGCGGGTGTCGAAGGCGGCGGGGGCCGCCATGGTGGTCATGATCTCGCTCCTCCGGTCGGGGTCCGTCGGCTCGTATCTCGAGCGTACGCCCGGCGCCGCGGACCGGAGCGGGCCGGATCCGGGCCGGTCGGCGAACCGGTCGGCGGCCGGTCAGCGGGCCGGTACGGTGCGCAGGTAGTCGGCCAGGGTGGCGATCGCGGCGGGGTTGCGCGGGCTCTCCACCAGGTCGACGTAGTCCAGTACGAAGATCCGGCCGTTCCTGATCGCGGAGACGTCGGCCAGCGCCGGGAAGGACATGAGGAACTTCCGCTTCTCCTCGGCGCCCGGGGTCGCGTAGTCGTTGATCACGATCACCTCCGGGTCGCGCCGCACCACGCTCTCCCAGCCGGCGGTGACCCAGGTGTCGGCGAGGTCGCCCATGATGTTGGTCCCGCCGGCCTTGGCGATGATCTCGTCGGCGGCGGCGAACTTCCCGGCGGTGTAGGGCTTGTCCTGCCCGCTGTCGTACAGGAAGACGGACGGGCGGTGCCCGGGCTGCGGGACGGCGGCGATCCGGGCCCTGGAGTCGGCGATCAGCCGGTCGGCGCGGTCCTTGACGTCGAAGATCTCGCCGAGGTTGGCCAGGTCGGTGTAGAGCGCCTCCAGCGGGTCCATCACGCCGCGCTCGGCGCCCTTGCCGCTGCGGCAGGACTCGCTGAGCACGTACGAGCCGATGCCGAGGGCCTTGAACGCCTGCGGGGTGACGCCGGTGCCCTCGTCGAAGCCGTAGTGCCAGCCGGCGAAGACGAGGTCGGCCCTGGCGTCCAGCGCGATCTCCTTGGTGAGCCGCTGCTTGGAGAGCCACGTGGTCTGCTGGTAGCCGTCCTTCCAGGGCACCTGGTCGATCTTGCCCTTGTCGTCGGGCATGACGTAGCCGGCCATCCGGTCGGCGAGGCCCAGGGAGAGCATCAGCTCGGTGATGTTGACGTCGTTGGTGACCACCCGGGCGGGCTTCTGCGGGAAGGTCAGCCGGTCGCC
Organism: Kitasatospora sp. NPDC034023; assembly: GCF_055575795.1. Classification (NCBI taxonomy): domain Bacteria; kingdom Bacillati; phylum Actinomycetota; class Actinomycetes; order Kitasatosporales; family Streptomycetaceae; genus Kitasatospora; species Kitasatospora sp. NPDC034023. The sequence continues at coordinate 40,374 of NZ_JBVIRY010000015.1, forward strand.
GCAGTTCTCCACGGTCACCGGGTAGTGGGCGGAGCCGACGGCGGCCTCCCTCGGGGCGATCTCCGCGCCGCAGGCGGTGAGCCCGAGGACGAGCAGGGCGGCGGTGGCAACGGCCTTGGTGCGCACGGTGGTTCCTTCGGTGGGTCAGGCTTCGGTGGTTAGGGCTTCGGGCTTCGGGGGTCCGGGCTTCGGTCGTTCAGGCGTCGGGGGAGCGGTCGAGGCGGTCGAACAGCAGCTGGAGGGCGCCGGTCTCCGGGTGCCGGACCGGGGTGGCCCGGACGCCGAACACCTCGGCCAGCAGGGCGGACCGGAGCACCTCGCCGGGCGGTCCGGAGGCGACGATCCGGCCGGCCCGCAGGACGTACAGCAGGTCGCAGTGGCTCGCCGCCAGGTTGAGGTCGTGCAGCGCGGTGAGCACCGTCGGGCCGGCCTCCCGGGCCAGCGCCAGGACCTCCAACTGGTGGGCGATGTCGAGGTGGTTGGTGGGTTCGTCGAGCACCAGCAGCCGCGGCTCCTGGACCAGCGCGCGGGCGAACAGCACCCGCTGCTTCTCGCCCCCGGACAGGCTCAGGAAGCCCCGGTCGGCGAGGTGTCCGGCCCGGACCTTGCGCAGTGCCCCGGCGCAGCGCTCCCGGTCCCCGTCGGTCGGGCCGCCGAGGCCGCGCCGGTGCGGCAGCCGGCCCATGGCGACCACCTCGGCCACCGTGAAGTCGAACTCGGCGGAGTGCTCCTGGGTCAGCGCGGACACCCGCCGGGCCGTCTCGCGGGCGGAGAGCGCGTGCAGGTCGTCGCCGGCCAGCCGGACGGCCCCGCCGGCCGGCTTCAGCACCCGGTAGACGCAGCGCAGCAGGGTCGACTTGCCGCTGCCGTTGGGCCCGACCAGTCCGACCACCTGCCCGGCGGCGGCCGCCAGGTTCACCTCGTGGACCAGCCGGGTGCCGGCCAGCTCCACCGAGACGGTGTCGACGTCGAGGTCCTGGGCCGTCGTCAGGTCGGCCGCGTCGGCCCGGTCGGTCGTGCGGGTCGCGTCGGTCACCGTCGGCCTCCGAAGGCCTGGCCGCGGCGGCGCATCATCAGCAGGAAGGCGGGCACGCCGAGCACGGCGGTGAACACCCCGACGGGCAGTTCGGCGGGCGCCAGCAGGGTGCGGGAGGCGATGTCCACCCAGACCAGCAGCAGGGCCCCGGCGAGCGGCGCGACCAGCAGCACCCGGTGGTGCCCGGCGCCGACCAGCATCCGCGCGAGGTGCGGCACCAGCAGTCCGACGAAGCCGATCGCCCCGCTGACCGCGACCACCGTGCCGGTGACGGCGGCGGTCACCACGAACAGCTCGCGGCGCAGCCGGTCCGGGTCCACGCCGAGCGAGGCGGAGGTCTCGTCGCCCATGGCGAGCGCGTCCAGCCGGCCGGCGGTGCGGGCGAGGTAGGCCAGGCCGGCCAGCACGGTGCAGGCGGCGATCGGCACCGAGCCCCAGGTGGCGCCGCCGAGGCTGCCGAGCAGCCACATCATGGCGTCCCGGGCGGCTTCGCCGCGGTCGGCGGCGAAGACCATCAGGGTGGTGGCGGCGGAGAAGCCGTAGGACAGGGCGGTGCCGGTGAGCACCAGTCGCAGCGGGGTGAGCCCGTACGCGGTGCGGGCGGCGAGGTAGACCAGCGTCATCGCGGCCAGCGCGGAGCCGAAGGCGGAGGCGGAGACCGCCCACACCCCGAGCGAGGCGAAGGCGCCGAACAGCAGGACGGCGTTGGCGCCGACGGCCGCGCCGGAGGAGATGCCGAGGACGAAGGGGTCGGCGAGCGCGTTGCGCACCAGGGCCTGGACGGTGACGCCGGTGGCGGCCAGCCCGGCGCCGACCACGGTGGCCAGGACGGTGCGCGGCAGCCGGATCTCCCAGACGATGGCGTACGCGGCCGCCTCGTCCGCGTCCAGCCGACCGCCCGTCAGCCCGGCGCCCAGCAGCCGCAGCACGTGGGGGAGTCCGATCCCGGAGGAGCCGAACGCGACTCCGCAGACCACGGAGAGCAGCAGGGCGGCGGCGAGGCCGACGGCGAGCGGGAGCGCGGGTATGCGGCGGACGGGCGGGCCGCCGGTTGCGCGGTTCACGGGTGGGCGGTTCACGGGTGCGCCTTGCCTCGGGCCGCGGGTGCGCCGGGGCGGGCGCCGGCCGGAGGCGTGCCCGGGCGCCGTTCCCCTCGCAGTCCGCGGCGAGTTGTCGGGAGGTCAGCGGCCGGGGGCGATCGGGCTGGCGCGGCCGTACCGCTGGTACGGGCCGCGCTCACCGTTGCGGGTCAGCGCCGGATTCACACCGGACTTCCCCCTCGGACGCCCCGGCAGCATAACAGGCACTCAGGGTCAGCAACCCTTACTGGGGTCGGGTCGGACGTGAACGCACGACCGCCCCCGTCCGGCGGTGCGGACGGGGGCGGTCAGGTGGCGACGCGTCAGGCTCAGGCCTGCTTGGTCTCCCAGAAGATCTTGTCGACCTCGGCGATCAGGTCCAGCAGGGCCTGGCCGGTGGCCGGGTCGGTGGACGCCTTGGTGGCCGAGGCGGCCTTCAGGGTGTCGTTGATCAGCTTGTGCAGCTGCGGGTACTTCTCGAAGTGCGGGGCCTTGAAGTAGTCGCTCCACAGCACCGAGATGTGGTGCTTGACGGCCTCGGCGCGCTGCTCCTTGATGATGATGGCGCGGGCGCGGAAGTGCGGGTCCTCGTTGGCCTGGTACTTCTCCTGGGTGGCCTTCACCGACTCGGCCTCGAGCCGGGCCTGCGCCGGGTCGTACACGCCGCAGGGCAGGTCACAGTGGGCGTGAGCGGTGGCACGCGGTGCAAACAGACGAGAGAACATGGGAGTCCTTCCTTAGATCGTCTTCCCGCGCCCGAGATTACCCTTCCGCCCTCGCGGTTTCGCGATCGGGCGGTGGGCCTAGGGCAAAAGGCGGACCCGGAACCGGGGTAATCCGGACATCGAACAGGTGACGGTCCGTACGGCAGACTGGGGACGGTCGGCGCGGAGGAGGAGTCGTGGCACGGAGCACGGAACCGGAGGGCCGGGCCCGGGGCGGCGCGCTGCCGTTCGGACTGGTCGACGTGGTGGGCCGGTCGATGGTCCCGACCCTGCGCGAGGGCGACCGGCTGCTGGTCCGCTACGGCGCGCCGATCCGGCCGGGGGCGGTGGTGCTCTTCCGGCACCCCTTCCAGCAGGACCTGCTGGTGGTGAAGCGGGCCGCCGAGCGCCGGTCCGGGGGCTGGTGGCTGCTCTCCGACAACCGCCCGGTGGACAGCGACAGCCGCAGCTACGGCGCGGTCCCGGACGACCTGGTGCTCGGCCGGGTGCTGCTGCGGTTGCGCCCGCGCCCGGTCTGGCTGGCGCCGGGCCGCCGGCTGGAGCGGCTGCTGCTCGCCCCGCGGCTGGCCCGGGTGCCGGGCCTGGCCCGCCGCCTCGGCGTCTGGGTGGAGGAGGTCTAGCCGCGCGCCCCACCGCTGCGCCCCACCGCTGCGCCCCACCGTTGGGCCCCGGCTGTTACGCCCCGGTGCCCAGTGCGGCCTCCGCCTCCTGACGCTTGCGGGCCCGGTAGGCGGCGACGTTGGCCCGGGTCGCGCAGCGGTCCGAGCAGTAGCGGCGGGAGCGGTTGGTCGAGGTGTCCAGGTAGGCGTTGCGGCAGGGCGCGGCCTGGCAGATGCCCAGCCGGTCGGCGCCCAGTTCGGTCAGGTGGACGGCCAGGCCCATGCAGGCGACCGCGCTGAAGTGCGCGGTGGCGGTCGGCGAGTTGTCGGCCAGGTGCAGGTGCCAGCGCGGCCGTCCGGCGTCGTCCAGGTAGTCGTGCCCGGAGATCAGCGGGCTGACGGGGTACTCCATCAGCAGGCTGTTCAGCAGGTCGACGCCCCGGATCTCGTCCCCTTCGGCGGCGGCTTCGAAGACCCCGCGCAGCCGGGTCCGGACCGCCCGCAGCCGGGGCAGGTCGGATTCGTCGGCGAGCGCGGCGGCCCGGGAGGAGTCGGAGAACAGGGCGCGCACCGCCTCCACGGAGGTCAGCGTGTCGGTGCCGCGCTCCGGCTCCTCGGTGTTCACCAGCCGAACGGCGAGGTCGGCGTACGAGGCGAGCTCCACGGCGGTCCTTCCAGAAGATCGGTAACGGGCTGGCTGCTTCCAGCCTATTACCCGAAGGGGGAAAACGTCGGCGCCCGGCAGGAGCTGCCTGCCGGGCGCCGACGGGAGGGATTCAGAGCACCTTGGAGAGGAAGGCCCTGGTGCGCTCGTGCTGCGGGTTCGTGAGGACCTCACGGGGGTTGCCGGACTCGACCACCACACCGCCGTCCATGAACACCAGCGCGTCGCCGACCTCGCGGGCGAAGCCCATCTCGTGGGTGACGACCACCATCGTCATGCCCTCCTCGGCGAGGCCGCGCATGACGTCGAGGACGTCGCCCACCAGCTCCGGGTCGAGCGCCGAGGTGGGCTCGTCGAAGAGCATCAGCTTGGGCTTCATGGCCAGCGCGCGGGCGATCGCGACGCGCTGCTGCTGGCCGCCGGAGAGCTGGGAGGGGTAGTTCTTCGCCTTGTCGGCGAGGCCGACCCGCTCCAGCAGGGCCATCCCGCGCTCGCGGGCGTCCGCCTTGCTCTCGCCCTTGACCTGGACCGGCGCCTCGACGACGTTCTCCATGGCGGTCATGTGCGGGAACAGGTTGAAGCGCTGGAAGACCATGCCGATGTCGCGCCGCTTGAGGGCGACCTCGCGGTCCTTGAGCTCGTGGAGCTTGTCGCCCCGCTGCTGGTAGCCGACCAGCTCGCCGTCCACCCAGAGGCGGCCGCCGTTGATCTTCTCCAGGTGGTTGATGCACCGCAGGAAGGTCGACTTGCCGGAGCCGGACGGGCCGATCAGGCAGAACACCTCGCCCTGCTTGACCTCCAGGTCGATGCCCTTGAGCACCTCGACCAGGCCGTAGGACTTGTGCACGTTCTCGGCGCGGACCATGGGCTCGGCCGACCCGGCGCCGTCGGCGGGGGTCTTGGTCAGATCGGTCATACGTGACCACCTCCCTCGAGCCCCGGGACGACGTCGGCGTCCGTCTTCGGGGCGGGCTTCCCGGCGAACAGGCCCCGCAGTCGCTGCAGCGGGGTGGGCGGGAGGGTGCGGTTGGAGCCTCGGGCGTAGTGGCGCTCGATGTAGTACTGGCCGATGGTCAGCACCGAGGTGAAGAACAGGTACCAGAGGCTGACCACGATCAGCAGCGGGATGTTCTGGTAGTTCCGAGAGTAGATGACCTGGCCGGCCCGGAAGATCTCCTCCAGGGAGATCACCGAGACCAGCGAGGTGGTCTTCAGCATCGAGATGGTCTCGTTGCCGGTCGGCGGGATGATCACCCGCATGGCCTGCGGCAGGACGATCCGCCGCATGGTCTGGAACCGGCTCATGCCGAGCGCGTGCGCGGCCTCGCTCTGGCCCTCGTCCACCGACTGGATGCCGCCGCGGACGATCTCCGCCATGTAGGCGGCCTCGTTGAGGCCGAGGCCCAGCAGGGCGGCGACGAAGGTCGGGATCAGGACGTTGGTCTGCCCGGACCAGAACTCCGGTCCCCACGGGACGCCGATCGACAGCTTGGCCCAGATCAGGCCGAGGAAGTTCCAGAACACCAGCTGCACCAGCACCGGGGTGCCGCGGAAGATCCAGATGTAGACCCAGGCGGTGCCGGCGAGCAGCGGGTTCGGGGACAGGCGCATCACCGCGAGGATGACGCCGCCGACCACACCCATGAGCATGGAGAGCGCGGTCAGCTCCAGCGTCACGACCATGCCGTGCAGGATGCTGTCGTGGAACAGGTACTGACCGACGATGTCCCACTTGAAAGCGGGGTTGGTGAAGAGAGCGCTCAGCAGCATCGCCGCGAGCAGGGCGATGACGACGGCGCCCGCCCAGCGTCCGGGGTGACGGACCGGGACGGCCTTGATGGTCTCAGGCCGTCCCCGTCCCTCCGTCCCCTTGTCCAAAGAGTTCACGGTGTGGCCTCGGGGGAGAGATGAAGCGTACGAGGGGTCAGCTGACGGCGCCGTTGACGGTCGACTTGTCGATCGCACCGGCCTCGACGCCCCACTTGGTGAGGATCTGCTTGTAGGTGCCGTCGTCGATCAGCGACTGGACGGCACCCTGGATGGCCGGGCTGAGCTTGGAGCCCTTGGCCAGGGCGACACCGTAGGGGGCCACGCCGTAGGTGTCGCCGACCTTCTCCAGCTGCCCGCCGGACTGCTTGATCGCGTAGTCGACGACCTGGGAGTCGGCCATCATCGCCTGGTCGCGGCCGGAGACCACGGCGTTGGTGACGTCCGTCTGGAGGTCGAACTTGTCGCCGTCGTTCTGGACGCCCGGCTTGCCGGCCTTGGCGCAGTCCGGGTTGCGGGTGTCCTTGATCTCGTCGGCCTGGGTGGTGCCGGTCTGGACGGCGACCTTCTTGCCGCAGAGGTCCTTCGGGTCGATCTTCTCCGGGTTGCCCTTCTTCACCGCGACAGCGCTGCCGGAGTTGAAGTAGGTGACCATGTCGACGATCTGCTCGCGCTCCTTGTTGTCCGTGAAGGACGACATGCCGAGCTGGAACTTGTTCGACTGGATGCCGGGGATGATCGCGGTGAAGCCGGAGTCCTGGACCTCGGCCTTCAGACCGAGCTTGGTGGCGATGGCGTTGGCCAGGTCGACGTCCATGCCGATGATCTTGCCGCTGTCGTCCTTGAACTCGTCCGGCGCGTACGAGGCGTCCGCGCCCACCACGAGCTTGCCGGCCGCCTTGATGTCGTCCGGGACGAGCGCGGCGAGATTGGGGTCGGCCTTGACCTCGTTGACGGTCGCGGAGGCGTTGGGGGCACCGCTGCCCTCGCTCTTGCTGCTGCTGCAACCGGTCAGCGCGAGGGAGACGGAGACGGCAGCCACACCGGCCGCGAAGAGCCGGTTGCGCTTGGTACGGGCGGTCATGAGGGGGATCTCCTCCTGGGAGAGAAGGTCGGGCGGACGCGCCGCGGGAGCGGCGCACCGGGGGTGCGAGCCGTACGGCGCTGTACGGGTGTGCGTCGTAGTCGTCGTACGTGCGGGCCGGGTTCTGCAGTGCCTGGACGCTGGGACCGCCCAGGGTTCTACGAGTACTGCTGCCGCCACCCTCCGCCGAGGTGGACGTGACCGAACCGCCTCGACCAGTGGTCGGCTCGATCCGAGATGGGGGGAATCCTGCCATCTGATGACGGTCAGGTGGCCCTCATCCAGATCAAAATCGGATAACGAGGGGTCGCACTGTCCGCTATTCGGACTTATTCCGAGCCCCTGTCACCCTGCGCATAAGTATGCAGATCCCTCTGTGCTCAGCCCCGGAGGCCCGCCGCCCTCCCGCTCAGATGCCCCCGTTGACCACGGCGTTCTGCGCCGCGCCGGCGCTGACGCCCCACTTGGTGAGGATCTTGTCGTACTCGCCGCCGCGGATCAGCTGGTCGACCGCCTTGGCCACCGCGTCGCGCAGGTCGGTGTCGCTCTTGCGCACCGCGATCCCGTACGGGTTGGAGGTGGACTGCCCGCCGGTCACCTCGAAGCGGCTGCCGCCGTCGGTGGTCTTCGCCGCGTAGGCGGCCACCGGGAAGTCGTTCAGCCCGGCCGCGGCGGCACCGGAGGCGACCTCGGCCAGCGCCTTGGCGTCGCTTTCCAGCCTGTGCGTGGTCAGCAGGCGGCCGGTGCGGGCGCAGACCGCCACCTGGCGGGTGACGATCTCGTCCTGCGTGGTGCCCTGCTGGAAGGCGATGGTCTTGCCGCACAGGTCGTCCAGGGTCTTGATCCCCTTGGGGTTGCCCTTCGGCACGACGATCGAGCTGCCGGCGATGAAGTAGTCCACGAAGTCCACGCCCGGGTTGACCTGCTTGCCGGTCTCGTCCAGGCCGTCGCGGCGCTGGCGGATGTCGCTGAGCGCCGACATCGCCACGTCGTACTGCTTGCCCTGCAGGTTCGGTATCAGCTTGTCGAACGTGGTGTCCACGAACTCGATCCGCACGTCGAGGATCTTGCCCAGGGCGGTGGCGAGGTCCGGGTCGAGGCCGGTCGGCTTGCCGTCCTGGCCGCGGAACTCCACCGGCGCGTAGTTGACGTCCATGCCGATGCGCAGCACCCCGGCCGAGCGCTGCGCCTTCGGCAGCTTGTCGCGGACGTCCTTGACCGGGTCGTCCGCGGCGGCCTGCCCGCCGCCTCCGCAACCGGTCAGCAGCAGGGCACCGGCGGTGGCCAGGACGGCGCCGGCCAGGACCGGACGACGGACGGGAAGGGGGTGAGGCATGAGGGCTGCTCCTGTGGGAGGGACGTGCGGTCGCCACGGTGTCGCGGTGGTGTACGCGAAATGGCGGACAAGCGATCCTGCCATCCCGGCCTGCCGGGCCCGGCGGCGGGTATGTCAGAATGCGGTACCGGGTGACCCCCGGACGCTCGAACCAGACCGCCGGGCCCTGACAGGCCCGGGGTGCTCGGGACCGGAAGTCCTCACGTGACTCCGTATCCGGAGTGCCGACTCCCCCTTGCGTCTGCGTTCACTCCTGCGGGTGCGCGTGTGCTCATGCCGTTGCCGCCGCCGGAGCCCGGCGCTTCCGAAACCGGGCCCCTGGGACGCGACAGCGCGGCGATGAACCGCACGTGACGAGGACGAAAAGGCATAGGTGCGATGCCTTCGTCCGACCTAGGCTCGGCCCGGTAGTACTGACGCCGACAAACACAAGACCCCATAAAAACCCTCATCCGAGGGCGCCGCCCGACGGCAGCGCCCCGACCCCGCCCCGGGTCCGCCTTCGCGCACCCGGTTTCCGGTTTTCGGCCGGGTCGCCCTGCCCGTCGGTCACGCGTCCTCGCCAGAACAATGACGAAGAGGTCATCGTGGCAGCGGAGATCATCAGCAGCACCCAGGACACCGACGATCCGGTCGACGCGGTTTTCGCGCTCCACCGCGGCGGCAAGATGGAGATCCGGGCGACCGTCCCGGTGCGCGACGCGGACGACCTGTCCCTCGCCTACACCCCCGGTGTCGCCCGCGTCTGCACGGCCATCGCCGAGCAGCCGGAGCTGGTCAACGACTACACCTGGAAGGCCAACACCGTCGCGGTGGTCACCGACGGCACCGCGGTGCTGGGCCTCGGCGACATCGGCCCGCAGGCCTCGCTGCCCGTGATGGAGGGCAAGGCCATCCTGTTCAAGCAGTTCGGCGGCGTGGACGCGGTGCCGATCGCGCTCGCCTGCACCGGGGTCGACGAGATCGTCGAGACCGTGGTCCGGCTGGCGCCCTCCTTCGGCGGCGTCAACCTGGAGGACATCTCCGCCCCCCGCTGCTTCGAGATCGAGCGCCGGCTCCAGGAGGCCCTGGACATCCCGGTCTTCCACGACGACCAGCACGGCACCGCGATCGTCACCACCGCCGCCCTGTGGAACGCGGCCAAGGTGACCGGCCGCGAGATCGGCTCGCTGCGGGCCGTCATCTCCGGCGCCGGCGCGGCCGGCATCGCCATCGCCAAGATGCTGGCGGCGGCCGGCATCGGCGACGTGGCGGTCTGCGACCGCAAGGGCGTGGTGTACGAAGGCCGCGGCGACCTCACCGACGTCAAGGCCGAGATCGCCGCGCGGACCAACCGCACCGGCCTCAAGGGCTCGCTGGCCGACGCGCTGGCCGGCGCCGACGTGTTCATCGGCGTCTCCGGCGGCACCGTGCCTGAGGAGGTCGTCGCCACCATGGCCGAGGGCGCGTTCGTCTTCGCGATGGCCAACCCCAACCCGGAGATCCACCCCGAGGTCGCGCACAAGTACGCGGCGGTCGTGGCCACCGGCCGCAGCGACTTCCCGAATCAGATCAACAACGTGCTGGCCTTCCCCGGCATCTTCGCCGGCGCCCTCCAGGTCCGGGCCAGCCGGATCACCGAGGGCATGAAGCTGGCCGCCGCCAAGGCGCTGGCCGGCGTGGTCGCCGACGAGCTGACGCCGCAGAAGGTCATCCCCTCGCCGTTCGACGAGCGGGTCGCGCCGGCGGTCACCAAGGCCGTCGCCGAGGCCGCCCGGGCGGAGGGCGTCGCCCGGATCTGAACCGGTGCCCGGGGGAGCGTGCCCGCCACGACGGCCGCTCCCCCGCGCCCCCGGGCCGGCCCCCCCGAGCCGAAGGGCGCGCCGCTGCCGAAAGCGAGGAGCGACAAGCGAGGAACGAGTGCCGGAGCGACGAGCGTCGGCAGCGGATCCGAGCGCCCCGGAGGCGAGCGGGGGGAGTGACAGCAGGGACACGCGTCACACCTACGCGTGGTTCCCGGCCCCGGCCGTCGCCGCTATCGTCCGGATCATGTTTGCTGCCTACGCCGCACGTATCGATGCCGACGACCCGCTCAGCGGACTGGAGTTGGGCGAGCTCCCCGAGCCGCAGGCCCGCCCCGGGTGGAGCGTGGTCACGGTCAAGGCCGCCAGCCTCAACCACCACGACCTGTGGTCGCTGCGCGGGGTCGGCCTGCCCGCCGAGAAGCTGCCGATGATCCTCGGGTGCGACGCGGCCGGCGTCGACGAGAACGGCGACGAGGTGGTCATCCACTCGGTCATCGGCCAGACCGGCCACGGGGTGGGCCCCGCCGAGCCGCGCTCCATCCTGACCGAGCGCTACCAGGGCACCTTCGCCCAGCAGGTGGCCGTCCCCACCTGGAACCTGCTGCCCAAGCCCGCCGAGCTGAGCTTCGAGGAGGCCGCCTGCCTGCCCACCGCCTGGCTGACGGCCTACCGGATGCTGTTCACCAACGCCGGGGTCAAGCCCGGTGACACCGTCCTGGTGCAGGGGGCGGGCGGCGGCGTCGCGACCGCGCTGATCGTCCTCGGCAAGGCGGCCGGCCTGCGGGTCTGGGTCACCGGCCGGGACGAGGCCAAGCGCTGCCGGGCGGTCGAACTCGGCGCCGACGCGGCCTTCGAGAGCGGCGCCCGGCTGCCCGCGCGGGTCGACGCGGTGATGGAGACCGTCGGCGCCGCGACCTGGTCGCACTCGGTGAAGTCGCTGCGCCCGGGTGGCACCATCGTCATCTCGGGTGCCACCTCGGGCCCCAACCCGAGCGCCACCGAGCTGAACCGGATCTTCTTCCTGGAGCTCAAGGTGGTCGGCTCGACCATGGGCACCAAGGAGGAGCTGGCCGGGCTGCTCGCGCTCTGCGCCACCACCGGCGTCCGCCCGGTGATCGACTCGGTGCTGCCGCTGAGCGAGGCCAGGGACGGCTTCGCCCGGCTTGCCAAGGGCGATGTCTTCGGCAAGATCGTCCTCAACCCCTGACGCGAGGAGCCCGGTGCTCCTCGCGGGAGCACCGGGCCCGGATCCTTCGCACGCCGGCCGTTGCGGCCGTCAGCCGAGCAGCCGCTTCAGCCGCTCGCCCGCGGCGCCCAGCACCGAGCGGGCCTCGGCGAGCTTGTCCGTGCTCACCCCGCCGTCCCGGGCCGCGTCGCGGACCTGGTCGCGGAAGCGGTCGAGCAGCCGCTCCAGCTCGCGGGCCGGGTCCTCGGCCGGGTCGGTGCGCGCCCACGAGGGCAGGTCGGCCGGGGCGGTGCGCTCGTCCGTGTCCGGGGCGTCCTTGTCCAGGTCGATCCGGGTCACGGAGATCCGTTCGTCCGACGGGGCGGGCCCGTCCGACGGGTGGCCCCAGCGGGCCGCGTCGGCCAGGCCGGACAGGCCCTTGGTCAGCTCGGCCAGGCCCTCGGCCAGCCCGGTCGGCCAGTCGCCCTTCGCGGCGTGCTCGCGCACCTGCTGCTCGACCCGGCGCTTGATCCGCAGCGCCTCCTGCTGCGCGGCGGTGCGTGAGGCCTTGGCCTGCTCGCGCAGCCGGCGGGCCTCCTCCTCGGCGGCCTTCGCCTTGGCCTTGGCGGCCTTCTCCTGCTCCCGGGCGCGCTTGGCCTGCTCCTTGGCGTGCCGCTTGAACTGGGCGAACTCCTCCTTGGCGCGCTGCCAGGACTCGTTGTCGCCCCAGGGGCCGGCCCACGGGTCGCCCGGGCTCTCGGCGCGGTCCGGCCGGGGCGCCTGCTTGGCGGCCTTCCACAGCTCCTCGCGCAGGTCCTTGGCGCTGTCCCGGACGTCCTCGCGGATCGCCCCGGCGAGCTGCGCCACGGAGTCCCGGATCTCCAGCTCCAGCTCTTCCAACTCGGTCTGCCGGGCTTCGAGTTCGGCGCGACCGGCGTCGGTGAGCCGGTAGACCTTGCGGCCGCCCTCGGTGCTGTGGCTGACCAGGCCCTCCTGTTCCAGCTTGGCCAGCCGCGGGTAGACCGTCCCGGCCGAGGGGGCGTACAGGCCCTGGAACCGCTCCTCCAGCAGGCGGATCACCTCGTAGCCGTGCCGCGGGGCTTCGTCCAGCAGCTTCAGCAGGTAGAGCCGGAGCCGGCCGTGGCCGAACACGGGGGTCATCTCATGCCTCCTTGGTGAGGTCGGGCTTGCCGGGGGCGGCCGGAAGCTCCTTCGCCGGGCCCTCGTCCTCGGGCTCGGGGCGGCTCAGCACGGTGACCGCGCCGGAGACGGTGGTGACGTTGACGCTGCCGCGGCCCTCGCCGAGCTGGCCGGACAGCTTCTTGGCGCCCCAGCTGCCGCTCAGCTTGAGCTGCTCGAAGCTGCTGGAGATGTCGCCGCTGGTGGAGCCGGCCTCGACCCTGGCGTCGGTGCGGGAGGGGATCCGGAGCACGACCGGGCCGCTGACGGTGGTGACCTTGACGTCGGCCTCGCCGTCGACGTCGAGGTCCAGGGTGACGGCGCCGGTGACGGCGTTGGCGTGGATCCGGTCGGCGGTGCCGGCGACCACGGTGAGCTGCCCGGAGACGCTGTTGACCCGGAGCCGGCCGCCGACCGCCTGGGCGTCGATGTCGCCGGTGACGGTGTTGGCGTCGGTGCGGCCGGTCAGCCCGACCAGCGTGGTGTCACCGTTGGCGCTCTGCACCGAGACGTGCCCGGCGATGCCGGAGACGGTGGCGTCGGCGGAGACGGTGCCGACCTTGACGTCGGCGTCGGCCGGGACGGTCAGGGTGATGCCGGCGACCCGCTTGCGCTTGAGGGTGCCGAAGAAGCTCTTGACCGAGCCGACCGACTTGAGCCAGTCGCCGAACTCGCCCCAGCTGTTGATGTCCTTGTAGGTGACCGTCAGGACGCCGTCCACCACGGTCACGTGCAGCGGGTCACCCTCCAGCTCGGTGACCTCCAGACGGGCGGGGCCCTCGGCGGCCACCACGTTCACCGTGCCCTCGATGATCCGTACGTGCAGCGCGCGGACCTCCTCGTCGAAGGTGGTCCGGCCCGGCCCCTCGATCGTCCACTGGCTCATCTCTGCCGCCTCCCGTTGCCGATCGCGATGTATCGCGTTCCCTGCAAAAGACGATATATCGCGTGCCGGGAGAGTCAAGTGTGCCGGACCCCGATCCCGACCCCGAACCGCCCCCGAGGCTTCCCCTACGGGACACCGGGGGAGGACACCCGCGAAGACCGCCCGGAGACACGCGAGAGGCCCGGGAGGCGGTTGCCTCCCGGGCCTCTCGACGGCCGTCACCGGGTCACTCGTCGTCCTCGTCGTCGAGCCGGGCCAGCCAGGTGGCCAGCCGCTCGACCGGGATCTCGAAGTCCGGGTTGAGGTCGACGAACTCGCGCAGGCGCTCGGCCAGCCACTCGAAGGTGACCTCCTCCTCGCCGCGCCGGTTCGCCAGCTCCTCGATGCCTCGGTCGGTGAAGTACACGGTTCGCTCCGGTCCGATGGGGATTGACCTGGTCAGGATAGACCGGTCAGCTGGCCCGCCAGGTGCTGACGGTGACCTTGGCGGCCCCGGTGGTCGGGTCGGCCTGTTCGATCGCCGCGATGGCGATGTTGTGGGTGACCCGGTCGCGGACGCAGAGCAGGCGGCCGGGTGCCACCCGGTTGTACGAGAGGTCGGTGTCCGGCCGGGAGTCGATCGCGGCCGCGCACTGCTCGGCGGTGACGGACAGCTCGGTGATCACCGCGAAGTCCGACTTGTTGTCGCCGTAGCTGGTGAAGGAGTTGGCCTTGCTGCCGCTGCCGCCGCCGGCGTTGACCACGCCCAGGCCCCACTTGATGTCGTTGGAGCGCGGCACCACGGTGCCCGCGTCCAGGTCGATCCGGTAGGAGTCGGAGGAGTAGTCGGCCCCGGGGATCGCCAGCGACTTCTTGTCCAGCATCAGGGAGTAGCCGTTCGGCCGGGCGGGGGCCGAGACGGTGCCGGGGGCGGACTTCGAGGGCGCGGCCGTCACCGGCGAGTTGGTGAACGTGCTGCTCGGGCTGGGGGAGGTGCCGTCGCTCTGGCTGGGCGCCGGCTTCGGGCCGGACTGGCTGGTCTGGCTGGACTGGCTGCTGCTGGTGTCCTTCTTCTTGCCGTCGTCCAGCTTCTTCATGAGCACCACGCCGCCCGCGGTGCCGCCGACCGCCATCACCAGGGCGACGGTGAGCAGCACCTTCCAGGACACCCCGCCCTTGCGCTTGGGCTCCGGCTCGGGCGCCGGGTCGGCGGTCACCACCGGGCCGGGCGGCGGGGTGTCGAAGGACGGCGGCTCCGGCTGCAGGTGGACGGTCGGCGGCGAGGTCAGCACCGGGGCGGTCGGCGACTCGGTGGGCGGCTGCGGGGCGCCGTACGAGCCGAGCGGCGGCGGCGCGAAGCCCGTCGGGGGCGTCGCGGGCTGCTGCGGCGGGTGCGCGGCGTTCGCCGGGTGGATCGGGACGGTGGCCGGGTGGGTCGGCGCGACGGGCGGCGGCGGGGGAGTGGCCGGGGCGGCGGGCATCGCGGGCACCGGCGTCGGCGGGGTGGCGGGCGCGGCCGGCAGCGGGGTCGGGGGAGTCTTGGGCAGGTCCGAGCGGCGGGTGATCTCGGTGTTGACCTGGCGCGGCAGCCAGTCGTCGCCGAACCGCAGCTGGCCGCCGACCTCCGGGTGGTTGCGGGCGACCTGGATGATCTCGGCGGGCTTCGGGCGGTCCTCCGGGCTCTTCGCCAGGCAGCGCTGGATCAGTTCGCGCAGGTCCGCGGGGACGGCCGACAGGTCGGCCTCCTCGTGCACCACCCGGTAGAGCACCGCGGTGTCCGGGCCGTCGCCGAACGGCGCGGTGCCGCCGGCCACGTACGCGGCCAGGGCGCCGAGCGCGAAGACGTCGGTGGCCGGGCTGACCGGGCGGCCCTGGGCCTGCTCGGGGGACATGAAGGCGGGGGAGCCGATCCGGTAGCCGGTGCCGGTCAGCGCGGTGGCGTCGGCGGCCCGGGCGATGCCGAAGTCGATGACCCGCGGGCCGTCGCCGGCGACCAGCACGTTGGCGGGCTTGAGGTCGCGGTGGACCACCTCGACGCTGTGGATCGCCTGCAGGGCCTCGGCGATGCCGCCCATCAGCAGCAGGACGGTGCGTACCGGCAGCGCGCCGTGCTCGCGCACCACCTGCTGCAGGGACGGGCCGGGGACGTACGCGGTGACCAGCCAGGGGGCGTCGGAGTCCAGGCCGCCGGAGTCGATCACCTGCGCGGTGTAGAGCCCGTGGATCCGCTGGGCGTTGCTGACCTCCTGGGCGAAGCGGCGGCGGAACTCGCCGTCCTCGGCGAACTCCGGGCGCACCACCTTGAGCGCGACCGGGCGCCCGCCCGGGGTGTACGACAGGTAGACCCGGCCCATGCCGCCGGCGCCGAGCCGGGCGAACAGCCGGTAGCCGCCGACCTCCTTGGGGTCGTCCGGGAGGAGCGGCTGGAAGACCGGCGGGAGCTTTTCGGCGTCCCGAGGCGTGTCGGCGGTCATGTGGTGATCCCCCTGGGAGAGCGGTGAGGCGGTACGGCCGAGTCGGCGGGGCGCGATGACGGGCGTCCGGCGTCCTACTGGCGAGGCATAACCTATCGATCCGTCAGGATCCCGTGCACCGGGGCTCCGGTTTGGTTGCAGAGCTGGGACCTTGGCATGGCCCGGCGGTGAAACGGTTCTCCCCGAAACGAAGCGGCCCCCGCTCTCCCGGGTGGGAGAGCGTGGGCCGCGTCGTTTCGGTGCGTCAGGGCACCGGAGCCTCAGGGCGTCAGAGCGAGAAGACCTCTTCGATCAGCGCCTGCTGCTCGGCGATGTGCCGCTTGGCCGAGCCGACCGCCGGGGACGAGGCCGTCGTGCGGGCGACGCGGCGCAGGCGGGAGCCGCCGGCGCTGCGGCCGATGGCGACCTGCAGGTGGTCGACCAGGTTCATCGCGATGAACGGCCAGGCACCCTGGTTGTCCGGCTCCTCCTGCGCCCAGACGAACTGGACGTTGTCGCCGTAGCGGGCCAGCTCCTCCTGGAGCTCGGCCACCGGCAGCGGGTAGAGCCGCTCGACCCGGACGATCGCGGTGTCGGTGACGCCGCGCTCGGTGCGGGCCGCCTCCAGGTCGTAGTAGAACTTGCCGGCGGTGATGACCACCTTGCGGACCTGCGCCGGGTCGACGGTGGTGTCGCCGATGACCGGGCGGAACGAGCCGGACAGGAACTCCTCGGTCGCACTCGCCGCGGCCTTCAGACGCAGCATCGACTTCGGGGTGAAGACGACCAGCGGCTTGTGGTGCGGGTTGTGCGCCTGCCAGCGCAGCAGGTGGAAGTAGTTCGACGGCAGGGTCGGCATGGCGACCGTCATGTTGTCCTGCGCGCACATCTGCAGGAAGCGCTCCGGGCGGGCGGACGAGTGGTCCGGGCCCTGGCCCTCGTAGCCGTGCGGCAGCAGCAGGGTGACGCCGGAGTGCTGGCCCCACTTCTGCTCGGCGGAGGCGATGTACTCGTCCACCATGGTCTGCGCGCCGTTGACGAAGTCGCCGAACTGCGCCTCCCACATGACCAGCGCGTTCGGGCGGGTCAGCGAGTAGCCGTACTCGAAGCCCATGGCCGCGTACTCCGACAGCAGGCTGTCGTAGACGGTGTAGCGGGCCTGGTCCTCGGTGAGGTACTGCAGCGGGGTGTAGTCCTCGCCGGTCTTGCGGTCGATCAGGACGGCGTGCCGCTGGCCGAAGGTGCCACGGCGGCTGTCCTGGCCGGCCAGGCGGACCGGGTGGCCCTCCATGAGCAGCGAGCCGATGGCGAGGGTCTCGCCCATCGCCCAGTCGATGGTGTTGTCCTCGACCGAGCCGGCGCGGCGCTGCAGCTGCGGCAGCAGACGCGGGTGGACCGTCAGCCAGTCCGGGTGGTTGACCTGGGAGGCGGCGATCCGCTTGACCATCTCCTGGGAGATGCCGGTCTGGATGGAGACCGGGAAGTCGGCGACCGGCTTGCCGGCGGTGGCGTCGGCCGGCGCCTGGGCCGCGTCGCGGACCTCGGCGAAGACCTTCTCCAGCTGGCCCTGGAAGTCCTGGAGCGCCTGCTCCGCCTCTTCCATGGTGATGTCGCCGCGACCGATCAGGCCCTCGGTGTACAGCTTGCGCACCGAGCGCTTCTTGTCGATCAGGTCGTACATCAGCGGCTGGGTGAACGACGGGTTGTCGGCCTCGTTGTGACCGCGGCGGCGGTAGCAGATGAGGTCGATCACCACGTCCTTGTGGAACTCCTGGCGGAACTCGAAGGCGAGCCGCGCGACGCGGACCACGGCCTCCGGGTCGTCGCCGTTCACGTGGAAGATCGGGGCCTCGATCATGCGGGCCACGTCGGTGCAGTACATCGAGGAGCGCGAGGACGCCGGGGCGGCGGTGAAGCCGACCTGGTTGTTCACCACGACGTGCACGGTGCCGCCGGTGCGGTAGCCGCGCAGCTGCGACATGTTCAGGGTCTCCGCGACGACGCCCTGGCCGGCGAAGGCCGCGTCGCCGTGGATCTGGATCGGCAGCACCGGGAAGGTGGTGCCGCCCTGGTCCAGGATGTCCTGCTTGGCGCGGGCGATGCCCTCGACGACCGGGTCCACGGCCTCCAGGTGGGAGGGGTTCGCGGCGAGCGAGACCTTGATGGTCTCGCCGTCCAGGCCGGTGAAGGTGCCCTCGGCGCCCAGGTGGTACTTGACGTCGCCGGAGCCGTGCATCGACTTCGGGTCGAGGTTGCCCTCGAACTCGCCGAAGATCTTGCCGTACGGCTTGCCGACGATGTTGGCCAGCACGTTCAGGCGGCCGCGGTGGGCCATCCCGATGACGGCCTCGTCGATGCGGTGCTCGGCGGCGGCGTCGATGGTCGCGTCCAGCAGCGCGATCAGCGACTCACCGCCCTCCAGCGAGAAGCGCTTCTGCCCGACGTACTTGGTCTGCAGGAAGGTCTCGAACGCCTCGGCCGAGTTCAGCCGGCGCAGGATCCGCAGCTGCTCCTCGCGCTCGGGCTTCGAGTACGGCTTCTCCAGGCGGTCCTGCAGCCACTTGCGCTGCTTCGGGTCCTGGATGTGCATGTACTCGATGCCGACGGTGCGGCAGTACGTGTTGCGCAGCAGGCCGAGGATGTCGCGGAGCTTCATCATCTTCTGGCCGCCGAAGCCGCCGACCGCGAACTCGCGCTCCAGGTCCCACAGGGTGAGGCCGTGCGTGGTGACGTCCAGGTCGGGGTGCTTGCGCTGCTTGTACTCCAGCGGGTCGGTGTCGGCCATCAGGTGACCGCGGACCCGGTAGGAGTGGATCAGCTCCATGACGCGCGCGGTCTTGTTGACCTCGTCGTCGTGGGTGGTGGCGACGTCGGTGGCCCAGCGGACCGGCTCGTACGGGATCCGCAGCGACTCGAAGATCTCGTCGTAGAAGCCGTTCTCGCCGAGCAGCAGACGGTGGATCTCGCGCAGGAACTCGCCGGACGCCGCGCCCTGGATGACGCGGTGGTCGTAGGTCGAGGTCAGCGTCATGATCTTGGAGACGCCCAGGCGGGACAGGGTCTCCGGGGCGGAGCCCTGGAACTCGGCCGGGTACTCCATGGCGCCGACGCCGACGATGGTGCCCTGGTTCTGCATCAGGCGCGGCACGGAGTGCACGGTGCCGATGCCGCCGGGGTTGGTCAGCGAGACCGTGACGCCGGTGAAGTCGTCCATGGTCAGCTTGTTGGCGCGGGCCCGGCGGACGATGTCCTCGTAGGCCTGCCAGAAGCCGAAGAAGTCGAGCGTCTCGGCCTTCTTGATGGCCGCGACGACGAGCTGGCGGTCGCCGTTCGGCTTGACCAGGTCGATGGCCAGGCCGAGGTTGACGTGCTCCGGCTTGACCAGGAAGGCCTTGCCGTCCTCCACCTTGTAGCTGTGGTTCATGCCCGGGGCGGCCTTGATGGCCTGGACCAGGGCGTAACCGATCAGGTGGGTGAAGGAGACCTTGCCACCGCGGGCGCGCTGCAGGTGGTTGTTGATGACGATGCGGTTGTCGATCAACAGCTTCGCCGGCACGGCGCGGACCGAGGTGGCGGTCGGCACCTCCAGCGAGGCGTCCATGTTGGTGGCGACGGCCTTCGCCGGGCCGCGCAGCTGGACCAGTTCGGGTCCGGCGGTGGCGGCGGGCGCGGCCGCGGCCGGGGCGGCGGCCTTCGGAGCCGGGGGCGCGGCGGGCGCGGCGGCGAGCGGGGCGGCAGCCGGCGCCGGAGCGGCCTGGGCGGCCGGTGCGGCGGGGGCGGTCGCGGCCGGAGCAGCGGCGGCGGGCGCGGGGGCAGCGGCAGGGGTCGGCGTGGGGCCGGCCTGGGTCGCGGCCTGGGTCACTGGGGTCACCTCGGTACCGGGCTTGTAGTCGGCGAAAAAGTCCCACCAGGCTCGGTCGACCGAGTTCGGGTCCTGGAGGTACTGCTGGTAGATCTCGTCGACGAGCCACTCATTGGGGCCGAAGCCTGTGGAGCTAGCCGAGCTGTTGGGGGTTTCAGGGGACTGTGGCGACACGGCGGCAACCGCCCTCTTCCGCTTCCTTTTGGGATGTTTGGACAGCGGGGATTAAGGCTACGCCCCTGACCGGTGATCGCGCAGTCCCCGGGGGCCAGGCGTCGTCCAGATCACAGTCCTGACCTGCACTTTGGCTGAAAAAGTGCGTTAGAAAGCCGTATCTGCAGGGAAGCGATCGGCCCCGAACTGCGTCTATATCCGGATGAAACCGGACAAAGACCTGCGGAAATCCTCTAACGATCTTCGTATGCGTCTGTGTCGGATCTGTGACAAATGTCCCGGCCGTCGTCCTGACGCTGCCCGGGCAGGCGGACCTCGATCCGGCAGCCGCTCGGCGACTCGGCCACCGCGATCCGTCCGCCGTGCAGCTCCACCGCCCAGCGGGCGATGGCCAGGCCCAGGCCGGTGCCGCCGTCCGCGCCCGCTCCGGACGCGGTCGCGGTGCCGCTGCGGCTGAACCGCTCGAAGACCCGGGTGCGGTCGGCCAGGGGGATGCCCGGGCCCTCGTCCTGGACCTCCAGCAGCAGGGCGCCGTCCTCGCCGCCGGGGCGCGCGCGCACCGTCACGGTGCCGCCGGGCGGCGAGTGCTTGCAGGCGTTGTCGACCAGGTTGGCGACCACCTGGTGGAGCCGTTCCGGGTCCGCCACGCCGGTCAGGCCGGCCGGACTGACCTCCAGGGCCAGCCGGACGTCCCCGCGCCGGGAGAAGGCCCCGCCCGCCGTCGCGCCGTCCACGGTGACCCCGCGCAGCACGCCGTCCAGGAACTCGCGCACCTCGAAGGGGCGGGCGTCCAGGTCGACCACGCCGCCGTCGATCTTGGAGAGGTCGAGCAGGTGGGTGACCAGGCGGCCGAGCCGCTCGGTCTGCTCCAGCGCGGCCCCCAGGGTCGCCGGATTGGGCTGGACGACGCCGTCGACCACGTTCTCCAGGACGGCGCGCAGCGCGGCGATCGGCGTGCGCAGCTCGTGCGAGACGTTGGCGACCAGCTCGCGGCGGTGCTGGTCGGCGGCCTCCAGGTCGGCGGCCATCCCGTTGAAGGCGGCCGCCAGTTCGCCGATCTCGTCGCGCGAGCTCACCTCGACCCGGCGGCTGTAGTCGCCGGAGGCCATCGCGCGGGCGGCGTCCGTCATCTCGCGCAGGGGGGCGGTCAGCCCGTGCGCGAGGAACTGCATGAAGAGCAGCGAGGCGATCATGGAGAAGACCATGATGATCCGGATCTGGGTCTCGGACCTGATCGCCACGACCACCATCCCGGTGGCCAGGAACACGGAGACGATCACGAGCAGGGCGAGTTTGCCCTTGATCGAGCGGACCGGGTCGAGCGGCCGGATGTCGGCCCAGACCCGGCGGGCGGCACGGACGGCCAGCGGCTGCGGCCGCGCGCCGTCGGATTCCCCGTTGCGTTGCTGTGGAAAGGTCATTGGTCCCTGTGGTCCCGCGTGTGTCCCCCGCGTGGTGGCACGGCGTCGATCGGGACACGGGCCCCCCGGTGGCCCGTCGCCCGAGGCTCGCCGTCAGGAGAGCGGGGCCTCCAGTGCGTACCCGACACCGTGCACGGTGCGGATCCAGCTGGCGCCGATCTTCCGGCGCAGTGCCTTGACGTGGCTGTCCACGGTGCGGGTGCCGGACGCGTCGGTCCAGTCCCAGACCTCGGCCAGCAGCTGCTCGCGGGTGAGCACCGCGCGCGGCTGGGCGGCCAGGCAGGCGAGCAGGTCGAACTCGGTCGGCGTCAGGTGGACGTCGCCCGAGGCCAGCCGGACCCGGCGCTGCACGTGGTCGATCTCCAGTTCACCGAAGCGCAGGCTGCCGAGCGCGGGTGTCCGGGCGGCCTGCTGGGCGCGCTCGACGCGGCGCAGCAGCACGTTGACCCGGGCGGCCAGTTCGCGCATCGAGAACGGCTTGGTCATGTAGTCGTCCGCACCGACGCCGAGGCCGACCAGCAGGTCCGTCTCGTCGTCGCGCGCGGTCAGCATCAGTACCGGGACCGGGCGTTGGGCCTGGATCCGGCGGCACACCTCCAGGCCGTCGAAGCCGGGCAGCATGATGTCGAGGACGACAAGGTCCGGCTGCCAGGTGTGGAAGCCGTCGACCGCGCCGGGGCCGTCGTGGGCCACGGCGACCTTGAAGCCCTCCGCACCCAGTCGGGCCGCGATCGACTCGGCGATCGTCGGCTCGTCCTCCACCACCAGCACTCTGCGTTGGCTGCTCACCGTGCCGCCGGTGTGGTTGTCCTGCTGAATTTCTGTCACGGTCACGCCACCGCCCCCAGGGCTGCGGGCCGGCCACCTGTGGGGATGGCGGGGCTCCGCTCGTAGTCTTGTTCCGTCGTGGACTGTGCCGGGTCCGCCGTCCCGTTGCGTGATCGGGAGGCGAGGACGGATTTGTCGGCCGCCCACTTCTCCCGCGCACTTCGCAGCGTACGGACAGCGGATGCTTTCCGGCAGGTGGACCGGACGTTTCCGGCCCGTGGGCCGGCCGTTCCGGCCGCCCGCGGACCCACTGCACGAGTGGGCACGGGCCGATACCTTACCCGGCGATTTTTCACTGCGTAACGGTACGTATGCAGTCGAGTTGACATCAAGTCGCCGGTCAGAGGCCCTACTGACGCGTTAATCGGGAGAAGGTCTGGACCAATGCCTGGAATCCGGCACTCCGCTGCGGCGACGGTCTTCACCGGCTTTTCCCAGGTGCCTCCCAGAACCTCGACGTACCGTGGGCACGACAACACCCGACCGGGCGGAATCCGTGGTGCGCGCCGGTACGTTGGGCACCGGGCGGGAGCCGGTGGCTGCGGGTGTGGAGCGGAGGCGGCATGGCGGGACTGCGGCAGGGTGCCGACGGGCGCGTGCCCGCGGGAGCGCCGTACGGAATGCTCCGGCACGGCCTGCGCGCCGGCGCCGTCCAATGGCTGCTGGACCGCGTTCCCACGCCCCGGCGCAACCCCTTCACGCTCGGATACCTCGCGGTCGTGGGCGCCACCACGACCTTCGCGAAATTCGCCGATCCGGAACTCGTGCAGCGACTGCAGGAAGCTTCCAGCTCGGACGGCCACAACCTGCTGCAGCACCCTTTGCGTGCCCTGGTCCTGAGTGGTTTCTGGGTGGCCGGCGAGGTGTGGATGCCCTATCTCTGGGGATTCGCGTTCACCCTCGCGCCACTGGAGCGCAAGGTCGGGTCCGCCCGGGCGGCGGCGGTCTTCGCGGTCGGCCACGTCGCGGCCACCCTGCTCTCCCAGGGCGTGGTGATCATCGCGGTGGAGACCGGGCGGATGGCGCCCGAGGTGATGGACCACCTGGACATCGGGGTCAGCTACGGCGTGCTCGCCTGCCTGGGCGCGGTGGCCGGGCTGCTCTCCTGGCGCGGGCGGCTGCTCGCGCTGGGCGGCGCCGGGCTGATGATCGCCGAGCAGATCGCCTCCGACAAGGACGTCGTCACCGCGGTGGGGCACCCGGCGGCGGTACTCACCGGGGTGGCGCTGTGGCGCTGGCTGCGCCGCACCGAGCGGCGCCCGCCCCGGCTCCGTCCGGCCGCGGCGACGGTCGGCGGCGCCGTGCCCGCGCCCGCGCGCGGCGGGGCCCCCGTGCGGGCCGTGCGCTGAGGTCCGCGCGCCGAAGTCCGCTCCGGGCTCCGCGGGCTCCGCGGGCTCCGCGGGCTCCGCGGGTTTCTCCGGGCTCTCCGTGCTTGACGCTCCCTTCGCGTGCCGAGGGTTTCCCAGGAATCACTCAGCGCTCTTTTCACGTTCTTTTGACGGCCCGCCCGCGGCCCCGTCCGCGGGCCTTCCCGGCCGGATCGTGTTCGCTCACGGCGAACGAAGTCCGGGGAACATCCGGCGCCCGCCAGGCCTTAGTCAGGTCGACTCAACTTCACTGACTGGGGAGAGACCATGGCATCGACGTCCACTCCGCTCACCCTGCCCGTGCTGCCGCTGGACGACGAGGTCGTCCTGCCGGGCATGGTCGTCCCGCTGGACCTGAAGGACACCGAGGTCCGCGCAGCGGTCGAGGCCGCCCGGGCCGCGGCCGCCGGCGGCACCAAGCCACAGGTCCTGCTGGTCCCGCGGGTGGACGGCTCGTACGCGGCGGTCGGCACGCTGGCCACCGTGGAACAGGTCGGCCGGCTGGCCGATGGCCCGGGCACGATCGGGCAGCCTGCCGCGCTGGTGCGCGCCGTGCGCCGGGTCCGGATCGGCGTCGGCACCACCGGCCCCGGCGCCGCCCTCTGGGTGGAGACCACGCCGTTCCGGGAGTCCTCGGTGGGCACCCCGGTGGCCGGCCGGGCCGCCGAGCTGGTCAAGGAGTACAAGGCGCTGTCCACCCAGTGGCTGCGCAAGCGCGGCGCCTGGCAGATCGTGGACCGGGTGGCGCAGATCGAGGGCGTCGGCGAACTCGCCGACAACATCGGCTACGCGTCCTTCGCCACCGCCGAGCAGAAGCTCAAGGTGCTGCTGGAGGCCGACCAGGTCGCCCGCCTGGAGTACGCGCTGACCCTGCTGCGCGACCACCTCGCCGAGGAGGAGGTCAACGACACCATCCGCAAGGACGTCGAGGAGGGCGTGGCCAAGCAGCAGAAGGAGTTCCTGCTCCGCCGCCAGCTGGACGCCGTCCGCAAGGAGCTGGCCGAGCTGAACGGCGAAGCGGCCGACGAGGAGGGCGACTACCGCGCCCGGGTCGAGGCCGCCGACCTGCCCGAGAAGGTCCGCGAGGCCGCGCTCAAGGAGGTCGACAAGCTGGAGCGCGCGTCCGACCAGTCCCCCGAGGGCTCCTGGATCCGCACCTGGCTGGACACCGTCCTGGAACTGCCCTGGAACGAGCGGAGCGAGGACGCCTACGACATCGCCGGCGCCCGCGCGGTGCTGGACGCCGACCACGCCGGCCTGGCCGACGTGAAGGAGCGCATCGTCGAGTACCTCGCCGTCCGCAAGCGCCGGGCAGACCAGGGGCTCGGCCTGATCGGCGGCCGCCGAGGAGGCGCGGTGCTCGCGCTGGTCGGCCCGCCCGGCGTCGGCAAGACCTCGCTCGGCGAGTCGGTGGCCCGTGCCATGGGCCGCTCGTTCGTCCGGGTCGCGCTCGGCGGCGTCCGGGACGAGGCCGAGATCCGCGGCCACCGGCGCACCTACGTCGGCGCGCTGCCCGGCCGGGTGGTGCGGGCGATCAAGGAGGCCGGCTCGATGAACCCGGTCGTCCTGCTCGACGAGATCGACAAGGTCGGCTCCGACTACCGCGGCGACCCGGCCGCCGCCCTGCTGGAGGTGCTGGACCCGGCGCAGAACCACACCTTCCGGGACCACTACCTGGAGGTCGAGCTCGACCTCTCCGACGTCGTCTTCCTCGCCACCGCCAACGTGCTGGAAGCCATCCCCGAGCCGCTGCTCGACCGGATGGAGCTGGTCCGGCTGGACGGCTACACCGAGGACGAGAAGGTCGTCATCGCCCGCGACCACCTGCTCCCGCGCCAGCTGGAGAAGGCCGGCCTCGGCGGCGAGCAGGTCAGCGTGGACGAGACCGCGCTGCGCAAGCTCGCCGGGGAGTACACCCGCGAGGCCGGCGTCCGGACCCTGGAGCGCTCGATCGCCCGGGTGCTGCGCAAGATCGCCGCACAGGCCGAGCTGGGCGAGCGCGAGCTGCCCGCCACGGTCGGCGCGGCGGACCTGCGCGCCCTGATCGGACGCCCGCACCACGTGCCGGAGTCCGCCCAGGAACCGGCCGAGCGCCGCACCGCCGTCCCCGGCGTGGCCACCGGCCTCGCGGTGACCGGCGCCGGCGGCGACGTCCTCTATATCGAGGCCTCGCTGGCCGACGCCGAGACCGGCGGCACCGGGCTGACCCTCACCGGGCAGCTGGGCGACGTGATGAAGGAGTCCGCGCACATCGCGCTCTCCTTCCTGCGCTCGCGCGGCGCCGAGCTGGAACTGCCGGTCACCTCGCTGCGCGACCGCGGCGTGCACCTGCACGTCCCGGCCGGAGCCGTCCCCAAGGACGGGCCGAGCGCCGGCATCACCATGACCACGGCGCTGGCCTCGCTGCTCTCCGGCCGCAAGGTGCGCACCGACGTGGCGATGACCGGCGAGGTGTCGCTGACCGGGCGGGTTCTGCCGATCGGCGGGGTGAAGCAGAAGCTGCTCGCCGCCGACCGAGCCGGGGTCACCACGGTGATCATCCCCAAGCGCAACGAGGCCGACCTGGACGACGTCCCGGCCGAGGTGCTGGAGCGGCTCACGGTCCACCCGGTGGCGGACGTCCGCGAGGTGCTGAAGCTGGCGCTGGAGCCGGCCGAGGTGCTGGTCGCCGTCTGATCGGCGAACCGCTGGTCCGAGGGGCCGACGGCATCTCCGCGTGCGAGACTGCGGAGATGCCGTCCCCCACGCAGCGCGCGCTGGCCCGGGTGCCGGACCGGCTGCGCCCCTTCCTGGTGCGGCACCGCCGGCTGGTGAAGTTCCTGCTGGTCGGGGGCTCCTGCTTCGTGCTCACCATGGCGATCAACCTCCAGCTCAAGTTCACCGTGCTGCAGCACAAGCCGGTGATCGCGCTGACCGTCGCGACCGTGATCGCCACCGTCGTCTCGTACGTGCTGAACCGCAGCTGGGCCTTCCGGGCCGGCGGCCGGCAGCGTGAGGCCCTGCTGTTCTTCCTGGTCAGCGTGGTGGCGATCGGCGTCAACGACGTACCGCTGGCGATCTCCCGCTACGTCCTGGACCTGCGCGAGCCGTACATCAGCTCCTTCGCCCAGGAGGTCGCGGACTTCCTCAGCGGCATGGTCGTCGGCACCTTCGTCGCGATGCTGTTCCGCTTCTGGGCGATGCAGCGGTGGGTCTTCACCCGGCTCGCCGAGCACCCCGCCGAGCACCCCGGGGCCGAGGCCGCTCTGGTGAGGGCGGTGCCCCCGGAAGCCGGTTACGCTGCACCCGAGATGCCACGGGATGTGCCGTAAGGGGCGAGGTGAGCCTGATGCACGAACCGGACGGTGTCCGGACCGGGCCCGCCAGCCAGCAGGGCATGCGCCGGGCCAACCTGGCCCTGGTGCTCGGAGTGATCGCGAGCGGCCCGCGCTCGCGCGCCGAAGTGGCCGCCGAGACCGGACTGACCAGGGCCGCGGTCTCCTCGCTCGCCGAACAGCTGATCGCCGGCGGCCTGGTGGTCGAGGAGGGCCCCGCCGCACCCAGCGGCAAGGTCGGCCGCCCCGGCACCGCGCTCGGACTCAACCCGCTCGGGCCCGGCGGCCTCGGCGCCGAGATCGGTGTCCGGCACCTGGGCGCCTGCGTGGTCGACCTGCGCGGGGAGGTCCGCGCCGTTCGGCGTCAGGAGATCTCCAACCACGGCCGGGCACCCGCCGCCGTCATGGCCGACCTCGCCCGGCTGCTGCGCTCGGCCGTCACCGAGGCGGGCCTGCGCCCGGCCGGACTCACCCTGGCCGTCCCCGGCCTGGTCGGCGAATCCGGCGCGGTGCTGCAGCGGGCCGCCAACCTGGGCTGGCAGGACGTCCCGCTGGCCGCCGAACTGCGCGCCGCGCTGCGACCGGCCGCCGACGGCCTGGCCGAGCTGCCGGTCGAGGCCGACAACGAGGCCAACCTCGGCGGACTGGCCGAGCACTGGCTGGGCGACGGGGCGGAGGACTTCCTGTACGTCTCCGCCGAGGCCGGGGTCGGCGCGGCGATCATCGTCGGCGGGCGCCTGCTGCGCGGCGCGCGCGGCCACGCGGGCGAGTTCGGCCACGTGCCGGTCCACCCCGCGGGCCGCCGCTGCGCCTGCGGGGCGCACGGCTGCCTGGAGCAGTACGCGGGCGAGGCGGCGGTGCTGCGGGCGGCCGGCCTGACCGGCGCCCGGGGCGACTGGGTGACGCTGCTCGCCGACCGCGCCGAGGCCGGCGAGGAACCGGCCCGCGCGGCCCTGGCCGGCGCCGGGTCGGCGCTCGGCATCGCGGCCGCCGGCGCGGTCAACCTGCTGGACCCGGCCGAGGTCGTGCTGGGCGGCGGCTACGCCCGGCTGGCACCCTGGCTGCTCCCCGCCATGCGCGCCGAACTGGTTGCCCGGGTCACCGTCCGGCCGTGGGCCGAGGACCGGCTGACCGTCTCCCGGCTGGGCCGCCGCGGCCCGCTGCTGGGCGCGGCGGTGCGCGTCGTCCGCGCCGTCGTCGCCGACCCGGGGCTGCTCGCGGGCGGCTGACCCCCGGCTGGGACCACCCGCCCGGAACGGGCCGCGCCCCGGTGCCCGGTGCCCGGTGCCCGGAGCCCCGGTGCCGGAACGGGCCGAGCCCCCGGCCGGTGGGGCCGGGGGCTCGGTGCGGTGGGGGAGGACCGGGCCTCGGTGGCGTCAGGCCTCCGCGGCGGCGGGCTCGCGCTGCTCGGCGCGGGGGCCGCGCAGGACGGCCAGGAAGGCGATGCCGATGCCGACCAGCGCCCAGAGCACCAGGACCAGGATCGGCATCCCCAGGTTGGTCGAGCCGAAGTAGGCGATCGACTTGGTGGCGCCGGTGCCGGCGCCGTTCGGGATCACCGAGCCGATGGCCCGCCAGAACGGCGGCATCATCGGTGCCGGGTAGACGCCGCCCGCGCTCGGGTTGCCCAGGACGACGAAGACCAGCACCGCGAGGCCGATGCCGATGATCCCGAACAGGCACTGCAGCGCCATGGTGAAGGCGCCGACCGAGAAGACCACCAGGGCGCCGATGGCGGACAGGGAGAGGATCGAGCCGGGCAGCGCGTCCAGCACCGGTCCGGCGATGACCGTGCCGCCGATGCCGGCCGCGATCGAGTAGAGCGCCAGGACGCCCAGGCGGATCAGCAGGCGGTTCGCGTTGGCCGGCTTGGAGCCGGCGCTGATGCCGAGGATCGAGGCGACCAGGTAGCCGCCGACGCACCAGCCGATCACCAGGTAGAAGGAGGAGAGGCCGTTGGTGTCGCCCTTGGCGAGCGGCACGACGTCCTGGACCTTGACCGTACGGCCCTGGGTCTGGTCGATCGCGGTGGTGATGCTCTCGGCGGCCTTGGCCGCGGACGGACCGCGGGCGCCGCCGACCAGCAGGGTGTCCTCGGTGCCGTTCGGGTTCACGACCCACGCGGCGTAGATCTTCTGGTCCTTGATCTGCGCGGTCGCGGTCTCGGCGTCCGGCGCGGTGACGGCCTTGACGGCGTCGTTCGGGACCCCCTCCAGTGCCCCGATCAGCTTGGGGGCGACCTGCGGCGGGGCGACCACCGCGATGGAGAGGTTGTGCGGGGCGGGCTTGTGCAGCGCCCCGATGTAGGAGGTGATGAAGCCGAGCTGGAGCAGCAGCACTCCGATCACGAGCAGTGCCGCGCGCGGGGTGACCGCGCTCTTCAGTTCGGCGACGAAACCCTGCCCTGGGGCTGCCATCCACATCTCCTTGCGTATCGGGGAAAAACGGATCTTCCAGAACCAATACTTCATACCATGAAGTAGTTGGGTTGTCGTACCTCCCGTGTCGGATTCCGGCCGGTGCCGCTGGGCGATACTGGCGCGGTGAGCGACGAGGAAGCCCTGGTGGCGGTGGAGCGCGAGGTCGCGCTGATGTTCCGGCGGGGCCGGGCCGGAGTGGCCGAACTCTCACGCCGGGTGCACCCCGGACTGGAGGGCATGGCGTACAGCATGCTCGGCTACATCGAGCAGGCCGGCCGGGTCCGGGTGACCGACGTCGGCGTGCACTTCGCGGTGGGCAAGGCGACGGTGAGCCGGCAGATCCGCGCGTTGGAGGAACTCGGCCTGGTGGCCCGGGAGGCGGACCCGCTGGACCGCCGGGCCGCGCTGGTGTCGCTGACCGAGGACGGGCGACGGCGCTTCCTGGCCGCCCGGGACGTCCGGATGCGACGGGTGCGCGAGGTGATGGGCGGCTGGTCGCCGGAGGACGTGGTCCGCTTCGGGGAACTGCTGCACCGCTTCAACGACGTCCTGGGGGAGCCGGCGGCCGATTGAGCCGGGTGCCCGCTGAGCCGGGTGCCCGCTGAGTCGGGCGGCTGCGAGGGTGTGACCGGGGCCCGCGGTGCGGGCCTTTACTCGACCTTGAGGAAAGTTGCCTAATTCAACCATTTAGGCCTATGGTTGCTTAAGGCAACGAAGTTTCATGATGCGCGTATCCCGCACGCCTGCGCCGAAGGACCCAGATGACCGTGACCACCGAGGCCGCGAGCGGCACCGCCGCCGCCGCCGACAACCAACAGATGACCCACCGGCAGGTGATGGAGGCGCTCTCCGGCCTGCTGCTCGGCCTCTTCGTGGCCGTGCTCTCCTCGACCGTCGTCTCCAACGCCCTGCCGCACATCCTGGCCGACCTGCACGGCGGCCAGTCCGCCTACACCTGGGTGATCACCGCGGCCCTGCTCACCCTCACCGCCTCCACCCCGATCTGGGGCAAGCTCTCCGACCTCGCCAGCAAGAAGCTGCTGCTGCAGATCGCCCTGCTGATCTACATCGCGACCTCCGCGCTGGCCGGGCTCTCGCAGAACACCGGTGAACTGATCGCCTGCCGCGCGCTGCAGGGCGTCGGCGCGGGCGGTGTCGTCGCGCTGGGCCAGATCTGCCTGGCCGCGATGGTCCCGCCGCGCGAGCGCGGCCGGTACAGCGGCTACTTCGGTGCGGTCTTCGCGCTCGCCACCATCGGCGGCCCGCTGATCGGCGGCGTCATCGTGGACACCTCCTGGCTGGGCTGGCGCTGGTGCTTCTACGTCGGCATCCCGTTCGCGCTGGCCGCGATCCTGGTGGTCCAGCGCACCCTCAAGCTGCCGGTGGTCAAGCGCAAGGCGAAGATCGACTACCTCGGCGCGCTGGTCATCACCGCCGCGGTCAGCCTCCTGATGATCTGGATCACGCTGGCCGGCAAGAACTACGCCTGGCTGTCCTGGCAGACCGCGGCCATGGTCGGCGGCGGCCTGCTGCTGGGCGCGCTGGCCATCGTGGTCGAGCGCCGCGCCGCCGAGCCGATCATCCCGCCGGACCTCTTCAGGTACCGCACCGTCACCCTGGCCGCCATCGCCAGCGTGCTGGTCGGCGTCGGGATGTACGGCGCGACCACTTTCCTCAGCCAGTACTTCCAGCTGGCCCGCGCCAAGTCCCCGACCATGGCCGGCCTGATGACCCTGCCGATGATCCTCGGCCTGGCGGTCTCCTCCGCCGTGGCCGGCCGGCTCATCACCAAGTACGGCAAGTGGAAGGCCTACCTGGTCGCCGGCACCGCGCTGCTCGCGGTCGGCTTCGGCCTGCTCGGCACCGCCCGGGCCGACACCGACTACGTGCTGCTCTCCGTCTACATGGCGATCACCGGCGTCGGCCTCGGCCTGACCAGCCAGAACCTGGTGCTCGCGGTGCAGAACACGGTGCCCCGGCACGAACTCGGCGCGGCCAGCTCGGTGGTCACCTTCTTCCGCACCATGGGCGGCGCGATGGGCGTCTCCGCGCTGGGCGCGCTGATGACGAACAAGGTCGGCCACTACCTGGCGGAGAACCTGGCCGCCGCGCACATCCCTGCCGGACACGCGGCGGCCGGTGGCGGCATCCCGGACCTGCACAAGCTGCCGGCCCCGATCGTCCCGCTGGTCACGGACGCCTTCGGCCACGGCGTCGGAACCGTCTTCCTGTGGGCCGCCCCCTTCGCGGCACTGGCCTTCGTCACCGTGCTGTTCATCCGGGAGACCGTGCTGAAGACCACCCAGGAGAACTGACCGGCCAGGAGGACCTGCGGCGGGACAGCCGACCGGCAGTCGGGATACGCGAACGGGCCGGGGAGTGCGCAGGCACTCCCCGGCCCGTTGCGTCGGGCTTCGTACGGCCGCTAGTGGCCGGCGATCAGCATCAGTCCGTAGCCGACGGCCGCGGCGCAGACCGCGAAGCAGGCGTACGCGCCGGCCAGGGCCAGCTTGCCGCCGCCCGAGGCCGGGGCGCCGCCGTCACGGGCGGTGCTCAGCGCGGCCTCGCGGCGGGACAGCGCCAGGATGCCGAGCGCGAAGACGGCGACCACGGCGACGGTGATGCCGAAGCTGAAACCGGCGGTCTGGGCCAGGGCGTTCCACTTGATGTGCATGGTGAGTGCTCCTCAGCCGGCGGCGCTCAGGCCGCGACCGTGGTCGAGGCGGGGGTGGGGACGTTCGTGGTCGCCACGGTGGGGACCTCGACCGGCGTGACGTCGTTGACGTTGTCCGCGCCGACCGGCTGGCGGCGGGAGAGCAGCCACATCGCGCCCGAGCCGGCCACCAGCGCGGCGCCGACCACGGCGACGCCCCAGCTGCCCTGACGGGCCAGCAGGGCCGCGCCGCCGGAGACCAGGCCGGCGGCCGGCAGGGTCAGGCCCCAGGTGTAGACCATGCGGCGGACCATGCTCCAGCGCAGCTCGCCCTTCGGGCCGCCGAGGCCGGCGCCCATGATGCCGCCGGAGCAGACCTGGGTGGTGGAGAGGCCGAAGCCCATGTGCGAGGACGTCAGGATGACGGTCGCGGCGGCCGACTCGGAGGCGAAGCCCTGCGGCGGCCGGATGTCGGCCAGGCCCTTGCCCATCGAGCGGATGATCCGCCAGCCGCCCATGTAGGTGCCGAGCGCGATCGCGGCACCCGCGGAGACGATCACCCAGGTCGGGGGCAGCGCGCCGTGCGGCAGGGCGCCGACCGAGACCAGGGTCAGGGTGATGATGCCCATCGTCTTCTGGGCGTCATTGGTGCCGTGCGCCAGCGAGATCAGCGAGGACGAGAAGATCTGGCCGGTCTTGAAGCCCTTCTCGGTGGCCGCGGCGTTGCCCTTGCGGGTGATCGCGTAGGCCAGCTTGGTGGCGCCCCAGGAGGCCAGGCCGGCGACGAACGGGGAGGCGACCGCCGGGATGATGATCTTGGTGACCACGGTGTCGAAGTTGACGCCGTTCATGCCGACGCCGACGATCGTGGCGCCGATCAGGCCGCCGTACAACGCGTGCGAGGAACTGGACGGCAGGCCGCGCAGCCAGGTCAGCAGGTTCCACAGGATCGCTCCGGCCAGTGCGGCGAAGATGATCTCGGGGTGGACCCCGGCCTTCTCGTTGACGATGCCGCCAGAGATGGTGGTGGCGACCTTCACGGACAGGAACGCGCCCGCGAAGTTGAGCACGGCCGCGATGGTGACCGCGACCTTCGGACGAAGGGCCCCGGTCGCGATCGCGGTGGCGGCCGCGTTGGCGGTGTCGTGGAACCCGTTGGTGAAGTCGAAGGCGAGCGCCGTGATGATCACAACGGCTACCAGGAACGAGATGTGTTCCATACCCAAACAATCGTCGTAGTTGTCGCACGGACGTTGGTGACGTTCGCGACCGTAGGTCTACTTGGTAAACGGAAGGTTAACTGAGCCGGGACTCGTGGTTCCGATGGTTGACTGATGGTGATCAGAAGCTTTCTACAGGGTGACTTCGGCGCCGCTGAACTGGGCATTGGCGAAGAACACCCCGGTTCGACCGGGTTTGCTGAGAGCTGTCTCACACATCAATCGAGAATTAACCTCCCAGTCCGCGTGCGCCCTGTTTCCGACGAGTAACCCGTGGGAGGATCTGCGGGATCCGGGAGGCCGGGACAGGGCGCGGGGCGGGGAGGACCAACCCATGGGCGGGGCTGTACAGCGAACGGAGACGGCAGGCGTACGCCCCTGGGTGCGGGCGGCCCTGCGCTGCGGAGCCGTCCTCGCGGCAGCCGCACTCGCCCTGCCCGCCGCCGCCGGCGCCGCCTGGGCGGCACCCGACCCGGGGAGCGGCACGGTCGTCGCCGGCTCCGACCCGCTCGCCGCCGCCAAGGCCACCCTCGGCCCGCTGCTCGACCAGCTGCACACGCTCTACCAGAGCGCCGAGGCCGCCACCGAGCAGTACAACGGCACGGTGGCCAAGATCGCCGAACAGCAGGCCGCGCTCACCGACCTGCAGGGCCGGCTGGACCGCCAGCAGACCCAGGTCGACGCCGGCACCGACCTCGCCTCCCAGCTCGCCGCCGCGCAGTACCGCAACGGCGCCAGCTCCGCGTACGCCGAACTGCTGCTCGCCAAGGACCCGTACGAGGCCGTCACCATCGCCGAGTTGCTCGCCACCGCCAGCCGCTCGCAGTCGGAGTTCCTGGACCGGCTCAAGAGCGACCGGGACGCGCTCGACGGGCTGAAGAAGCAGACCGAGGAAGCGCTCAAGACCTCCCAGACCCTGGTCGCCCAGCAGGACGCCGCCAAGGCCAAGGTGGCCGCCGACCTCGCCTCGGTCGAGCAGGTGGTCTCCTCGCTGACCGGCGCGCAGCGGACCGAGC
Source organism: Kitasatospora sp. NPDC034023 (assembly GCF_055575795.1). Lineage (NCBI taxonomy): Bacteria > Bacillati > Actinomycetota > Actinomycetes > Kitasatosporales > Streptomycetaceae > Kitasatospora > Kitasatospora sp. NPDC034023. Next base: position 74,385 of record NZ_JBVIRY010000015.1, read on the forward strand.
TGGAGCAGCTGGAGAAGGCGAAGGCCGACGAAGCGCAGCTCGCCTTCCTCGCCTCCGGAGCCCTCGGCAAGGGAGAGCGCACCCCCTCGCAGCAAGGGCGCGCAGCGGTGGCCTTCGCGCTGGCGCAGGTCGGCAAGCCGTACCTGTGGGGCGGCATCGGACCGGACTCCTTCGACTGCTCCGGCCTCACCTCGCAGGCCTGGCTGCACGCCGGGAAGCCGATCCCGCGCACCAGCCAGGAGCAGTGGGCGCAGCTGCCGCACGTGCCGCTGAACCAGCTGCGGCCCGGTGACCTGGTGGTCTACTTCCAGGACGCCTCGCACGTCGGGATGTACATCGGCGGCGGGCTGATCGTGCAGGCGCCGCGGCCGGGGGCGTTCATCAAGGTGTCGCCGATCGGCTCGATGGCGATCCTCGGGGCCGTCCGGCCGGACCCGTCCGGTGCCGCGGACGACGCGGGCGGCGTCTGGAAGGTGCCCGACCTGCCGGCCGGCTGGGACTCCGTGACGCCGATCGCGCCGAGCCCGGCCAAGCCCGCGCCGACTCCGCCGCCGACCGGCGGCCCGACCCCGCCGCCGGTCACCCCGGGCGAGCCCACCGGCACGCCCACCACACCGACCACGCCGACCACCCCGGGCGGGACCGGCGCCCCGACCGAGCCGGGGACGCCGTCGGGCACCGGCACGCCGACTCCGACGCAGACCCCCACCGGCACCCCGACCGGGACGCCGACCGGCACCCCGGCCACGCCCACCCCGACCGGAACGGGCACCCCGACCGGCACCCCGAGCAAGACGGGCTCGGCCACCGCCTCCGCCCCGGGCAGCGCCACCGCGACGCTGCCGCTCGGCACGCCGACGCACTGACCCGGCTGCCCGACAGGCCCGACAGGCCCGACAGGCCCGACAGGAAGGCCGCCCGACGTCCGATGACGTGGGGCGGCCTTCCTGTCGTTCGGCGGGGTTACTCGCCGGTGTCGGGGGCGAAGCGGATGACGACGGCCTTGGAGGTCGGGGTGTTGCTGATGTCGGCGGTGGAGTCCAGCGGGACCAGGACGTTGGTCTCCGGGTAGTAGGCCGCCGCTCCGCCACGGGCGACGGGGTAGTGGACGACACGGAAGTGCGGGGCGCGGCGTTCGACGCCGTCCTTCCACTCGCTGACCAGGTCGACGTATCGGCCTTCGGTGAGGCCCAGTTCGGCGGCGTCGGCGGGGTTGACCAGGACCACGCGGCGACCGCCCTTGATGCCGCGGTAGCGGTCGTCGAGGCCGTAGATGGTGGTGTTGTACTGGTCGTGGGAGCGCAGGGTCTGCAGGAGGAGACGGCCCGGCGGGACCTCGGGGGCGGTCAGCGGGTTGACGGTGAAGTTGGCCTTGCCGGTCGCGGTGGGGAAGGTGCGCGAGTCGCGGGGGCCGTGCGGGAGGGTGAAGCCGCCGGGGCGGCGGACCTTCTCGTTGTAGTCCGTGAAGCCCGGGACGACGCGGGCGATCCGGGCGCGCAGGGTGTCGTAGTCGGTGGCGAAGTCCTCCCACGGCACGGTGTCCCGCGGGCCGAGGACGGTGCGGGCGAGGCGGCAGACGATCGCGGTCTCGGAGAGCAGGCCGGGCGCGGGCGGGCGCAGGCCGCCGCGGGAGGCGTGGACCTGGCCCATCGAGTCCTCGACGCTGACGAACTGGGCGCCGGCGCCGGTGACGTCCCGGTCGGTGCGTCCGAGGGTGGGCAGGATCAGGGCGCGGGCGCCGGTGACCACGTGCGAGCGGTTGAGCTTGGTGGAGACGTGGACGGTCAGCCGGCAGCGGCGCATCGCGGCCTCGGTGACCTCGGTGTCCGGGGTGGCCGCGACGAAGTTGCCGCCCATCGCGAAGAAGACCTTGACCTTGCCGTCGCGCATCGCGCGGATGGTGTCCACCGAGTCGAGACCGTGCTCGCGCGGCGGCTCGAAGCCGAACTCGTTCTCCAGCGCGTCGAGGAAGGCCTTGCTCGGGCGCTCGAAGATGCCCATCGTCCGGTCGCCCTGGACGTTGCTGTGCCCGCGCACCGGGCAGACCCCGGCGCCGGGACGGCCGACGTTGCCGCGCAGCAGCAGGAAGTTGACCACCTCGCGGATGGTGGGGACGGCGTGCTTGTGCTGGGTGAGGCCCATCGCCCAGCAGACGATGATCTTCTTCGAGCTCAGCACCAGGCGGCCGAGCTCCTCGATCTGCTCCCAGGGCAGGCCGGTCGCGGCGAGCACCTCGTCCCGGTCGGTCTTCCGGGCCTGGGCCTCGAACTCCTCAAAGCCGTGGCAGTGTTCGGCGACGAAGGCCTCGTCGACGCCGTCCTGCTCCACGACGATCCGGTTGAGCGCGCGGAACAGCGCGAGGTCGCCGCCGAGGCGGATCTGCAGGAAGAGGTCGGTCAGCTTGGTGCCGTGGCCGACCAGGCCCCGGGCGTTCTGCGGGTTCTTGAACCGCTCCAGGCCCGCCTCCGGCAGCGGGTTCACGCTGACGATGGTGGCGCCGGCCCGCTTGGCGCGCTCCAGGGCGGAGAGCATCCGGGGGTGGTTGGTGCCCGGATTCTGGCCGGCCACGATGATCAGGTCGGCCTGGTAGAGGTCCTTGAGGCTGACGCTGCCCTTGCCGACGCCGAGCGTCTCGGTGAGCGCCGAGCCGGAGGACTCGTGGCACATGTTGGAGCAGTCCGGCAGGTTGTTGGTGCCGAGCCGGCGGGCGAACAGCTGGTACGCGAACGCGGCCTCGTTGCTGGTGCGGCCGGAGGTGTAGAAGGCGGCGCCGTCCGGGGTGTCCAGGGCGCGCAGCTCCTCGGCGATCAGCGCGAAGGCGTCGTCCCAGGAGACCGGCGTGTAGTGGGTGGCGCCCTCGTCGAGCAGCATCGGCTGGGTGAGCCGGCCCTGCTGGCCGAGCCAGTAGCCGGAGCGCTCGGCCAGGTCGGCGACCGGGTGGGCGGCGAAGAACTCGGCGCGGATCCGGCGCTCGGTGGCCTCCTCGGCGACGGCCTTGGCGCCGTTCTCGCAGAACTCGGCGGTGTGCGTCTTGTCCGGCTCCGGCCAGGCGCAGCCCGGGCAGTCGAAGCCGTTCGGCTGGTTGACCTTGAGCAGGGTGGCGAGGGTGCGGCGGGCGCCCATCTGCTCGGCGGCCATCCGCAGGCTGTGGCCGACGGCGGGCAGCCCGGCGGCCGCGTGCTGGGGCGCGGACACCTCGGGGGCGTCCTGCGCCGGGTCGCTCTGCGGGGCCTGCTTGGCCATGACCGGTCTCCTCGGCTCTGCTGGATCCGGCCGTACCGCCGGGGCCGCCGCTCCGTCGCGGGGCTCGGTGTCCATCCTTCCACCTGGCCGTGGGCGGGGGGAGGGGCGGTGGACGGCGTCGGTAGAGTCCTGTCCGTCATGGCGGATGGGGGAGGGGCGCGTGCGCGTGGGTGACGTCCTGGACGGCCGGTACGAGCTGGTGGAGAAGCTCGGTCAGGGCGGGTTCGGAGTGGTGTGGCGGGCCCAGGACACCCGGATGCGGCGGCCGGTGGCGGTCAAGGTCATCGGGCACCACGGCGGGGACCAGGCGAAGGCGGCCCTGCGGTTCGTGCGGGAGGCCTGCGCGGCCGGCAACCTGTCGCACCCGCACATCGTCACCGTGCACGACCTCGGCCAGTGCGAGGTCGGCGACCGGGAGGTCACCTTCCTGGTGATGGAGCTGCTCACCGGCCGCACCCTGACCGAGGTGCTGCGCGAGGGGCTGCCCGAACCCGCGCTCAGCCTGCGTTGGGGGCGGCAGATCAGCGGCGCGCTGGCGGCCGCGCACGACGCGGGCATGGTGCACCGGGACATCAAGCCGGACAACGTGATGATCACCGACGCCGGGCACCTCAAGGTGCTGGACTTCGGCATCGCCCAGCTGGACGCCGGCGCCGGCGGGCTGACCACCACCGGGACGATCGTCGGCAGCCCGGCGTACATGGCGCCCGAGCGGTGGACCGGCGGCCGGGTGGACGGCCGGGCGGACCTGTACGCGCTCGGCTGCGTACTGGTCGAACTCTTCACCGGGGCACGGCCGTTCGGCGGGGACTCGACGCCGGTGCTGATGTACCAGCACCTCAACGAGGCGCCCCCGGCGCTGGACCCGGCGCAGTTCGGGCTGCCGCCGCAGGTGGCCGGGCTGGTCGCGGAGCTGCTGGCGAAGGACCCGGCGGACCGGCCGGCGGATGCCCGGACCGTCGAGCGGCGGCTGGCGGAACTGGCCGCGGCGCCGGGTGGCGGGGCGGGCGCGGTGGTGGCGGTGCCGACGGTGGTGGACCGGGCCGTGGCTGCGGCTGCGCCTGTGGCTGAGCCGGTTGGGCCGGTCGCCGTGGTGCCGCCCGTGCCGGTCGCGGTGGGGCCGGTGGTGCCGCCCGTGCCGACCGCTCCGCCCGTCGTGCCCCCGGTTGCGCCGCCCGCCGCACCCCCGTCCGCCCCGCCCGCCGCACCGCCCGTCGTGCCGGGCGCGGCTCCGTCGGTGCTGTCGCCGCTGACCACGCCGCCGGTGCTCGCCGCGCCGCCGCCCGACGCCGTACGGGCCGCGCTGCGCGAGCGGCGGTCGGCCGCGTACCGGGCGGCGACGGCCGGGGAGTCGGCAATGCAGCTGCAGGCGGTCGCCCAGGAGTGCGTGACCGCGCTCGGCGCGAGCGACCGGGACACCCTGTGCACCTGGCGGGACTTCACCTGGTACCTCAGCCGGGCCGGGGACCTGGACGGCGCGATCCGGCTGCTGACCAGCGTGGTGGACGACATGCGCTCGGCGCTCGGCCCGCTCGACCCCGACACCCTCGGCGCCCGCTACCACCTGGTGTGGTGCGTCGGCGAGAGCGGCGCGGCGGTCACCGCGATCCGGCTGCTGAGCGGGCTGCTGCCCGATTTGCACGCCGTCTGGGGCCCGCACGACACCCGCGTCCTGAAGGCCCGGCACGACCTCGCGGTGCACCGGGCCAACCGGGACGACCTGCAGGGCGCCGTGCTCGAGCTGCACGGGCTGCTGCCCGACCTCGCCCGGGTGCTGGGCGAGCACCACCCGAGCACCGTCCAGGCCTGGCAGGACCTGGCCGGCTACCAGCAGCGGCTCGCCGGTGCGGGCCGCAGGGCCGCGGGCAGCCCGCACCGGCGCCGGGCGCCGAGGATCAGCCCGATGGAGGCGCTGGCCCTGGTGCGGCGGCTGCGGGTCTGGGACTTCGCCACCGACGAGGAGGCCCGGGCCTGCATGGACGCGCTGGACCGCGGGATCGGCCTGAAGGGCGTCGCGGACGTGGTGTTCGACGCGCCGGACCACGTCTCGGACGAGGACCTGGTGGAGGAGATCTTCGGGCCGTGACCCGCCGGCGCACGCTCGCTCACGCCGCCGCCCGGGGCCGGGTCGAGCAGCCGGCCGTCGGCGGGGCGACGGTGAGCGTACGGGCAGCTGCTCAGGCGCCGGAGCCCGGACAACGAGGCCGTGCGGTCCTCCGGGATCACCCCGCCCGGCCCGCCCGGGCCCGAGCCGTAGCGAGATCCGGAAGATCCGGCCCGGGCTCGTTCACCCGTTCGTCCCCGCCCGCCGCTATGGTGACCCCTCCGACGGTGAACGCCGAGCGGGCGCGGTCGAGTTGGGGGAGGACATGGACAAGGGCGAGGTGCTCGGCGGTCGCTTCCGACTGGAGGAGCGGCTGGGCCGGGGCGGCTTCGGCGTGGTCTGGCGGGCGACCGACACGACCATCAACCGGCAGGTCGCGGTCAAGGTGCTGCTCGCCGAGCACGCCGCCGACCGGGAGGCGGTCAGCCGGTTCGTCCGCGAGGCCAAGACGGCGGGCGGCCTCAACAACCCGCACATCGTCACCGTGTACGACTACGGGTGGACCGCGGCCGGCTCCGGGAAGATCCCGTACCTGGTGATGGAGCTGGTCCGCGGCCGGGCACTGTCCGAGGTGCTCAAGGACGGCCTGCCGGACCACGCGAAGGCGCTGCGCTGGATGCGGCACGTCTGCAAGGCGCTGGACGCCGCGCACCGCTCGGGCATCGTCCACCGGGACATCAAGCCCGAGAACGTGATGATCGTGACGGAGGGGGAGCGGGCCAAGGTCCTGGACTTCGGCATCGCCCGACTGGTCACCCAGACCGTCCGGCTCACCTCCACCGGCAACGTGATCGGCACCGTCCCGTACCTCGCGCCCGAGTGCTGGTCCGGCGGCACCGTGGACGGCCGGGCCGACCTCTACGCACTCGGCGTCATGCTGTACGAGATCTGCACCGGCGGGCGGCCGTTCCGCGCCACCTCCGCCGCCGAGTACATGTACAAGCACCTGGAGGAGGTCCCGCCCCGGGTGCGCAGCAAGGACCCGGCGGTGGCCGAACTGGTCGCCCAACTGCTCGCCAAGCGGCCCGAGGACCGGCCCTCCGGCGCCGCCGAGGTGCTGGAGCGGCTGCGCGCGGTCCGGCCGGGGGTGCTGCGCCCGGACGACCCCAGCCCGGAGCAGCTGCGCCGGCGGGCCGACCGGGCCTGGCAGCACGGCGCGGCGGGCGAGCCGGCCGAGGCGGTGGAAATCCTCACCGGTCTCGTCCCGGACTTCGCCCGGATCTGCGGCCCGACCGACCCGCGCACCCTGCGCACCTGCCACGACCTGGCCCTCTGGCTGGCCCGGGACGGCAGCCCGGGCACGGCCGTCGCCCTGCTGGACGAGCTGACGCAGGTGCCGGGCGCCGCCCCGCAGGCCCGGGCCGACGCGCTGCGCGACCTCGCGCACTGGCAGCGGGAGGTCACCCGGCTCGGCCCGGGCCTGCCGCGCGCGCTAAGCCTGGGGGTGCTGCTCGGCGGCGACGCGCAGGGCGGCTGAGGCGCCCTCGGCGATCGGGTCGCCGTGCCCGAACACGACCGTCTCCACCGGCAGTGCGGCCAGCCGGTGGAAGGAGGCCAGCGCCCGGGCCGGGTCGGTGTGGAACACGCCGGGCCGCAGATTGCCCTGGACGTTGGACACCAGGTCCCCGGTGAACAGCACGCCGGGCCCGGGTAGGTGGAGGGCGATGCTGCCGTCGGTGTGGCCCGGCACGTGCAGGACCACCGCGCCGCCGCCGGTGTCCAGCACGTCCCCGTCCTCGACCTCGCGGTGCACCGGGCAGGGCTCGGCGGGCGGGATCGGCGGCAGGCCGTCCCACAACTGCTGCTCGAACGGACTCAGCACCGGCGGCGCGGCCGGCTGCTCGCGCCGGATCACCGGCGCCTCGATCCGGTGCGCCACCACTTCGGCGCCCCAGCGGCGGGCGAGTTCGGCGGCCGAGCCGGTGTGGTCCTCGTGGTGGTGGGTGAGCACGATCCGGCGCAGCGCGGCCGGGTCCGGCCCGACGGCGCGGACGGCCTTCTCGATGGCGTCGGCCGAGTCGGCGATGCCGGTGTCGACCAGGGTCAGGCCGTGTTCGTCCCGCCACAGGTAGGCGGTGCCGAACTCCAGGGTGATCATGTGCAACTCGTCGCGTACCCGGGTGATCTCCATGGTCCGGATCCTGCGCGCCGCGCCGCCGCGGCACGCCCGCGTTCGCCCTGGGCGTGCGGGTGTTCGCCACAGGCGAAGCCGTTCGTGGCCGCCGGGTGGGGAGCGTGGGGTGGGGACCGTGGGGTGGCGACCGTCTTCGGCGGCGGTCCGGTGTCAACCGTGCGTGCACCCGAGCCGGGGCCCGGGCCGCGACGGGAATCGGGAGGATTTCGCCCATCGGGACGGTCTGGTCCCCCCACCCCGCGCGTTGGTATACCTCGTTGCCAGACTCGGGAGCGGTGTCCGTACCGCCCCGGTGAGCTGCGACGAAAGGCTGGTGACGGATCGATGAAGCTCCTTCGCGTCGGACCCCCGGGCGCCGAGCGCCCGGTCGTGCTGGGTGAGGACGGCACCGCGTACGACCTCTCCGGGCGGGCCCGTGACCTCGACGGGGCCTTCCTGGCCGGGCTGGACCCGGCCGCGCTGGCCCGGGACGTGGCCGCCGGCGTCCTGCCGGTGGTGGACCTGGCCGGGCAGCGCGTGGGCGCGCCGGTGGCCCGGCCGGGCAAGGTGGTCGGCATCGGGCTCAACTACCGCGACCACGCGGCCGAGGCCGGGGCCGCGATCCCGGACGAGCCGGTGATCTTCCTCAAGCCGAGCTCCACGGTGGTCGGCCCGTACGACGAGGTGCTGGTGCCGCGCGGCGGCGAGAAGACCGACTACGAGGCCGAGCTGGCCGTGGTGATCGGCCGTACCGCCCGCTACCTGGACTCGCACGCCGAGGCGGCCGCGGTGATCGCCGGCTACACGATCGCCAACGACGTCACCGAGCGGGCCTTCCAGTTCGAGCGCGGCGGCCAGTGGGACAAGGGCAAGTCGGCGGAGACCTTCACGCCGCTCGGGCCCTGGCTGGTCACCGCCGACGAGGTGGCGGACCCGCAGGACCTGTCGCTGAGGCTCTGGGTCAACGGCGAGCAGCGGCAGCACGGCAGCACCGCCGAAATGATCTTCCCGGTGCTCGAACTGGTCCGCTACGCCAGCCGGTTCATGGTGCTGGAGCCCGGCGACGTGATCGTCACCGGCACCCCGGCCGGGGTCACCCTGGGCCGCCCCGGCACACCGTTCCTCGCCCCGGGCGACGTCGTCGAGATCGAGATCGACGGCCTCGGCCGCCAGCGCCAGGTCCTCGGCAAGGCGTAGCCCCGCGCAGCCCCGACCCTTGGCACGGGGGTCGGGCCCTACCGCGCCGCCAGCACCTCGCGCAGCCGCTCCGCCCGCGGCGCCTGCGGGCCCTCCAGCGCGAGCAGCCCCGCCAGCACCTGCGCCGTCTGCGGATCGTGCAGCGCCGTCGCCGCCGCCATCGCGGTGAACTGGTCCACCAGCCAGTCGCGCAGCCCGGCCACCGGCAGCGCGCGCCCCTCGTCCAGCCAGCTCAGCGACGCGCCCTCGACCACCGCGATCCACGAGCGCACCAGCAGCGTCAGCCGCGGACCGGCCTCCCGCACGCCCAGGTGGCGCAGCGTCCGCCGCAGCGCGGCCCGCCGGACGTCGTCCACGATCGCCGAGGTGCGGGCCGTCTCCACCACCGAGCCGCCGCGCAGCAGCGCCGAGTAGCCCGCGTCGTGCTCGGCGACGAAGGCGAAGTAGCCGTCCAGCACGGCCGCCAGCTGCTCGGACGGCGTTCCGGCCAGCGGGACGGCGAAGCGGCTGGTCAGTTCGTCGGCCGCGGTGCGCAGCGCGGCCTCGTACAACTGCTGCTTGCCGCCCGCGAAGTAGCGGTAGACCAGCGGCCGGGAGGCTCCGGCGGCTTCGGCGACGTCGTCCAGGCTCACCTCCTCGGGCGGTCGGCGGGCGAACAGCTCCAGGGCGACCGCGATCAGCTGCTCGCGCCGCTGCTGGACCGGCAGCCGCCGGTAGCCGGTGCGGCGCGGGCGCGCGTCGGGGACGGCCGGGGCGGGCACCTGGTCGGATGCCGAGGTGGGGCGGGCTTCCATGGCCGTCAGCGTAATGGGCGTCCGACCGATCGGATCCTGTCCGGCCGAACGGATTTTCGCGGGTCGTCCCCGGGCGTCGGTCGTCGCCGAGCGCGGCCCGTCGCCGAGCGCGGGCTGTCCCCGAGCGTCGGTCGTCCCCGAGCACGGGCTGTCCCCGAGTACGGGCTGTCCCCGAGTACGGGCCGACGGATGCCGGTGGCAAAGGGGTTGCAAACGGGCCGCACCACGAAATGATGTCCGGATGGTTGAAAAACTGATCACCGCCGACGGCAGCACCCCGCGCCGCATCGCGGACGGCTACGTCCGCGCCCTCGCCGAGCTCGACCCGCTGACCGCGGTCTACCTCGGCGTCAACCCCGAGGACGAGCGGCTGCCCGACCTCTCCCCGGCTGGTCGCGAGGCGATCGCCGACCTCGCCCGCCGCACCCTGGCGCAGCTCGACGAGGCCGAACGGGCCGGCGCCGCCGAGGACGAGGCCGAGCGCCGCTGCGCCCGGCTGCTGCGCGAGCGGCTCAGCGCCGAACTCGCCGTCCACGACGCGGGGGAGAACTTCCGCGCGGTGCGCAACCTGGCCTCCCCGGTGCACGACCTGCGGGAGTCCTTCACGCTGATGGCCACCGGCACCGAGGGTGAGTGGCAGGTGGTCGGCCGCCGGCTGGCGAAGGTCCCGGTCGCGCTGGAGCAGTACCGGCAGACCCTGGCCGAGGGCGTCGAGCGCGGCCTGCTGTCCGGCCCGCGCCAGGTGACCACGGTGGTCGGGCAGATCGGTGAGTGGCTGGAGGGGGACGTGCCCGGCGGCTGGTTCGGCCAGTTCGTCCAGGACGCGCCGGAGGGCCTGCGCGCCGAGCTGTCCGGGCACGCGGTGGCCGCCGCCGAGGGGCTGGCCGCGCTGCGCGACTGGCTGCGCGACGTGTACGGCCCGGCCGCCGCCGGGACCCCGGACGCGGTGGGCCGCGAGCGCTACCGCCGGTGGGTCCGCTACTGGGCCGGCGCCGACCTGGACCTGGACGAGGCCTACGCCTGGGCCTGGACCGAGTTCCACGACCTGCTGGCCCAGATGCGCGCCGAGGCCGAGAAGGTCCGCCCGGGCGCCGACCCGATGGCGGCGATGGCCTGGCTGGGCACCCACGGCCGGGCCGTCGAGGGCGCCGAGGGCATCCGGGAGCACCTGCAGGGCCTGATGGACCAGGCGATCCGGGACCTCCAGGGCATCCACTTCGACCTGGCCGAGCCGGTCACCCGGGTCGAGTCGAAGATCGCCCCGGCCGGCAGCGCCGCCGCGCCGTACTACACCCCGCCGTCGCTGGACTTCAACCGCCCCGGGCGGACCTGGCTGCCGCTGCTCGGCCGGGAGCGCTTCCCGCTCTGGGACCTGGTGTCGACCTGGTACCACGAGGGCGTGCCGGGCCACCACCTGCAGCTCGCGCAGTGGAACTACGTCGCCGACCGGCTCTCCACCTACCAGGTGAGCCTCGGCGGGGTCAGCGCCAACCTGGAGGGCTGGGCGCTGTACGCCGAGCGCCTGATGGACGAGCTCGGCTACCTCACCGACCCGGGCCAGCGCCTCGGCTACCTCAACGCTCAGATGATGCGGGCGCTGCGGGTCATCGTCGACATCGGCATGCACGCGGGCCTGGCCTTCCCGGCGGACTCCCCGTACAAGCCGGGCGAGCCGGTGAGCCCGGAGCACGCCCGCGAGTTCTTCGGGCAGTACTGCGGCCTGTCCGACGACTTCCTGGACAGCGAGCTGGTCCGCTACCTGGGCATGCCCGGCCAGGCGATCGGCTACAAGCTCGGCGAGCGCGCCTGGCTGCGCGGCCGGGCGGCGGCGCGGGCGGCGCACGAGGCGCGCGGCGAGGAGTTCGACCTCAAGGCCTGGCACATGGCGGCGCTCTCGCAGGGCTCGCTGGGTCTGGACGACCTGGTCGAGGAGCTCTCGGCGCTCTAGTCGGCGGTACCGGACCGGGGTTCGCGCCGGGGTCCTGGGGGGCTCGTCCCGAAGTCCCAGGGCCCTGGTTCTTCTGTCCCAAATGTCTGATTTGGCAAGATTTTTCCTTGCCATGGCGTCGGGCCGGGGTATTGGCTGGAAGGCGACTGCGTGACCTCTCCGCCCGACTCCGGAAGGTTCGACCAGTGACTGCGCAACCCGCCACCGGTCATGAGCACGCGGACAGCCGACGCTGGTGGGCGCTGGCCGTCATCGCCGTCGCCCAGCTCATGATCGTCCTCGACATCACCATCGTGAACATCGCACTGCCGTCCGCCCAGCGCGACCTGGGCATCTCCGACGCCGACCGGCAATGGGTGATCACCGCCTACACGCTCGCCTTCGGCGGCCTACTGCTGCTCGGCGGACGGTTGGGCGACCTCTTCGGCCGCAAGCGCGTCTTCACCATCGGCCTGCTGGGCTTCGCCCTCGCCTCCGCCCTCGGCGGCGCGGCGACCGACTCGGCCATGCTCTTCGGCGCCCGTGCCCTCCAGGGCGCGTTCGGCGCCCTGCTCGCCCCCTCCGCGCTGGGGCTGCTCTCCACCACCTTCTCCGACCCGAAGGAACGCAGTACGGCCTTCGGCATCTTCGGCGCGATCGCCGGCGGCGGCGCCGCGATCGGCTTCATCGCCGGCGGCCTGCTGACCGAGTACCTGAACTGGCGCTGGTGCCTGTTCGTCAACACCCCGATCGCCGTCGGCACCGCCTTCGCGGCCTTCTCCGTGCTCCAGCGCGACCACGTCGCCAAGGGGCGCCGGGTCAGGCTGGACCTGCCCGGGGCGCTGCTCGGCTGCGGCGGCCTGCTGGCGATCGTCTTCGGCACCTCCGAGGCCGTGACCCGGGGCTGGGCCGACGGCCTGGTGCTCGGCGCGCTGTTCCTGGGTGTGGCGCTGCTCGCGGTGTTCGTGCTGGTCGAGCGGCGCAGCGCGCACCCGCTGCTGCCGGTGCACATCGTCGCCGACCGCAACCGCGGTGGCGGCGCGCTCTCGGTCGGCCTGGCCATGGTCGGCATGTTCGGCCTGTTCCTGTTCCTCACCTACTACCTGCAGGCCATCAAGCACTTCTCGCCGGTGGTGTCCGGGCTGTCCTTCCTGCCCATGACGGCCGCCATCGTGCTGGCGTCGACGGGCATCGCGGCCCGGCTGATGACCAGGGTGCCGTCCCGGAACCTGATCGCACCGGGGCTGCTGCTCGCCGGGGCCGGCATGGCCTGGCTGACCCAGATGAAGGTGGACAGCCCGTGGGCCGGCATGGTGCTGCCCGCCGAGCTGCTGCTCGGCTTCGGCATGGGCCTGGTGTTCATGCCGTCGATGAGCCTGGCCACCCTCGGGGTCGCCCCGAACGAGACCGGCGCGGCCTCCGCCACCATCAACTCGGCCCAGCAGGTGGGCGGTTCGTTCGGCACGGCGCTGCTGAACACCATCGCGGCCAGTGCCACCGCGAGCTTCCTGGCCACCCGGATCGCCTCCGACCCGGCGGTACGGGCGCAGGGCGCGGTGCACGGCTACGTGACCGCGACCTGGGTGGCGATGGGCGTCCTGCTGCTGGCCGCGCTGGTCGCCTTCCTGATGATCGACCACCGGCCGGAGCTCGGTGAGGCCACCGCCGTCGTGGGCGGCGCGGAAGCGGAGGCCGCGGCAGCCACCGCCGTGCGGGCCGTGGACGGACGACCAGTGGACGGACGACCGGTGGACGGACGACCGGTGGACGGGCAGCCCGTCGACGGGCGGCCGAGCCCGCGGGAGGCCGCCATGGCCGACGTCAAGGCCAACGTCCGGGCGGGTGGCGAGGTCCGGACGGAAGCGGGGGTGGAGCGGCCACCGACCGATTGAAAGTTGCAGCAAGGTCTTGCAGTCAGCCTTCGGCGCCTGCTTGACTCCTGGCCACCGTCCGGGGATCAAGGAGGCGCCGCCGTGCTGCCCGAGCCTGAGCCATCCGAATCCGAGCCGTCCGGATCCGAGCCATCCGGATCCGAGCCGTCCGCGACCGTGCCGCCCACGACCATGGAGTCCTCGCCGCCCGAATTCGACCTGCTCGTCGTCGGCGGCGCCGGCGTGGACACCATCGTCCGGGTCGAGCGGCTGGAGATCCCGCCGGCGACTCGCAGTTCGTCGGACCGGTGCGCGACTACGTCGGCCACACCGGCAACGGCGTCGCCCTCGGCGCCCACCACCTCGGCCTGCGCACCGCCTTCCTCGACTTCCTCGGCGACGACCCGCAGGGCGCCCTGATCCGCGCCGCCTACGCGCGCTACGGCCTGCACTTCGCGCACCTGGTGAGCCCGCACGGCACCCCGCGCGGGGTCAACCTGGTCGACGCCGCCGGCCGCCGGTTCTCCTTCTTCGACGGCCGCCACCCCGCCGACCTGCGGCTGCCGCGCGACTTCTACCTGCCGTACGCCGAGCGCAGCCGGCACGTCCACCTCTCCATCACCGGCGTCAACCGGGACATGTACGGCGACCTGCACCGGCTCGGCCGCACCACCTCCACCGACCTGCACGACTGGGACGGCGCGAACCCGCACCACCGGGACTACGCGCTCGGCTCCGACCTGGTCTTCCTCTCGGTGGCCGGCTGCCGCGGCCGGCACGAGGAGGTGATGCGCGCGATCCTCGCCGAGGGCCGCGCACGGGTGGTCGTCGCCACCGCGGGCGCCGAGGGCTGCCACCTGCTCGCCCGGGAGGACGGCGTGCTCCGCCACCTGCCGGCCGTCGACCCGGGCCACCCGGTGGTGGACACCAACGGCGCCGGGGACGCCTTCGTCTCGGGCTTCCTGTACGCCTGGTTCCAGGGGCGCCCGGCGGTGGACTGCGCCCGGGCCGGCTCGCTGCCCGGGGCCTTCGCCTGCACCGCCGCCGGGACGCACACCGCCTTCATCGCGGCGGGGGAGCTGAACCGCTTACTCGACGCCGGGTGAGCTTTTTCTCATCAGGATCCCAGCCTTCGATAACGACCTTTCCAGGCGGAGGCGGCATAGTCGTTGACCGAACGCCGCCACCGAACCCGGCAGGAGAGCCAGGCATGGGTCAGCACCGCCTCCCGAGGTCCCGCCGCCGACGCCTGCTGGCCCCCTCCCTGTTCGCCGCGCTGTCCGCGGTCGTGGTGGCCGCCGTGGTGACCGGGACGCACATGCTGGACCTGTCCGACGCGACGGCCGCCGGAAAGGCCGCCCGCAGCACCCGCACCGCCGTTGTCGCGCCCGACCCGACCGGCACGGAGGCGGCGGCCGCCCCGGTCGCGGCGCCCGCGCCGACCGACAGCCCGACCCCGAGCGACCCGCCCGCGCCCACGTCCTCGCCCACCCCCGCGCCCGTCCCCACGAACACCGACACCCCGACGGCCGCGGCGACCGCCACCCCCGCCACCTCCGGCGCCGCCCTCGGCGCCACCGCCCCCGCCCCCGCCGACGCCCGCGAAACCGCCACCGTCGGCGCGCTGTTCAGCGGATCGGTCGCGGCCGGCAACCACTTCTGCACCGCCAGCGTGCTGCACAGCGCCACCGGCAACCTGCTGCTGACCGCCGCGCACTGCCTCACCGGCACCGACGGCGTCACCTTCGCCCCCGGCTACCGCGACGGCTCCGCCCCGTACGGCACTTGGCGGGTGACGGCGATCCACACCACCAGCGGCTGGTCCCAGAAGGGCGACGTGGACGAGGACTTCGCGATCCTGGAGACCGCCCCCAGCAACGGCCGCAAGGTCGAGGACGTGGTCGGCGGCAACCACCTGGGCGCCGACGAGCCCGTCGACGCCCCCGTCCGCCTGTACGGCTACCCCGCCGACTCCGAGACGCCCGACCTCTGCACCAACTCCACCGGCCGGCAGAGCACCTACCAGCGGGTCATCCAGTGCCCGGCCTATCCGGCCGGCACCAGCGGCGGCCCCTGGATCAACACCGCCACCGGCGACGTGGTCGGCGCCATCGGCGGCTACCAGCAGGGCGGCGACTCCGACGACGTCTCCTACAGCGCCTACTTCGACCACACCATCGCGGCCCTCTACATCCAGGCCGAGGCCACCGCGTCCTGACCCGGCCCGCCCGTCCGGCCCCCGGGCCGGAGCGGCAGGCCCGGAACATGACGAAGGCCCAGATCCGTGGATCAACTCCACTGATCTGGGCCCTGGTTACACTCTCGCGAAGAGTGCCCCCGGTAGGATTCGAACCTACGCACCCGCCTCCGGAGGGCGGTGCTCTATCCCCTGAGCTACGGGGGCCTGTCGGCCTGTCGGACGCTTCCGCGTTCCGACGGAATGAACACTACCAGGCTTCGGCAGCGGTCCGTGCACGGGTTTCCCGGAAGATCGTCGGGGTGGCGACGGGCGGCGGGGGAGCGGAAGTGTCCAAAGGCCGGACGGGGCGGTGGGGCCGCGGATAACCTCGGTGAGGTGTCGGGAGTGTCCGGGCGGGTCCTCGTGGTGGACGACAGCGAGGTGATCCGCCAGCTGATCAGGGTCAACCTGGAGCTCGAGGGCTTCGAGGTGGTGACCGCCGCCGACGGCGCCGAGTGCCTGGAGGTCATCCGCCGGGTGGAGCCCGACGTGGTGACCCTGGACGTGATGATGCCGCGACTGGACGGCCTGCGGACGGCGGCCCGGCTGCGCGCGACGCCGGACACCAGCCGGCTGCCGATCGCGATCGTGAGCGCCTGCACCCCGGCGGATCTGGACCTGGGGGACACCGTCGGTGTGGACGGCTACCTCGGCAAGCCCTTCGACCCGGCCGACCTGGTGGCGCTGGTCCGGCGCCTGATGCGGCTCACCGGCCGGCCCGACGGGTTTCGCCCTGAGCGAACAGAGCGTACGGAACGCGGCTGACACCCCGGGGCGGACGGCGCGTCGGCGCCTCCGGGCGTCTCAACCGGTAAACCGGGTGGCGGGCGGGTACCCCGTCTCGCCTACGCTTGGCGTCGTGACCCCCGCAGACCTTTCCCAGGCAATCCAGGCCGCAGTGAGCACCGCCGTCGAGGCGGGCGAGCTGGCCGTCGCCGTGCCCGAGCACGTGACGGTCGAGCGGCCCAAGAACAGGGACCACGGCGACTACGCGACCAACGTGGCCCTTCAGCTCGCCAAGGCGGCCGGCAAGCCGCCGCGAGCCGTTGCGGAGGTCCTGGCCGAGCGCCTGCGCGGGATCACCGGCGTCGCCAAGGTCGACATCGCCGGTCCGGGCTTCCTGAACATCACCCTGGACACCGCCACCGCGGGCGCGCTGGCGCGCACCGTCGTCGAGGCGGGCGAGGCCTACGGCCGCAACGAGGCGCTCAACGGCCTCAAGATCAACCTGGAGTTCGTCTCCGCCAACCCGACCGGCCCGATCCACATCGGCGGCGTCCGCTGGGCCGCCGTCGGCGACTCGCTGGCGCGCGTGCTGCGGGCCTCCGGCGCCGACGTCACCACCGAGTACTACCTCAACGACGCCGGTGTGCAGATCACCAAGTTCGCCGCCTCGCTGCAGGCCGCCGCGAACGGCCGCGAGGTGCCCGAGGGCGGGTACGTCGGCGAGTACATCGTCGACATCGCCAAGGCGCTCACCGACGCGATCCCGGGCGTGCTCGACCTGCCCGAGGACGAGCAGCTGCGGGTCTTCCGCACCGAGGGCCTCAAGCTCATGGTGGCCGAGATCAAGCGCTCGATGGACGAGTTCGGCACCCACTTCGACGTGTGGTTCTCGGAGAACACGCTGCACGAGTCCGGCGCCGTCGAGAAGGCCCTCGACCGGCTGCGCGAGCAGGGCCACGTCTTCGAGCAGGACGGTGCGATCTTCCTGCGCACCACCGACTTCGGTGACGACAAGGACCGTGTCCTGATCAAGGCCGACGGCGACAAGACCTACTTCGCCGCCGACGCCGCGTACTACCTGTCCAAGCGGGACCGCGGCGCCGAGGTCGCGCTCTACATGCTGGGCGCGGACCACCACGGCTACGTCAACCGCCTCAAGGCCATCTCGGCCTGCGCGGGCGACGACATGAACCACAACATCGAGGTGAAGATCGGCCAGTTCGTGAAGATGCTTCGCGACGGCGAAGAGGTCCGCATGTCCAAGCGTGCGGGCAACATCATCACGATCGACGACGTGGTCGAGTGGATCGGCGTGGACGCCGCCCGCTACACCCTGGCGCGCTCCTCCACGGACTCGACGATCACGCTGGACATCAACGTCCTCACCAGCCAGACCAACGAGAACCGCGTCTTCTACGTCCAGTACGCGCACGCCCGGATGTCCTCGCTGCAGCGCAAGGCGGCGGACCTGGGCATCACGCGCTCGGCGGACTTCAAACCGGAGCTGCTGAGCACGGAGTGGGAGACCGACCTGCTCGGTCAGCTCGGCGAGTTCCCGCGCGTCATCGCCGCTGCCGGCGAGCTGCGCGAGCCGCACCGGGTCGCCCGCTACCTGGAGGACCTGGCCGGCGCGTACCACCGCTTCTGGGACAACTGCCCGGTCCTGCCCAAGGGCGACGACGAGGCCACGGACCTCACGCACGCCCGCCTCTGGCTGGTCGAGGCGACGCGCACCGTGCTCGCCAACGGCCTGACGCTCCTGGGCGTCTCGGCGCCCGAGCGGATGTAGGCACCACCCCCAAGCGCACGGCGGGGGCGGCTGACGGTCAACGGAGACCGTCGCCGCCCCTCGCCATAGGCCCCGAAGGACAGGATCGATGAGCCGTTCCGCACACCCCGCAGGCCCCCGTCACGGCGATGTCCTGCCCGAGGGCCACTACCAGGCCCCGCCCGCCGACCTGAACGCGCTCGACCCCAAGGTCTGGTCGCGCACCGTCGCCCGCGACGCCGAGGGCGTGGCCACCGTCGGCGGGATCGACGTCAGGCGGCTGGCAGCCGAGTTCGGCACCCCGGCGTACGTGCTGGACGAGGAGGACTTCCGGTCCCGGGCGCGCGCCTGGCGGGACGCCTTCGGCACCGAGGCGGACGTCTACTACGCCGGCAAGGCGTTCCTCTCCAAGGCGGTCGTGCGCTGGCTGCACGAGGAGGGCCTCAACCTCGACGTGTGCAGCGTGGGCGAGTTGGCCGTGGCGCTGGCCGCCGGGATGCCGTCGGCGCGGATCGCGCTGCACGGCAACAACAAGTCGGTGGACGAGCTCGAGCACGCGGTGAAGACCGGCGTCGGGCACATCGTGGTCGACTCCTACGAGGAGATCGAGCGGCTCGCCGCGATCGCCGCCCGCCAGGGCGTGCGCCAGCAGGTGCTGATCCGGGTCACCGTCGGCGTCGAGGCGCACACCCACGAGTTCATCGCCACCGCGCACGAGGACCAGAAGTTCGGCCTCTCCCTGAACGGCGGCGCGGCCGCCGAGGCGGTGCGCCGGGTGCTCCGCCACGACAGCCTGGAGCTGCGCGGCATCCACTCGCACATCGGCTCGCAGATCTTCGACACGGCCGGCTTCGAGGTGGCCGCCCGCCGGGTGGTCGGCCTGCTGGCGCAGATCCGCGACGAGCACGGCGTCCAGCTGCCCGAGATCGACCTCGGCGGCGGCCTCGGCATCGCGTACACCAGCGAGGACGACCCGCGTGAGCCGGCCGAGATCGCGGCCGCGCTGGCCGACATCGTCCGCCGCGAGTGCGCCGCCGCGAACCTGGACGCCCCCCGGCTGAGCGTGGAGCCGGGCCGGGCGATCGTCGGCCCGACGGCGTTCACGCTGTACGAGGTCGGCACCGTCAAGCCGCTGGAGGGCCTGCGCACCTACGTCAGCGTGGACGGCGGGATGTCCGACAACATCCGCACCGCGCTGTACGACGCCGAGTACTCGGTGGCCCTGGTGTCGCGCACCAGCGACGCCAAGCCGATGCTGGTCAGGGTGGTCGGCAAGCACTGCGAGTCCGGCGACATCGTCGTCCGGGACGCCTTCCTGCCGGCCGACCTGGCCGCGGGCGACCTGATCGCGGTGCCCGCCACCGGCGCCTACTGCCGCTCGATGGCGAGCAACTACAACCACGCCCTGAAGCCTCCCGTGGTGGCCGTCAAGGACGGCGCGGCGCGGGTGATCGTCCGGCGCGAGACGGAGGAGGATCTCCTGCGTCTCGATATCGGATGACGAAATCCTTGTCTCAGATCATGGAACGACCGTAGATCCGTACGGAAAGTCCCGGAGACTGGTACGGACCGAAGTTCCCGGCGGCCCCGGAAAACCGCCGGAAATACCGAAGCACGATGAATGCAGAGCGGAGTCGGATGATGCGTACGCGACCGCTGAAGGTGGCGTTGCTGGGTTGTGGTGTGGTGGGCTCCGAGGTGGCGCGCATCATGACGACGACGGCCGACGACCTCGCCGCTCGCATCGGTGCCCCGGTGGAGCTGGTCGGGATCGCGGTCCGCCGGGCCGGGCGGGTGCGCCCGGGCGTGCCCGAGCACCTGATCACCACCGACGCCGAGGCGCTGGTCAACCGGGGCGACATCGACGTGGTGGTCGAGGTCGTGGGCGGCATCGAGCCCTCCAAATCCCTGCTCCTGTCCGCGTTCAAGCAGGGTGCCTCGGTGGTCAGCGCCAACAAGGCGCTGCTCGCCCAGGACGGCACCGAGCTGCACGCCGCGGCCGCCGAGGCCGGGGTGGACCTGTACTACGAGGCCGCGGTGGCGGGCGCCATCCCGCTGCTGCGCCCGCTGCGCGAGTCCCTCGCGGGCGACAAGGTCGACCGGGTGCTGGGCATCGTCAACGGCACCACCAACTTCATCCTCGACAAGATGGACACCACCGGCGCCGGCTACTCGGAGGCGCTGGAGGAGGCCACCGCGCTGGGCTACGCCGAGGCCGACCCGACCGCCGACGTCGAGGGCTTCGACGCCGCCGCCAAGGCCGCGATCCTGGCCGGCATCGCCTTCCACACCAAGGTCACCGCGGCGGACGTCTACCGCGAGGGCATCACCGAGGTGACCGCCGCCGACATCGCCTCCGCGAAGGAGATGGGCTGCGTGGTCAAGCTGCTCGCGATCTGCGAGCGGGCGTCCGACGGCGAGTCCGTCACCGCGCGCGTCCACCCGGCGATGATCCCGCTCTCGCACCCGCTGGCCTCCGTCCGCGAGGCGTACAACGCGGTGTTCGTCGAGGCCGAGGCGGCCGGCCGACTGATGTTCTACGGCCCGGGCGCGGGCGGCTCGCCGACCGCCTCCGCGGTGCTCGGCGACCTGGTCGCGGTCTGCCGCAACAAGCTGGCCGGCGCCACCGGCCCCGGGGACTCGGTGTACACCCGGCTGCCCGCCAAGCCGATGGACCAGGTGGTCACCCGCTACCACGTCAGCCTGGACGTGGACGACCGTGCGGGTGTGCTCGCCCAGGTGGCGTCCGTCTTCGCCGAGCACGGCGTCTCCATCGACACCGTGCGCCAGCAGGGCCGCGACGGCGACGCCTCGCTCGTCGTGGTCACCCACCGTGCCACCGACGCCGCGCTGTCGGCGACGGTCGACAAGCTCCGCGCGCTGGACAGCGTGCGGGACGTGGCCAGCATCATGCGGGTCGAAGGGGAATAAGGAACAGCCATGAACGCCGTTGCCGAGAACGTCGTCCGAGGCGCGCACACCCACCAGTGGCGCGGCCTGATCGAGGAGTACCGGGACCGCCTGCCGGTCACCGCGGCCACCCCGGTGGTCACCCTGCTGGAGGGCGGTACGCCTCTGGTCCCCGCCCAGGTGCTCTCCGAGCGCACCGGCTGCGAGGTCTACCTCAAGGTCGAGGGCGCGAACCCGACCGGTTCCTTCAAGGACCGCGGGATGACGATGGCCATCTCCAAGGCCAAGGAGGAGGGCGCGCAGGCGGTCATCTGCGCGTCCACCGGCAACACCTCGGCCTCCGCCGCCGCCTACGCGGTGCGGGCCGGGATGGTCTCCGCGGTGCTCGTCCCGCAGGGCAAGATCGCCCTCGGCAAGATGGGTCAGGCGCTGGTGCACGGCGCCAGGATCCTGCAGGTCGACGGGAACTTCGACGACTGTCTCACCCTTGCGCGTGAACTGTCCGAGAAGTATCCGGTGGCCCTGGTCAACTCCGTGAACCCGGTGCGGATCGAGGGCCAGAAGACCGCGGCCTTCGAGATCGTCGACATGCTCGGCGACGCCCCGGACATCCACGTCCTGCCGGTCGGCAACGCGGGCAACATCACCGCGTACTGGAAGGGCTACCGCGAATACGCGGCGGACGGCCTGGCCTCGCGCACCCCGCGGATGTGGGGCTTCCAGGCCTCCGGCTCGGCCCCGATCGTGGACGGCGCCCCGGTGCTCAAGCCGCAGACCATCGCCACCGCGATCCGGATCGGCAACCCGGCCTCCTGGGACTTCGCGCTCGCCGCGCGGGACGAGTCCGGCGGCCTCATCGACAAGGTGACTGACCGTCAGATCCTGTCCGCCTACCGGCTGTTGGCCTCGCAGGAGGGCGTCTTCGTGGAGCCCGCCTCGGCCGCCTCGGTGGCCGGCCTGCTGGCCAAGGCGGAGGCCGGCCTGGTCGACCCGGGCCAGCGGATCGTCTGCACCGTGACCGGCAACGGCCTCAAGGACCCGGACTGGGCGGTGGCCGGCGCGCCGCAGCCGCAGATCGTCCCGGTCGACCCGGAGGCCGCGGCCCGTAGCCTCGGTCTGCTCGACCGGTAACGGGGTCTGACACTGCGACGGGCCGACCCTTTCGGGGGTCGGCCCGTCAAAGTTCTCCCCTGACACTTTTGTGTCAATTCTGCTTCGCATTCCGCTCCGATTTCGCCCCGCTCTTTGACAGAGGGGGGTGCGCATTCCGGCCAGAACCGGCAACACACCAGATCGAAGGCCCACGGGGTGTACCGCTCGGGAACCTCTCTTCGATACTCTGGCTTCGGCCGTGTGGCACATGCCCCGGGCTCGGCGCCGTCCGGGCCGCGCCGACGACTGTGACCGCCCGCCCCGAGGGGCCTGCGGCCCTTTCCCCCACCCTCGTATACGACGACGCGCTCCGCGCCGCCCGATTTCCCCAGGAGAGTCCACCGCATGGCCGGTCCTGCGTTCCGTGCCGCCGCCGTCCGGGTCAGGGTTCCCGCGACCAGCGCCAACCTCGGCCCGGGCTTCGACGCCTTCGGACTCGCACTGGGTCTGTACGACGACGTGGTCGTCCGGGTCGCTGATTCCGGTCTCTCCGTCGACATCGCCGGCGAGGGCGCCGAGACGCTGCCGCGCGACGAGCGCCACCTGCTGGTCCGCTCGATGCGCGCCGCCTTCGACCGGCTCGGCGGCCAGCCGCGCGGCCTCGAAGTGGTCTGTGCCAACCGGATACCGCACGGCCGGGGCCTCGGCTCCTCCTCCGCCGCCATCTGCGCCGGCATCGTGGCCGCCCGCGCGGTCACCATCGGGGGCCCGTCCGCGCTGGACGACGACGCGCTGCTGGCCCTCGCCTCCGAGCTGGAGGGCCACCCGGACAACGTCGCGGCCTGCCTGCGCGGCAACTTCACCATCGCCTGGACCGACGAGGAGTCCGCCAAGGCGGTCGCCCTGGAGCCCGCCGCGCAGGTCGTCCCGGTGGTGTTCGTCCCGGCCGGCGAGGTGCTCACCGAGACCGCCCGCGGCCTGCTGCCGAAGACCGTCCCGCTGGCCGACGCCGCGGTCAACGCCGGCCGCTCCGCGCTGCTGGTGGAGGCGCTGACCAGGCGCCCCGAACTGCTCCTCGCCGCCACCGAGGACCGCCTGCACCAGGACTACCGCGCCTCCGCCATGCCGGACAGCGCCGCACTGGTCGGCGTACTGCGTGCGGAGGGCGTCCCCGCGGTCATCTCCGGGGCCGGCCCGACCGTCCTGGCGCTCACCGACGAGGCGAACGCCGACAAGGTGCTCGCCTTCGCCGGGCACCACGGCCACGGCGGCGATCCGGCGTTCGCCGCGCACCGGCTGGACGTCGACCGGACCGGGGCCGTCGTGCTCCCACTGGACGCCTGAGCAGCACGGACGTGCCCGCCCGGGCCCGGCACCGGCCCCGCGCCGAGCCGGGGCCGCCGGACACGATTGGCAAGCACCAGGCTGGGGAATGTCTGAGGGGGTCGGTAGTGTTAACCTCATTGCTGCACCAGGTGCCCTCCGGGGCTCGGTGCGCCGCGTCCCGATCCCAGCACTCCACTGCCGTGGAGTCGCGGCGATGCACGGGGCGACGATTCTCCGGGAGCCCACCGCAGCGCGTACGCAGCCTGCCTGCGCGACATGCGGCCGCATCCCGAAGCCGTGACGGCACCTGACTCCCACCCGCGGCCTCCCACCTCGAGGCCAGGACGGGCGGAGCGCGGGCCACCGTCACGCGACGGGGGCCCGGGATTCGCAGGCAGCGTGGGGGTTACGCCCTCAGGGGAGGTCGACACACGACCGGCCCACGCGCCACTCAGCACCACCGTGCTTCACGCACCGCACCTCGCAGCCCTCCCTCGACAGGCTCCCGCCGTTCGAGGGATCACCGCCTCGGACCGACGCAGTCGAGCGTTGGTCAGGACAGCACAACCGGTCGCCGAGCCAGACAGGCCGACGTCCGCTCCAGGGAAGGACCCTTAGTGAGCGACTCCACCGATCTGATGGGCGCGCGCCCGGACGCCGACGCGTCGGACGCAGCCGCCGCCCCCGCCGCCCCGGCACGGCGCCGCCGCAGCGCCGCCGCGGGCCTGGACGGCATGGTCCTGGCCGAGCTGCAGAAGCTCGCCGCGGACCTTGGCATTACCGGTACCGGACGCATGCGCAAGAGCCAGCTGATCGAGACCATCAAGGAGAAGAGCGGCGGGGACCCGCTGCTCGCCGCCGGTGGCGCCCCGGCCGCCAAGCGCACCGCCGCCAAGGCGGACGCCGAGGCCCCGGCCGAGAAGCCCGCCCGCCGCACCAAGGCCGCCGCCAAGGCGGCGGAGGCCGAGACCCCGGCCGCCGCCGAGGCGCAGGCCCAGATCGAGATCCCGGTCCAGGCCGCCGCCGAGACCGCCGCGCCGGCCCGTACCGAGCGCACCCGCCGCCGTGCCACCTCGGCCGCCGGCGCGCCCACCGCCCCGGCCGGCGAGGCTTCGGCCGAGGCCGCCACCGTCGCGGTCGCCGAGCCGAAGCAGGCCGAGGCCCGCCCGGCCGAGACCCGCGGCTTCGAGGGCCGTGAGGACGGCCGCGAGAGCCGCCGCGACCGCCGTGAGCGCCGCGACCGCCGCGACACCGGCGAGCGCACGGAGCGCACCGAGCGCACCGACCGCCAGGAGGGCGGCGAGGCCCAGGACGGCGACTCGCGCGAGTCGCGTCGCGACCGCCGCAACCGCCGCGAGCGCACCGACCGCCAGCCCCAGCAGGGCCAGCCGCAGGGCGGTGGCCAGGGCGACCAGCCGCAGGGCCGCCAGGCCCAGCCGGCCCAGCAGCCGCAGGTCCAGCAGGGCGGCTACGACGACGACGAGTTCGGCGAGGGCCGTCGCGGCCGTCGCGGCCGTTACCGCGACCGCCGGGGCCGTCGTGGCCGCGACGGCTTCGAGGCCGGCCCCGTCGAGACGCAGATCGGCGAGGACGACGTCCTGATCCCGGTCGCGGGCATCCTCGACATCCTCGACAACTACGCGTTCGTGCGCACCTCCGGCTACCTGCCGGGCCAGAACGACGTCTACGTCTCGCTCGCCCAGGTCCGCAAGAACGGCCTGCGCAAGGGTGACGCCATCACCGGTGCGGTGCGCCAGCCGCGCGACGGCGAGCGCCGCGAGAAGTTCAACGCCATGGTGCGGCTGGACTCCGTCAACGGCATGGACCCGGAGAGCGGCCGGGGCCGCCCCGAGTTCAACAAGCTCACCCCGCTCTACCCGCAGGAGCGGCTGCGCCTGGAGACCGACCCGGGCGTGCTGACCACCCGGATCATCGACCTCGTGTCGCCGATCGGCAAGGGCCAGCGCGGTCTGATCGTCGCGCCGCCGAAGACCGGCAAGACGATGGTGCTGCAGGCGGTCGCCAACGCGATCACCCACAACAACCCCGAGTGCCACCTGATGGTCGTCCTGGTCGACGAGCGTCCGGAAGAGGTCACCGACATGCAGCGGTCGGTGAAGGGCGAGGTCATCTCCTCGACCTTCGACCGCCCGGCGGAGGACCACACCACCGTCGCCGAGCTGGCCATCGAGCGCGCCAAGCGCCTGGTGGAGCTGGGCCACGACGTGGTCATCCTGCTGGACTCGATCACCCGCCTGGGCCGTGCCTACAACCTGGCGGCGCCGGCCTCCGGCCGCATCCTGTCCGGTGGTGTCGACTCGACCGCGCTCTACCCGCCGAAGAAGTTCTTCGGTGCCGCGCGCAACATCGAGAACGGCGGCTCGCTGACCATCCTGGCCACCGCGCTGGTCGAGACCGGTTCGCGCATGGACGAGGTGATCTTCGAGGAGTTCAAGGGCACCGGCAACATGGAGCTCAAGCTCGACCGGAAGCTCTCGGACAAGCGCATCTTCCCGGCCGTCGACGTGGACGCCTCCAGCACCCGCAAGGAGGAGATCCTGCTCGGCAGCGAGGAGTTGGCCATCGTCTGGAAGCTGCGCCGGGTGCTGCACGCGCTCGACTCGCAGCAGGCGATCGAGCTGCTCCTGGACAAGATGAAGCAGACCAAGAGCAACGCCGAGTTCCTGATGCAGATCGCCAAGACCACCCCCGGCTCGGGCGACTGACCGTAGCCGGACGGCTGTCGAAGCACGGAACCCCGGATCGCGCGAGCGGTCCGGGGTTCCGTGCGTTCGCCGCCGGGTTGTTCCAGAGTTGGGACAACTTGGGGCCTTTGGATCATGTTGTCCGATTTACTCTGGACCGTATGGCCGAGCACAAGAGGATCCCGAGTCGCCGCCGCAAGGTCCTGCGGACGGCCGCATGCGCGTTCGTCGCGCTCGTCGTCCTCGGCACCGGAGCGGCCGTCTACGCGTACGTGAAGCTCAACGACAACATCAAGAGCGTCGACATCGACGGCCGCCTCGGTGGCGCCCGCCCGCCGGCCGCCACCGACGGCTCCTTCAACATCCTGGTGCTGGGCTCCGACTCGCGGAACGGCGAGAACGGCGACCTGGCCGGCGGCAACACCGGCGACACCGCCCGCTCGGACACCGCGATGGTGGTGCACGTCAACCAGGACCACTCGCGCGCGCAGATCGTCTCGATACCGCGCGACACCCTGGTCGCCCGCCCCGACTGCACCGACGCCAACGGCAGGACCGTCCCCGGCGTGAAGCGCGCGATGTACAACAGCGCCTTCGAGAGCGGCGGCGCGGCCTGCGCCGTCAAGACCACCGAGCAGCTCACCGGGCTGCGGATGGACCACTACCTGCAGATCGACTTCGCCGGCTTCGCCCGGGTCGTGGACGCGATAGGCGGGGCCACCGTGACCACCACGGTGGCCATCCACGACAAGGACAGCGGGCTCGACCTGCCGCCCGGGCAGCACCACCTGGACGGAAAGCAGGCACTGGCCTTCGTCCGGACCCGGCACGGCGTCGGCGACGGCAGCGACCTCGGCCGGATCGAGCTGCAGAAGCAGATGGTGAAGTCGCTGCTCCAGCAGGCCGGCGGGGCCGGCCTGTTCACCAACCCGGTCAAGCTGTGGTCCCTCGGCGACACCGTGACCAAGAGCATCACCACCGACTCCGCGCTCGGCTCGGTGAACTCCCTGGTGGGGCTCGTCCAGGAGCTCAAGGGGATCGGGCCGGACCAGCTCGGCATGGTCACCCTGCCGGTGGAGACCGCCCCCGGCGACCCGAACCGGGTGGTCGAGCAGCAGCCGCAGGCCGACCAGGTCTGGGCGGCACTCAAGGCCGACCGGGAGTTCCCCCCGGAGGTCGTCTCCGCGCAGCCGGAGAACCCCGCCCAGGCGGCCCCCACGGCCACTGCGTCGGCCCCCGCGCGGACCGCGGGGAAGCAGACCGCGAAGGCCGGCGCCAAGGCCACCACCGCGCGCTGAGCGGGCCCGGAATATCCCGGAACGCGACCCGGTTTGGGAAGATGCGGCCGGTCCTGGCAGACTGGTCCGTCGGTCCCGGTTCACGTGCGGCGCTCCAGCCGCCGACCCGGTGCCCTCCCGAAACCTAGGAGAACCCCTTGAAGCCCAACGTTCACCCCGAGTACGTGGTCACCCGTGTGACCTGCACCTGCGGTGCCGAGTTCACCACCCGCTCGACCGAGACCAGTGGCGAGATCCGCGCCGAGGTCTGCTCGCAGTGCCACCCGTTCTACACCGGCAAGCAGAAGATCCTCGACACCGGTGGCCGCGTGGCCCGCTTCGAGGCCCGCTTCGGCAAGCAGCACAGCGCGAAGGCCTAGCGCTCCCTCGGCGCCGGTTCCCGGCGCCCCCGTACTTCGTTGTCGGGGGCGCAGGGGGCCGGCGCCGTTCGCGTCCCCCCGCACGTTCCCCCCTCCCCAGCAGATCTCCCCAGCAGATCTCCACCCGATCCGAGCCCCCGGGAAGAAGGCCACCCCATGTTCGAGGCAGTCGAAGAGCTCCTCGTCGAGCACGCCGACCTCGAGACGAGGCTGGCCGACCCGTCCGTCCACGCCGACCAGAACAACGCCCGCAAGCTGGCCAAGCGGTACGCCGAGCTGACCCCGATCACCCGGGTCTACCGGCAGTGGCGGCAGGCCGGCGAGGACATCGAGGCCGCGCGCGAACTCGCTGCCGAGGACCCGGAGTTCATCTCCGAGGTGAAGGACTCCGAGGCGCGCCGCGACGAGCTCACCGAGGAGCTGCGGGTCCTGCTGGTGCCGCGCGACCCGAGCGACGACAAGGACGTCATCCTGGAGATCAAGGCGGGCGAGGGCGGCGAGGAGTCCGCGCTGTTCGCCGGTGACCTGCTCCGGATGTACCTGCGCTACGCGGAGCGGGTCGGCTGGAAGACCGAGCTCATCGACTCCAACGAGTCCGACCTCGGCGGCTACAAGGACGTCTCGGTGGCCGTGAAGACCAAGGGCAGCACCGAGCCCGGCCAGGGCGTCTGGGCGCGGCTGAAGTACGAGGGCGGCGTGCACCGCGTGCAGCGCGTCCCCGCCACCGAGTCCCAGGGCCGCATCCACACCTCCGCGGCGGGCGTGCTGGTCACCCCCGAGGCGGAGGAGGTCGAGGTCGAGATCCTCGCCAACGACCTGCGGATCGACGTCTACCGCTCCTCCGGCCCCGGCGGCCAGTCGGTCAACACCACCGACTCCGCGGTCCGGATCACCCACCTGCCGACCGGTATCGTGGCGTCCTGCCAGAACGAGAAGAGCCAGCTGCAGAACAAGGAGCAGGCGATGCGCATCCTGCGTTCGCGGCTGCTGGCCGCCGCGCAGGAGGAGGCCGAGCGCGAGGCCTCGGACGCGCGCCGCAGCCAGGTCCGCACGGTGGACCGCTCCGAGCGGATCCGGACGTACAACTACCCCGAGAACCGCATCTCGGACCACCGCACGGGGTTCAAGTCGTACAACCTGGACCAGGTCCTGGACGGTGACCTGAACGCGGTGATCCAGTCCTGCGTGGACAAGGACGCGGCGGCCAAGCTCGCCGCGGCCCAAGAGAACTGAGACCGGCGCGCCCCAGCCCACGCGCAGTCCGAAGCCGGAGCGCAGAAAACATGAGGTCGTACGGATGAACCTGCTGCTCGCCGAGGTGGCCCAGGCCACCCAGCGGTTGGCCGCGGCCGGCGTGCCGTCGCCGCGTTTCGACGCGGAGGAGCTCGCCGCCTACGTCCACCACGTCAAGCGCAGCCAGCTGCACACGGTGAAGGACGCCGACTTCGACGCCCGCTACTGGGAGGCCGTCTCGCGCCGCGAGGCACGCGAGCCGCTCCAGCACATCACCGGGCGGGCGTTCTTCCGCTACCTCGAACTGGCGGTCGGCCCCGGCGTGTTCGTGCCCCGGCCGGAGACCGAGACGGTCGTCGAGTGGGCCATAGACGCGGTGCGCGACATGGACGTGGCCGAGCCGCTGGTGGTGGACCTGTGCTCCGGCTCCGGCGCGATCGCCCTCGCCCTGGCCCAGGAACTGCCGCGCTCGACCGTGCACGCCTTCGAACTGGACGAGGGAGCGCTGGAGTACACCCGGCGCAACATCGAGTCCAGCCCGGACCGCGCCCGGGTCACCCTGCACGCCGGGGACGCCACCCGGGCCTTCGAGGGCGACCACTCCTGGGACGGCCGCTTCGACCTGGTCATCTCCAACCCGCCGTACATCCCCCTCACCGAGTGGGAGTACGTCGCGCCGGAGGCCCGCGACCACGACCCGCAGATGTCGCTGTTCTCCGGCGAGGACGGCCTGGACACCATCCGCGGCATCGAGCGGGTGGCCGCGCGGCTGCTGCGCCCGGGCGGCGCGGTGGTGATCGAGCACGCCGACCAGCAGGGCGGCCAGGTGCCGTGGATCTTCAACGAGGAACGCGGCTGGACGGACACCGCCGACCACCGCGACCTGAACAACCGGCCGCGCTTCACGACCGCCCGGAGGGTCGGGTCGTGAACATCAAGCGCCGTACGACCGCCCGGAGGGTCGGGTCGTGAACATCAAGCGCCGTACGACCGCTCGCAAGGCCGCCTTGTAACCGCCATGAGCCAATTCGGAAGGGGACCGCACCGATGAGCCGCCGCTACGACTGTGCCGATGCCGGGGACCGCGCCACCGGTCTGCGCGAGGCCGCTTCGGCCGTCCGCCGCGGCGAACTCGTCGTGCTGCCCACCGACACCCTGTACGGGGTCGGCGCGGACGCCTTCTCCCCGGAGGCCGTCGGCGAGCTGATGACCACCAGGGGCCGCGGCCGCAACACGCCGTCGCCGGTGCTGGTCGGCTCGCCGACGACGCTGCACGGCCTGGTCACCGACTTCTCCGAGCAGGCGTGGGAACTGGTCGACGCCTTCTGGCCGGGCGGGCTCACCCTGGTCGCCCGGCACCAGCCCTCGCTGCGCTGGGACCTCGGCGAGACCCGCGGCACCGTCGCGGTCCGGATGCCGCTGCACCCGGTCGCCATCGAGCTGCTGAACGTGACCGGCCCGATGGCCGTCTCCAGCGCCAACCGGATCGGCGGGGAGTCCCCGCTGACCTGTGACGAGGCGCAGGCGCAGCTCGGCGACGCCGTCTCGGTCTACCTGGACGGCGGGTCGGCCGACCACTCCGCCGCCTCGTCCATCGTCGACGTCACCGGCAAGGTCCCGGTTCTGCTGCGGGCCGGCGCGATCAGCGTCGAGCAGCTGAGGGAGGTCGTCCCCGACCTGGAGGCCGGCAGTTGACGCCCACCGCCTCGCTCCATGCCGGGCCCGGCATAGCGCCGTACCTGAGCGTGGGCCCCAGGCCGCTGGACCACTTTCGGATCCTGTTCGTCTGCACGGGGAACATCTGCCGCTCGCCGATCGCCGAGCGGCTCACCCGGCGTGAGCTGGACACCCGGCTGAGCCCCCGGGTGGCCGGGCGGATCCTGGTGGAGAGCGCCGGTACCTGGGGCCACGAGGGTGCGCCGATGGAGGACCACGCGGCGACCGTGCTCGACGAGTACGGTGCCGACAGTGGCGGCTTCACCGGCCGTGAGCTGCTGGACGAGCACGTGGTGGAGGCCGACCTGGTGCTCACCGCGACCCTGGACCACCGCGCCCAGGTGATCTCGATGGGCCACGAGGCGGGGCTGCGCACCTTCACGCTGAAGGAGTTCACCCGCCTGGTGCGGACGATCGACCCGGGCACGCTGCCCGACCCCCGGCGCGGTGCCGACGTCACCGAGCGGGCCCGCGCGCTGGTCCGGGCGGCCGCCGCGCTGCGCGGCTGGCTGCTGGCGGCCACCCCGGAGTCGGACGAGGTGGACGACCCGTACGGGGCGCCGATCGGCATGTTCCGCAACTGCGGCGAGGAGATATTCCACGCGGTCGACCCGGTGGTCACCGCGCTCACCGGCGTGTCCGCGCCGCGCTGACGCCCCGCCCCGCCCCGCGAGCGAGCCGAAGGGCCGCGCCGGTGCCGAAAGGGAGAAGGGCCAAGCCGCCGACGAAGGAGGTGGCGCAGTGCCCGCCGACCGTCGGCGCCGGGTCAGGAGCGGCCCGGAGGCGAGCCGAGCGGCAATACAGAGGGCCCGAACGGCCGCGTCCCGACGGGCCGGGCGGCGGCGGCCGTCCTACGCTGGTCTGACCGGCCCCCAGCCTCCGGCTGGGAGGTGCCCCCACCCGCAGCGCCCGGGAGCCCCGCCATGACCGTCACCGATGCCGCGACCGGTTCGACCGCGACGAGGGGGCGCCCGTGGGCGTCCGAGGCCCTGCACCGGGCGGATCCGCAGCTGGCCGACCTGCTGGCCGCGGAGGCCGAGCGGCGCGCCGAGACGATCCAGCTGCTGGCGGGGGAGAACCTCACCACCCCGGCCGTCCTGGCGGCCCTCACCGGCCCGCTGATCGACAAGTACGCCGAGGGCTACCCGGGGCGCCGGCACCACACCGGTTGCACGCTGGCGGACGCCGCCGAGCTGCTGGCGATCGACCGGGCCCGCGAGCTGTTCGCCGCCCCGCACGCCAACGTCCAGCCCCGGTCGGTGACTTCGGCGATGCTGGCGGCGTACGCGGCGCTGCTGAAGCCCGGTGACGGGGTGCTCGCGATGTCGCTGGAGCACGGCGGTCACCTCAGCTGCGGCTCGCGCGCCAACTTCTCCGGCCGCTGGTTCGCCTTCACCGGCTACGGCGTGCGCGAGAGCGACGGGCTGATCGACCTCGACCAGGTGCGCGAACTGGCCCGGCTGCACCGCCCCAAGGCGATCGTGGCGGGCTCGATCTCCTACCCCCGGCATCCGGACTGGGCGGCCTTCCGGGAGATCGCCGACGAGGTGGACGCCTACCTGATCGCCTCCGCGGCGCAGACCACCGGTCTGGTCGCGGCGGGGGTGGCGCCCTCCCCGGTGCCGTACGCGGACGTCACGGTGGCGGCCACCCACAAGCTGCTGCGCGGTCCGCGCGGCGGCCTGCTGCTGTGCACCGCGGAGCTGGCCGAGCGGATCGACCGGGCGGTGTTCCCGTTCAGCCAGGGCGGCGCGGCGATGAACGAGGTGGCCGGCAAGGCGGTCGCCCTCGCGGAGGCCTCGACGCCCGCCTACCGGGCGTACGCGGAGCGGACGGTGTCCGGGGCGCGGGTGCTGGCCGAGGGGCTCGCGGAGGCCGGAGCGCGCCCTCTGACGGGCGGGACCGACACCCATCTGGTGACGGCGGACGTGAGCCCGCTCGGCGTGACCGGCGCGGAGGCCGAGCGGCGCTGCGCGGCCGCCGGGCTGCTGCTCGGCAAGTGCGCACTGCCGTTCGACCAGGCGCCGCCCGCCGAGGCCTCCGGGATCCGGCTGGGGACGGGCACCGTGACCAGCCAGGGGATGGGCGGGGCGGAGCTGTCCGAGATCGCCGGGCTGATCGTGCGGGTGCTCGCCGGGGGAGCCGTCGCCCCGGCCGCGGTGCGGGTCCGGGAGCTCGCGCTGGCGTTCGCCGACCGGTCCTGACGGCGGTCCGTCCACGGGCATCCGGATCTCCTACCCGGGAGAGCGAACCGCGATGCACGTCCCGGGCGTCCGACTCAATAAGGTGGGTGCCGTGGCGACGCACCTCGAACCCCGGGAAGGCAGGGGAGTACCTTCGGTACTTCCCCGTTCGACAGTGATGCAGGAGGCCAGTGGTGCGTGAGTATCTGCTGGTGCTGTTCTGCACCGCCGCCGTCACCTACCTGCTGACCGGCCCGGTCCGGAAGTTCGCCATTGCGGCCGGCGCCATGCCGCCGGTGCGCGCCCGTGACGTCCACCGCGAGCCCACGCCGCGGCTCGGCGGCATCGCGATGTTCGGCGGGCTGTGCGCGGGCATCCTCGTCGCCTCGCAACTCGACAACCTGAGCAAGGTGTTCACCCAGGGCACCGACATCCGCGCGCTGCTGTCCGGCGCCGGGATCATGTGGCTGCTCGGCGTGCTCGACGACAAGTGGGGCGTGGACGCGCTGGTGAAACTCGGCGGCCAGATGATCGCCGCCGGTGTGATGGTCTGGCAGGGTGTCACGGTCATCACCCTCCCGGTGCCCGGTGTCGGCGCGGTCGCGGTGAGCCCGACCCAGGGCATGGTCATCTCGGTCACCCTGGTCGTCGTCATGGTCAACGCGGTGAACTTCATCGACGGTCTGGACGGCCTGGCCGGCGGCATGGTCTGCATCGCCGCGATGGCGTTCTTCCTGTACAGCTACCGGCTCTGGTACGGCTACGCGATCACCGACGCGGCCCCCGCGGTGCTGTTCAGCGTGCTGCTGATCGGCATGTGCCTGGGCTTCCTGGCGCACAACATGCACCCCGCGCGGATCTTCATGGGCGACTCCGGCTCGATGATGCTGGGCCTGATGCTGGCCGTCGCCGCGATCTCCATCACCGGCCGGGTCGACCCCGACCTGATCAACAACGAGACCGGTTCGCAGACCGCCACCGTGCACGCGTTGGTGCCGATCTACATCCCGCTGCTGCTGCCGCTGACGGTCATCGCGCTGCCGCTGGCCGACCTGCTGCTCGCGGTGGTGCGTCGCACCTGGGCCGGCCAGTCGCCGTTCGCCGCGGACAAGCGCCACCTGCACCACCGCCTGCTGCAGGTCGGTCACTCGCACAGCCGGGCCGTGCTGATCATGTACTTCTGGGCCGCGCTGATCGCCTTCGGCACGGTGGCCTTCTCGGTCAGCAACACCGGCCGCACCGTGGTCCTGACACTCGCCGGGCTCTGCCTGCTCGGCCTGGTGGTGCTGCTCACCCCGCGGTTCCGGCCGCGCGCCCCGCGGGCGGTGCAGTCCTTCGTCCCGCCGCGGTACCGCCGGCAGTCCTCGGGTCCGATGGCCGAACTGTCGGCGAAGGACAAGCAACTTCTGGGTGAAGCCAGCCGGGACTCGTCCGAGCGGGCCGACCACGGACCGGCCAGCGGCCGTCACTGACAAGGGAGTTGGCGATCCGTCAAATGGCTTCACCCATACGGCGGATTCGCTGAGCCGTTGGTGTGACAGGTGCCACACAATCATGGTAAAGCTCTCATCAAATAGTTTGTGATACCGTTCACGAGTACCGAGAACACGCCGAAAGTCCTGACAGGTGGATGACTTCCGTCCCTGTCGGTCTCCCTTGACGGGCCCGCCGTTCCAGCGGGCGGCCCGACGGCGATGCCTCGGTCGGTGTCACTTCACCACCGTCTGTGCCCGTCCCCCGCCACATCGACATGCCGCCGGAGCTGCCGACATGCCGTCCACCGACGCCCGGATCCTCCGAGGCGCCGCGATTCCCACTGCGGTCGCCGGGATCATCGCCATGGCGATCTCGTTCGCCGTCGCCGGCGGGAAGGGCCTGCTCGGCGCCCTCTTCGGCGCTCTGCTCGTGATGGCCTTCTTCAGCTTCGGCCAGGTCGCGCTCGACCGGCTGACCCGGTCGAACCCGCAGATCATGATGGCCGCGGCGCTCCTGGTGTACACCACGCAGATCCTGCTGGTCGGCATCGTCCTGGCCGTCTTCAAGGACACCACGCTGTTCAACCGGCAGGCCTTCGCCTTCACCCTGCTCGGCTGCGCGCTGATCTGGACGGGCTTCCAGGTGCGCGGCGCACTCAAGGCCAAGACCTTCTACGTCGACCCCGACGCCTCGGAAAAGAAGGGCGACAAGCCCTCCGACTCCGGACGTCAACAGTGACGAGGCCCGGCTGTCCCCCCAACGAGGGGGGCGGTGTTTATGCCGCACTGACGGCCTGCTATCGTCCGTCGCAACAACGGAGTACGGGAAGAGGCCTGGTCTGTCCGGACAGCGGACTGATCGCCCCCCGGACCCGCGCAGTCTTCGATGATCCCGCAGTCGCGCAGCGCGCCGTCGAGCGGGGTCGGCGAGAAACCCATCAAGTTCCAGTGCCGCTCCGTGGCCGTAGGCCACGCCGACACACCGAGGTTGCCGTATCCATGCGTCACGACGAAGGAGTCCGTGGTGAGTGCTGAACTCACGTCGTCCCTCGCCTCAGGCAGTTGCCACTTCGGGGACGCTGGCTGCGGCTTCCCGGCCCCGGGTCTGAACGAATTCGACTTCAAGCCGATCTTCACCATCGGCAGCTTTTACTTCAACAAGCCGATGCTGCTGTCGATGATCGTCGCAGTGTTGGTGGTCGTCTTCTTCTGGGCCGCCTTCGCCAAGCCGCGCCTGGTCCCCGGCAAGCTGCAGCTGGTCGCCGAGATCGGCTACGACTTCGTCAAGCGCTCCATCGTGCTCGAGACGATCGGCAAAAAGGGCGAGAAGTACGTCCCGATGCTGGTCTCGATGTTCTTCTTCATCTGGCTGATGAACATCATGTCGGTCATCCCGTTCGCACAGTTCCCGGTGACGGCGGCGATCGCGTTCCCGGCCGGCCTCGCGGCGGTCGTGTGGGTCACCTACATGACGCTGACCTTCAAGAAGCACGGCTTCGTCGGCGGTTTCAAGAACCTCTGCTGGCCCTCGGGCATCCCCGGCTGGGTCATGTTCATCCTGGTGCCGATCGAGTTCTTCTCGAACATCTTCGTGCGCCCGTTCACGCTCGCGGTCCGAGCCTTCGCGAACATGTTCGCCGGCCACCTGCTGATCGTGATGTTCTCCATCGCCTCCTGGTACCTGCTCAGCCCGACCCTGGGCGCGCTGTACGGCTCGGCCTCGTTCGTCGTCGCCGTCGCGCTGACCGCCTTCGAGCTGCTGGTCCAGTTCCTGCAGGCCTACATCTTCGTGATGCTGGCCAGCAGCTACATCGCCGGTGCCCTCGAAGAGTCGCACTGAGCCAGGGGCTCAGCCCCTCCCCAGAACCACCTCCCGGATCGCCCGGTGGCCAATCACCACCGGTTCACCACCCTGCAAAGGACAACGTCAATGAGCATCCTCGCTGAGGGCACTGTCTACGGTTCCGTCGCCTCCATCGGCTACGGCCTCGCCGCCATCGGCCCCGGCATCGGCGTCGGTCTGATCTTCGGCAACGGTGTCCAGGCGATGGCCCGTCAGCCCGAGGCTGCCGGTCTCATCCGTTCCAACATGTTCATCGGCTTCGCGCTGACCGAGGCGCTGGCCCTCATCGGCATCGTCATGCCGTTCGTCTTCGGCAACAAGTAATCCTGCCGCAGACCCTTTCGAGGAAGGTCCAGATATGAGCATGTTGGCTCAGCTCGCGGCCGAGGAGAAGATGAACCCTCTCCTCCCCAACTGGCCCGAGATCATCATCGGCCTGCTCTGCTTCTTCATCGTCTTCGGTCTGCTCGGCAAGAAGCTTCTTCCCAGCATCGAGAAGGTGCTGTCGGAGCGCCGGGACGCCATCGAGGGCGGCATGGAGCGCGCCGAGGCCGCTCAGGCCGAGGCCCAGGTCGTGCTCGAGCAGTACCGCGCCGAGCTTGCCGAGGCACGTCACGAGGCTGCCCGCATCGTCGAGCAGGCTCGTGAGCAGGGCGCTGCCCAGCTCGCCGAGATGCGCGAGGAGGGCCAGCGTCAGCGCGAGGCCATCGTCGCGGCCGGTCACGCCCAGATCGAGGCGGACAAGAAGCAGGCGACCACCGCCCTGCGCCAGGACGTGGGCTCGCTGGCCACCCAGCTGGCGTCCCGCATCGTGGGTGAGTCCCTCGAGGACCACACCCGGCAGAGCGGCGTCATCGACCGTTTCCTGGACGAGCTGGAGGCCAAGGCCGCCGTTGCTCAGGGCGCGGCCAAGTGATCGGCGCCAGTCGTGAGGCCCTCGTCGCCGGCCGGCGGAACCTGGAGAGCCTGACCGACTCCACCTCGGTGGACGCGGCCAAGCTCGCCGAGGAGCTCACCGCCGTCACGGCCGTGCTGGACCGCGAGGTGTCGCTGCGCCGAGTCCTGACCGACCCCTCGCGGTCGGGCCAGGACAAGGCCCAGCTGGTCAGCTCGCTGCTGACCGGCCAGGTCTCCGGCGAGGCCGTCGACCTGGTCTCCGGTCTGGTCCGCTCCCGCTGGTCGGGCTCGCGCGACCTGGTGGACGCGACCGAGGAGCTCGCCGCGTACGCCGAGATCATCGCCGCGGACAGGGCCGGCGCCCTGGACGACGTCGAGGACGAGCTGTTCCGCTTCGGTCGGGTGGTGAGCGGCTCGCACGAGCTGCGCGCCGCGCTGACCGAGCCGAAGGCCGGTGCCGTCGCGAAGGCCGAGCTGATCAAGAAGCTGCTCGGCGGCCGCGCCAACGCCGGCACCGTCCGGCTGGTCACCGCCGTCGTCAACGCGCCGCGTGGCCGTAGCCTGGAGCAGGGCCTGGAGTCCTACTCCAAGCTCGCCGCCGCACGCCGCGACCGCATGGTGGCCCTGGTCACCACCGCGGTGCCGCTGTCGGACACCCAGAAGGAGCGCCTGTCCGGCGCTCTGGGCCGGATGTACGGCCGCCAGGTCCACCTGAACATCGACGTCGACCCCGAGGTCGTCGGCGGTGTCCGGGTGCAGATCGGCGACGAGATCATCAACGGCACCGTGTCGAGCCGCCTTGAGGGCGCTCGCCAGTCGCTCGAAGGCTGAGCACCGAAGCAGCACATCCGACCCTCGGTCGGGAAACCGGCTCCCCAAGGAGCCGGCACATCGTACGGCCGGTTCGAAAGACCCGGCCGAGAGTCGAATACTTGCGGCCCTCAATGGCGGGCCGAGGATCGCAAACTAGGAGAGCAGGGAAGCCTGATGGCGGAGCTTACGATCCGTCCGGAGGAGATCCGGGACGCGCTGGCCGACTTTGTCCAGTCGTACCAGCCGGACGCCGCTTCTGTGGAAGAGGTCGGTACGGTCACTGACGCAGCGGACGGCATCGCGCATGTCGAGGGCCTGCCCTCGGTCATGGCGAACGAGCTGCTGAAGTTCGAGGACGGCACGCTCGGCCTCGCGCTGAACCTCGACACCCGCGAGATCGGTGTCGTCGTCCTCGGTGAGTTCGGCGGCATCGAAGAGGGCCAGACCGTGCGCCGCACCGGCGAGGTCCTCTCGGTTCCGGTCGGCGACGGCTACCTCGGCCGCGTCGTGGACCCGCTGGGCAACCCGATCGACGGCCTGGGCGACATCGCCTCCACCGGCCGTCGTGCCCTGGAGCTGCAGGCCCCCGGCGTCATGGCCCGCAAGTCGGTCAAGCAGCCGCTGCAGACCGGCATCAAGGCCATCGACGCGATGACCCCGATCGGCCGTGGCCAGCGTCAGCTGATCATCGGTGACCGCCAGACCGGCAAGACCGCGGTGGCCGTCGACACGATCATCAACCAGCGTGACAACTGGCGCTCGGGCGACCCGGAGAAGCAGGTCCGCTGCATCTACGTCGCCGTGGGCCAGAAGGGCTCCACCATCGCGTCCGTCCGCGGCGCCCTGGAGGAGGCCGGCGCGCTGGAGTACACCACCATCGTGGCTGCTCCCGCCTCCGACCCGGCCGGCTTCAAGTACCTCGCCCCGTACACCGGTTCGGCCATCGGCCAGGAGTGGATGTACGACGGCAAGCACGTCCTGATCATCTTCGACGACCTGTCGAAGCAGGCCGAGGCCTACCGCTCCGTCTCCCTGCTGCTGCGCCGCCCGCCGGGCCGCGAGGCCTACCCGGGTGACGTGTTCTACCTGCACTCCCGCCTGCTGGAGCGCTGCGCCAAGCTGAACGACGCCCTGGGCGGCGGCTCGATGACCGGTCTGCCGATCATCGAGACCAAGGCCAACGACGTCTCGGCGTACATCCCGACCAACGTCATCTCCATCACCGACGGCCAGTGCTTCCTGGAGTCCGACCTGTTCAACGCCGGCATCCGCCCGGCCGTGAACGTCGGTATCTCGGTCTCCCGCGTCGGTGGCTCCGCCCAGATCAAGGCCATGCGCTCGGTCGCCGGCCGTCTGCGTCTGGACCTCGCCCAGTACCGCGAGCTGGAGGCCTTCGCCGCCTTCGGTTCCGACCTGGACGCGGCCTCCAAGGCCCAGCTGGAGCGCGGTGCGCGCATGGTCGAGCTGCTGAAGCAGGGCCAGTACCAGCCGTTCCCGGTCGAGGAGCAGGTCGTCTCCATCTGGGCCGGCACCACCGGCAAGCTGGACGACGTCCCGGTCGCCGAGATCCGCCGCTTCGAGCGTGAGTTCCTGGACCACGTCCGCCTGCAGCACAAGGACCTGCTCGCCGGCATCGTCGAGACCGGTCTGCTCGCCGACGGCACCGTCGACGCGCTGACCACGGCGATCGACGCGTTCAAGCAGGGCTACCAGACCGCTGACGGCAAGCTGCTCTCCGAGCAGGCCTGAGTCCGGTAGCGAGGGAAAGGACGTAACGACCCATGGGAGCACAGCTTCGGGTCTACAAGCGCCGGATCCGCTCTGTCACCGCGACGAAGAAGATCACCAAGGCGATGGAGATGATCTCCGCGTCGCGCATCGTCAAGGCGCAGCGCGCGGTGGCCGCCTCCACTCCGTACGCCGATGAGCTCACCCGGGCGGTGACGGCGGTGGCCACCCGGTCCAACGCCAAGCACCCGCTCACCACCGAGAACCCGAGCGCCTCGCGCGCCGCCGTGCTGATGATCACGGCGGACCGCGGTCTGGCGGGCGGCTACTCGACCAACGCCATCAAGGCCGCCCAGGTGCTCACCGAGCGCCTGAAGGCCGAGGGCAAGGACGTGGTGACGTACATCGTCGGCCGCAAGGGCGTCTCGTACTACACGTTCCGCGGTCTCGCGATCACGGGCTCGTGGACGGGATTCTCCGACAAGCCGACCTACGGTGACGCGAAGACCGTGGCCGCCGACCTGATCGAGGCCTTCACGGCCGAGACGGGCGGCGTGGACGAGCTCCACCTGGTCTCGACCGAGTTCGTGTCGATGCTGACGCAGAACGCGGTGGAAGCCCGGCTGCTGCCGCTGAAGCTGGACGAGGTCCAGCTCAGCGACCAGACGCCGGCCAAGTCGGAGATCTTCCCGCTGTACGACTTCGAGCCGTCGGCGGAGGGCGTCCTGGACGCGCTGCTGCCGCGGTACGTCGAGAGCCGGATCTACAACGCGATGCTGCAGTCGGCTGCCTCCGAGCACGCCGCTCGTCGTCGCGCGATGAAGAGCGCGACGGACAACGCCGGCGAGCTCATCAAGTCGCTCACGCGGCTTGCCAACTCGGCCCGTCAGGCCGAGATCACCCAGGAAATCAGCGAGATCGTCGGTGGCGCCAACGCGCTGGCCGACGCTAGCCGCGGGAGCGAATGAGTATGACCACCACTGTTGAGCCGACCACGGCGACGGGCCGCGTCGCGCGGGTCATCGGCCCGGTCGTCGACGTGGAGTTCCCCGTCGACGCGATTCCGGAGATGTTCAACGCCCTGCACGTCGAGGTGGAGAACCCCGACGGTTCGGGCAAGAAGATCCTTACCCTCGAGGTTGCCCAGCACCTCGGCGACGGCATGGTCCGCGGCATCTCGATGCAGCCGACCGACGGCCTGGTCCGTGGCGCGCAGGTCACCGACACCGGCTCGGCCATCTCGGTGCCCGTCGGCCAGATCACCAAGGGCAAGGTCTTCAACGCCCTCGGTGACGTGCTGAACGTCGACCAGGAGGAGTTCGACCAGCAGGTCGAGGTCCGCTGGCCGATCCACCGCAAGGCGCCCGAGTTCAAGGACCTCGAGTCCAAGACCGAGATGTTCGAGACCGGCATCAAGGTCATCGACCTGCTCACCCCGTACGTCACGGGTGGCAAGATCGGTCTGTTCGGTGGTGCCGGTGTCGGCAAGACCGTTCTGATCCAGGAGATGATCTACCGCGTCGCCGAGAACTTCGGTGGTGTGTCGGTGTTCGCCGGCGTCGGCGAGCGCACCCGTGAGGGCAACGACCTCATCGACGAGATGGTCGACTCGGGCGTTCTGGACAAGACCGCGCTGGTCTTCGGCCAGATGGACGAGCCGCCGGGCACCCGTCTGCGCGTCGCGCTCTCCGCGCTGACCATGGCGGAGTACTTCCGTGACGTCGAGAAGCAGGACGTGCTCCTCTTCATCGACAACATCTTCCGGTTCACCCAGGCCGGTTCCGAGGTGTCGACCCTGCTCGGCCGCATGCCCTCCGCGGTGGGCTACCAGCCGAACCTGGCCGACGAGATGGGCCTCCTGCAGGAGCGCATCACCTCGACCCGCGGTCACTCGATCACCTCGATGCAGGCGATCTACGTCCCCGCGGACGACCTGACCGACCCGGCGCCGGCCACCACCTTCGCCCACCTGGACGCGACGACCGTTCTGTCGCGTCCGATCTCGGAGAAGGGCATCTACCCGGCCGTCGACCCGCTGGACTCCACGTCCCGCATCCTCGACCCGCGGTACATCGCGCAGACCCACTACGACACGGCCCTCCGTATCAAGGGGATCCTGCAGAAGTACAAGGACCTCCAGGACATCATCGCGATCCTCGGTATCGACGAGCTGTCCGAAGAGGACAAGATCACGGTGCACCGTGCCCGTCGCATCGAGCGCTTCCTCTCGCAGAACACCTACGTGGCGAAGCAGTTCACCGGTGTCGAGGGTTCGACCGTGCCGCTGTCGGAGACCATCGAGGCCTTCAACGCGATCGCGGACGGCAAGTACGACTCCGTCCCGGAGCAGGCCTTCTTCATGTGCGGTGGCATCGAGGACCTCGAGAAGAACGCCGCCGAGCTGGCGAAGAAGTAATCGCGGCCGGTAGCAGCTGAGTGACCGTGAGGGGTGGCCCCCGAGCCTGGGAGCCACCCCTCGCGTCGCATCGGCTGTGATTCCGGTCAAATCCGTGCCGCCGGTTTCATGCCGGAGGCACGGGGCCGTTATTCTTACCGAAACTCCCGAGTAATCGGGCGTTGCATGAGCCTAGGAGCCCACGTTGGCTGAGCTGCACGTCGAGCTGGTCGCAGCCGACCGCAAGGTGTGGTCCGGTGCGGCCACCATCGTCGTCGCCCGTACGGCCTCCGGTGACACCGGCATCATGCCGGGTCACACCCCGGTGCTGAGCGTGCTGGAGACCGGCCCGGTCACCATCCGCACGGTGGACGGCGGCACCGTGATCGCCGCGGTGCACGGCGGCTTCATCTCCTTCGCCGACAACAAGCTGTCTCTGCTCGCGGAGATCGCCGAGCTGGCGGACGAGATCGACGTCGCGCGTGCCGAGCGCGCACTGGAGAAGGCCCAGTCGGACCTGGACGAGCACGCCGAGCGGCGTGCGGAGGTCCGTCTGTTCGCGGCGCGCGGCCTCAAGGTCCACGCCTGAGTGTGCCGGACCCCGGCTTGGCGGGGTCGACCGACGGTCCCGGGGACGCGCGAGCGTGACCCCGGGACTGTCGTCGTAGTTGGTAGGTCAGCGCGGTCGCTTGATACGACCGCTACGGGGAACGCGGGTAGCGAGGAGGTAGGTGAGCATGGTCCTCGCGCTTGTGGTGTGTGCGGCGGTCGTGGCGCTGGGTGTGATCGGCCTGATGGCCTTCGCCGTCCGCCGCCGCTTGATCCAGCGGGTAGGCGGTACGTTCGACTGCAGTTACCGGCTCAAAATGCCCGCCGACGCCTCGACGCAGCCCGACCTCGACGAGAACGGCAAACCCACCTCCGCCCCGGTCCCCCCGACCGACGGCAAGGGGTGGGTTTTTGGTATCGGCCGGTACAGCGGCGACTCGATCGAGTGGTTCCGGGTCTTCTCCTACGCCCCGCGTCCGCGCAAGGTGCTGCCGCGCCGGGAGATCGAGGTCCTCGGCCGGCGCTACCCGGAGGGCCAGGAGGAACTGGCACTGCTCTCCGGCTCGGTGGTGCTGCGCTGTCTGCACAACGGGGCGCCGCTGGAGCTGGCGATGAGCGACGACGCGCTGACCGGCTTCCTGGCCTGGCTGGAAGCGGCCCCGCCCGGGCAGAGGGTCAACGTCGCCTAGGGTCGTTTCCGGGGTTAACGCGGCCTAACCTGCCCGGCTAGGGTGGCCGCATGGTCAATCTGACGCGCATCTACACCCGTACCGGCGATGACGGCACCACCGCGCTCGGCGACATGAGCCGCACCACCAAGACCGACCCGCGGCTGATCGCGTACGCGGACGCCAACGAGGCGAACGCGGCGATCGGGGTGGCGCTCGCGGTCGGGGCGCTGCCCGAGGACGTGGCGGCGGTGCTCGTCCGGGTCCAGAACGATCTGTTCGACGTCGGCGCCGACCTGTCCACCCCGGTGGTCGAGGACCCGAAGTACCCGCCGCTGCGGGTGCTGCAGTCCTACGTCGACCGGCTGGAGGGCGACTGCGACCACTACCTGGAGCAGGTGGAGAAGCTGCGCAGCTTCATCCTGCCCGGCGGCACGGCCGGCGCGGCCCACCTGCACCTGGCCTGCACGGTGGTGCGGCGGGCCGAGCGCTCCACCTGGGCGGCGATCGCGGAGCACGGGGACACCGTCAACCCGCTGACCGCGAAGTACCTCAACCGGCTCTCCGACCTGCTGTTCATCCTGGCCCGGGTGGCCAACAAGGAACGCGGCGACGTGCTCTGGGTGCCGGGCGAGAACCGCTAGAGCTGCTTGGCCGGGGCGTCCCCAGTCGGGGCGTGTCCGGCCGGGGCGTGCTCGGCCGGGGTCTGCTCCTTCACCACGCGGCCGTTCTCGACCCGGACACCGGCCGGCGGCTCCTTGGGCCAGCGCGAGAAGCAGCCGGCCACGATGACGTTCACGACGGCCGTGATGCCCAGCCGCCAGTACCACTGGGCGAAGGTGCCGTAGTGGGCGGAGCCCCCGGAGAGCGGGACGAGCAGGGTGATCAGGGTGAGCGTGATCGCCGCCGAGACGGTGGTGCGCCCGGCGATCTGCCACTCGTACCTGGTCCGCTCCGGGCCGTACTTCGGCGAGGGCAGCGGCTTGGGGCCGCCGGCGAAGCGGTGCTGGAAGTGCCGGTCGGCCCAGCCGACCAGCGAGGGGCCGTACCCGACGGAGAATCCGGCGTAGCTCGCGGCGAGCGCGTGCGTCCAGCTCGCCTCGGTGCCGCCGCGCAGGTCGAGCACGGTGAGCGCGTACAGGGCGAGGTCGACGGCCGGGAGGCCGAGCAGCAGCACGGTGCTGGTGCGGCGCCAACGCAGCAGGTAGCGGGCGGAGAGGGCCAGGCCGAGCACGATCCACCAGGAGATCTCGGCCGCGACGATGAGGGTGACGATCACGTTCTGCTCCCGGACATTCGGCGGTGTGTCC
Source organism: Kitasatospora sp. NPDC034023 (assembly GCF_055575795.1). Lineage (NCBI taxonomy): Bacteria > Bacillati > Actinomycetota > Actinomycetes > Kitasatosporales > Streptomycetaceae > Kitasatospora > Kitasatospora sp. NPDC034023. The sequence goes on from NZ_JBVIRY010000015.1 coordinate 118,867, forward strand.
AGCCTGGCGCGGGGGTGCGCCGGTGTCGTCGTCGCGCGGTGCCGTCCGGGTCTGCATCTTTCGATGTAGCGGGCTCCTCCGCGGACCGGAGCCGGACGGGCCGCCGGGGATGGTGAGATGGGGGTGTGCCCGTTCCGTCCCTCTCCCCGCGCCGGCTCGACCGGCTGATCGCCCTGTGCGGGCTGCTCGGCGGCACCGTGCTCATCGTCTTCCGGGTGTACGAGAACGTCGACCGCGTGCCGCTGTGGGCCGTGGTGCTGCCGATGCTGGTGATGGCCGGGCTGGAGTTGTGCCGACGCACCAGACCGGTGCTCGCGGTGTCGCTCGGCGGGCTGGCCTTCGCGGCCAGCCTGTTCACCGGCAGCCTGCTGGCGACCCTGATCATGTACACCGATCTGCTGTACGCGGCGGTGACCTACGGCAGCCGCCAGATGTCGCGGGTGCTGCACCTGGCCGGTGGGGCCACCGTGCTGGTGCTCTCCAGCCTGGCCTGGTACGCCGGCGGCACCCCGGCCGGGCTGCTGATCGCGGTGATCAGCGCGCTGGTCTTCCTGGCCCCGGTGTGGACCGGCGACGTGGTGCGCAAACACCGGCGGGAGGCGGAGACCGAGCGGCTGCGGGCCGAACAGACCGCGCTGCTCTCGGAGATGGACCGGCGCGAGGCGGTCGGTGCCGAACGGGCCCGGATGGCACGGGAGTTGCACGACGTGGTGGCCAACCACCTGTCGGCGATCGCGATCCACGCCACCGGTGCGCAGTCCGTCGCCAAGCGCCGGAGCCTGCCCGCGGACGACCCGCTGGTGGAGGTGCTGGCGGTGATCCGGGAGAACAGCGTCCAGGGATTGGCCGAAATGCGTCGCATGATCGGACTGCTCCGGGACAGCGGCGGCGGAGAGGTCGACGAGTCGTACGCGGCGCCCGACCTGGCCGCGGTGGACGCCCTGGTGGCCAAGGCCCGGGCGGCCGGCCAGGACGTCGGGCTGGACTTCGAGCTGGCCGAGCACGGCGAGCGCGGGGAGGTGCCGGTGCCGGTCGGGCTGGCCGCGTACCGGATCGTCCAGGAGTCGCTGACCAACGCGCTCAAGCACGCCGGGCCCGGACTGGTCCGGCTGCGGCTGGAGTTCGGGGCGGAGGACCTTCGGATCGCGGTCGACAGCCCCTACCGGGGTGAGGCGGGCCGCGGACTGCCCGGCGCCCGGGCCGGGCTGGTGGGCATGGCGGAGCGGGCCGGACTGCTCGGCGGCAGCTTCCAGGCCGGGCCGAAGGACGGAAGCTGGAGCGTGCGCGCGGTGCTGCCGCGCGCCCAGGGGAGTGAGGGGCGGGCATGACGATCCGGGTTCTGGTGGCGGAGGACCAGGCGGCGGTACGGGCGGCGCTGGTGATGATCCTGCGCGCCGAGCCGGAGTTCACGGTGGTGGGGCAGGCCGCCGACGGTGAGGAGGCGGTCCGGCTGGCGCTGGAACTGCGGCCGGACGTGGTGCTGATGGACGTGCAGATGCCCCGGCTGGACGGCGTCTCGGCGACCCGCGAGGTGGTCGCCGCCGGGGCCGCCCAGGTGCTCGTGCTGACCACCTTCGACCTGGACGAGTACGTCTACGGCGCGCTGCGGGCCGGCGCGGCCGGGTTCCTGCTCAAGGACCTGGAGGCGGACACCCTGATCGAGGGCATCCGGACGGTGGCGCGCGGGGACGGCATGCTGGCACCCTCGGTGACCAGGCGGCTGATCGGCGCGTTCGCCCGCCCGGACCGGCTGGTCCTGCCCGAGGCCCGGGAGGCGGTGGCCGGGCTGACCGTCCGTGAGCGGGAGGTGCTGGCCTGCATCGGGGCGGGGCTGTCGAACGGGGAGATCGCGGCCCGGCTGACGATGGCGGAGGCGACCACGAAGACGCACGTCAGCCGGATCCTGGCGAAGCTGCGGCTGCGCAGCCGGGTGCAGGCGGCGATCCTGGCCCAGGACCTCGGTCTGACCGTCTGACCATCCGAGCGTCTGACCATCTGAGCGTCGGCCCGGCTGACCGTCTGACGAGCTGCTTGGGCAGCTGACCGGGTCGGTTGCAGATCACACTCTCGATTGCTACTGCGTGAGCGATTTGGGCACTAGAGTCCCGGAAACGAGCGATGCGGCTCCACACGGCGGTCACCCCTGCCCTGAGCCGCCTTCAGGGCCCGCCCGCGGGGCGGCGACGGCATCGGGAGACCCAGCCATGAGCAACGCGTCCAGCAAGCAGATCGCCGTCATCGGTGCCGGCCTGATGGGCGCCGGCATCGCCCAGGTGTCCGCGCAGGCCGGCCACCCGGTGGTGCTGCGGGACGTCACCGAGGAGGCGCTGCAGCGCGGCCTCGCGGGCATCCGCGCCTCGTACGAGAAGTTCGTCGCCAAGGGCAAGCTGAGCGCCGAGGACGCCGAGGCCGCGCTGGGCCGGATCACCACCACCACCGACCTGGGCGCGGTCGCCGAGGCCGACATCGTGGTCGAGGCCGTGTTCGAGAAGCTGGAGGTCAAGGAGGCCGTCTTCCGCGAGTTGGACAAGCTCGCCAAGGACGGCGCCGTGCTGGCCTCCAACACCTCCGCCATCCCGATCACCCGGATCGCCGCCGCCACCCAGCGCCCGGAGTCGGTCGTCGGCGTCCACTTCTTCTCGCCGGTCCCGATGATGAAGCTGGTCGAGCTGGTCCGCGGCTACAAGACCAGCGACGAGGCGCTGGCCACCGCCCGCGCCTACGCCGAGGGCGTCGGCAAGGAGGTCGTGGTGGTCAACCGCGACGTGGCCGGCTTCGTCACCACCCGACTGATCACCGCGCTGGTCGTCGAGGCCGCCAGGCTGTACGAGTCGGGCGTCGCCACCGCCGAGGACATCGACACCGCCTGCCGCCTCGGCTTCGGCCACGCGATGGGCCCGCTGCAGACCGCCGACCTGACCGGCGTGGACATCCTGCTGCACGCCGCCCGCAACATCTACACCGAGACCCAGGACGAGAAGTTCGCCGCCCCGGAGATCATGGCCCGCATGGTCACCGCCGGCGACCTGGGCCGCAAGAGCGGCCGCGGCTTCTACCCGTACGAAGGCAAGTGAGCCGACCGGGCTGAACGACCCCGCGGGCCGTGCGATCGGAGCATCGTACGGCCCGCTCCGCCGGGTCTGGTGAGTTTCCTCACGCCGGGTGCCGCAGACGGGTGATTTGGGCGGTAATCGAGCGTAGGTGTGGAGACTTCCTGCGTATATTCCCTCGGACGAGTGAAGTTGCTTCAGATCCGGCCGGAAGCAGCAACCTGCGGAGCAGCTACGCCGTCAGATGAGGGAACCCGGCAGTCCGACCGGGTCCGGGCGTGGGGCTGCGGCCCGCCCGGACGCACACCCCGCTCCCGCACCCGGTACGCCCGGGGCGGCCCCACCCCGCACCAGGCCGTCCAGGCGAAGGAGGAGAGCGTGCGCATCACCGGCGACCACACGGCGCTGGCCATCGAAGGCCGCCTCGACGTGCGCACCGCCGCCGACGCGCGGGCCCGGCTGCACCATGCCGTGGACGGCGGCTACGGCGACCTCGTGCTCGACCTCGCCCGACTGGAGTTCTGGGACGCCACCGGCCTCGGCGTGATCATGGGCACCCACCGACGGGCCGGCCGGATCGGCCGCCGCCTGGTGCTGCGTTCCGTCCCGGCCCAGCTCCAGCGGCTCCTGGTGGCCACCAAGCTGCACCGCATCCTGGCCGTCGACGGCGGCATCGCCGAGGCGCACGGCATCGTCCTGTAACGCGCCCGGTCAGCCAACACGCCTGGTCAGCGCTCCGGGACGGCCCCCGGCCCCGGACCGCCCTGCACGGGCGGGCCCGGATGTGCGAGAGTCTGCCCGTCAGAAGACGGCCGCCGGGGCTGCCCCCAGACCGCCCGCGGCCGCGACCGGGACGTCAGCCGGTCGGCGCGGGGCGCCGGCGGCCGAGCACGATGCGGAGCAGAACGTGGCACAGCCATCCGGGGAGATCCGGCAGGAGGCCGCCCGCACCCGCGGCGGCGAACTGGTCTCCGGCGCCCTGCTGGTGGGAGTCGGCGCCCCGGACGGCTCCGAGGCCCGGCCCTGCCCCGAGGAGTGGCGGCCCCGCCCGCGCCGGATCGAGCGCAGCGAGCCCGCCCGCGGCCCGGTCGGCGGCGTCGGCCGCGCGGTCGGCCCGCTCGCACTCGGCGCCGGACCCGCCGACCTGCCGCTGCTGGACCGCGAGGCGGACATCGCCGAGCTGCTCGGCCTGCTCGCCGAGGGCCGCTCGATACGCCTGGTCGGCCAGGCCGGCTCCGGTCGCAGCGCACTGCTGTCGGCCGTCGCCGAGGCCGCCGCCGACCTCGCCCCCGGCGGTGTCGTCCAGCTCTGCGGCCACCGCCGTACCGTCGCCGACCTGCTCCAGGACCTCTTCGCGGCCACCCACCAGGCCCCCGGCTACCGGCCCGATCCCGGCGGGCTGGCCGCCCACCTCGCCGAGGTCGGCGCCGTCGTGGTGATCGACACCGCCGAGCTCTCCGGCGACGAGCTGGAGCACCTGCTCGCCGTCGCCCCCGGCTGCGCCTTCCTGGTCTCGGTCGCCCCGGACAGCCCGCCGCTGTCGGCCGGCTCCCGGATGCAGGACCACCTCGTCGCCGGGCTCTCCCGCGCCGCCTGCCTCGCCCTCACCGCCCGGCTCGCCGGGCGGCCGCTGGACGTCGCCGAGAAGGCCTGGGCGGTGGACCTCTGGTTCGAGTCCGAGGGCCTGCCGCTGCGCTTCGTCCAGGCCGCCGCGCTGCTGCGCCAGCGGGACGTCTCGGTGGACGCGCTGGTCGCCGCCGAGGACGACCGGATGGACGTCTTCGGCGCCGTCGAGGGGCCCGTCCGCGACCCCGACCCGGCGATCCGCGAGAACGCCCTGCGCCGCACCGTCCCGCTGCCCTCGGTCGCCGAGACCGCCTCGCCCGCCGTCCGGCTCGCCGAGGGGCTGAGCGAGCCCGCGCAGGCCGTGCTGCGGCTCGCCGTCGCCCTCGGCGGGGAATGCCCCACCGCGCCGCACCTGCCCGCGCTGATCGACGTCGGCCTGGGCGAGGCCGCCCTCGCCGAACTCGCCGACGCCGGATTGGCGGTGTCCATCGGCGGGCACCACCGACTGACCGCCGGCGCGCTCGACCTGCTCCTCCCGCACTGGCCGGCGCTCGGCTGCGTGGACGGCGCCGCCCAGCACTTCGCCTGGTGGGTCGGGCACAGCTCGGTGACGCTGGACCAGATCGCCGCCGAGGCCGAGGTGCTGATCGGCGTCCTGCTCGCCGACCGGGCCGCCGGACGCCACGACGCGGTGGTCCGGCTCGCCCGGGCGGCGGCGCCCGCGCTGGCGCTGGCGCTGCGCTGGGGGGCCTGGGAACGGGTGCTGCAGCTCGGCCTGGAGGCGGCCCGCCGGGCCGGCTCGGCGAGCGACCAGGCCTGGTTCCACCACGAGTCGGGTGTGCACGCGATCTGCGTCCAGCAGCCGTCCCGGGCCGTAGCGGAGCTGGAGACCGCGCTCACCCTGCGGGTGTCCGCGGGGGAGCAGCGCGGGGTGGCCTCCGCGCGCCGGATGCTCGACCTGCTGCGCGCCGACGGGCGGCAGCTGCCGGCCGCCACGCCCACGGGGCCCGGTCGCGCGCCGGTCATCCGCAAGATCGCCGCCCGGGTGCCGGCCCGGTTGAAGTCCAGCAAGCGGCGGCGGGTGGCCGTGGTCACCACGGTCGTGCTGACCCTGGGAGTGCTCGGGACGGCGGTGGCGATGAGCCTCACCGGGCCGGACGAGCACACGTCGAAGGACCCGCACAGCGGTCGGCTGGACGAGGGCGGCGGCGCCCAGGACGCGCCGTTCCCGCAGCCCTCCGGCAGCGCCTCCCCGAGTGCGGTCGCAACCGCGCCGGGCGGCCCGGCGACGCAGAGCGGCAGCCCGGAGCCGACGGCGAGCGGCAGCGCCTCGCGCTCGGCGAGCGCCTCGCCGACGAAGAAGCCGAGCTCCTCGCCGGGGGCGACCGGGTCGCAGGCCCCGCAGCCGCCGCAGCCGCCCGTACCGGGACAGCCGCAGCCGCCGACGCCGCAGCCCCAGCCGCCCACGCCTCAGCCGACGTCGCCCAAGCCGACCGGCAGCACGCCCACGCCGACCCCGAGCGCCACGCCGACCGCGACGGCCACCCCCACCGGGGTGCCCAGCCCGTCGGCTTCGACGTCGTCGGGCTGACCGGTCAGAACAGCTTGAGCTTGTCGTCGTCGATGCCGCGCAGTTCGTCGTAGTCCAGCACCACGCAGCCGATGCCGCGGTCGGTGGCCAGCACGCGGGCCTGCGGCTTGATCTCCTGCGCGGCGAAGACGCCCTTGACCGGGGACAACAGCGGGTCCCGGTTGAGGAGTTCGAGGTAGCGGGTGAGTTGCTCGACGCCGTCGATCTCGCCGCGGCGCTTGATCTCGACGGCCACCGTGGCGCCGTCGGCGTCGCGGCAGAGGATGTCGACCGGGCCGATCGCGGTCGGGTACTCGCGGCGGATCAGCGACCAGCCGGCACCGAGCACCTCCATCCGGTCCGCGAGCAGCTCCTGGAGGTGTGCTTCGACGCCGTCCTTGATCAGGCCGGGGTCCACCCCCAGCTCGTGGGACGAGTCGTGCAGCACCTCCTCCAGCGTGATGATGAGCTTCTCGCCGGCCTTGTTCTCCACCGTCCAGACCCCGTCGGCCTCCTTGAGGGCGCACGGCGGGGACATCCAGTTGAGCGGCTTGTAGGCGCGGTCGTCGGCGTGGATGCTGACGCTGCCGTCGGCCTTGACCAGGATGAGCCTGGTGGCGGAGGGCAGATGGGCGGAGAGCCGACCGGCATAGTCGACTGAGCAGCGGGCAATTACGAGACGCACGGTCGACCACGCTAGCCCACCGGGGCCAGTTGATGCGATTCCGCGACGACGGGGTGAAGAAAGCGCGAACCCCGCGAACATTGAGGTTCGGCAATTCCGCTCCCGCTCGTCGCGGTCTGGCGCCCATCCCATCTGGTCGCTACGGTGTGTGACGGCACGCTCGCGGGATCGCTGTCAACGGGGATGGAGACTTCAGATGAACGATCCGACAGGATCCGGCCAATCTGGTGCACCGCAGCGTATTTCCGAAGCAATCCGCAGGAATGACCGGCCTGCCCCGTCGTTGACTGCCACGCTGTTCTGAGCGCGGTCGGTGTTCGGGGCGTCACGTCCCGTGCCGCCACCGCTGGTCGCGAAGGTGCCGGCAACCCCCGTCCCACGGTGTTCCGGACACCACACGCGATTTCGCTCACCCTCACCTGAGCTTGGACTACGCACGACCACCCGGGCGCCGCGCGGGTGGACCGCGAGAGGAGAATCCATGTCGCTCGACGTCTCACCGGCCCTGCTGGAGAAGGCCGAGCGGGGCGAGGTCGACGAGCGGGAATTCGTCGACTGCGTCCGCGTCTCCCTGCCGTACGCCTGGGACCTGATCAGCTCGCTGGTCGCCCAGGCGAAGGTCGACGGCACCGACTTCGCCGACAACCACGTACCGCCGCCCAGCGAGCAGGCCCGTGGCCAGCTGCTGCGCGCCTTGGCCAGCGACGCCATCCGGGGCGCCCTGCAGCGCCACTTCGGTGTACGGCTGGGCTTCCAGAACTGTCACCGGGTGGCCGTGTTCCTGCCCTCGGATGCCAACGAGGCGCGGTTCACGCGCTTCACCTCCGTCCGGGAGCAGCTGCTCAACCAGTCCGAGGAACTGCGGGACTGCTGAGTGGCGGTACCGCCGCCGCGGCGCCGGCCGCCCCCGTCCTCCGCATCGGAGGGCGGAGGCGGTCGGCGCCGCGGCGGCGCGGGGCCGGTCGGTGACGGGCCCCTTTTCGACGGGCCCCTTTTCGGCGGGCCCGCTTTCGGCGGGTCCTCAGCCCAGCTGCGGCAGCACCTCGGAGCCGAGCCGGGCGATGTTGTGCAGGGTCGCCTCGTGGTCGCCGCTGCCCTCGGCGAGCAGGGCGAACCGGCGGATGCCGGTCCGCTCGGCGGTGGCCAGCAGCCGGTCGGCGCACTGCCGCGGGGTGCCCACCGCGTGCAGGTCGCAGAGGAGTTCGGTGTACTCGCGCGGGTCGCGCATCTTGCGCTCGCGGCCGTCCACCGTGCGGTGGGCGCCGAGCCCGTACTCGAACCAGCCGGGCATCGAGCCCAGCAGGGTGGACCGGGCCGCCGCGGCGCGGTCGTCGACCTGGGCCACCCCGGCCGCCACGTGCGCGCGGCCGACCCGGCGCAGCTGCTCCTCGCTGCGCCCGGCGGCCAGCCAGGCGGTGCGGTACAGCTCCAGCATCCGCAGCTTGTCGTCGTCCCCGGAGTGCATGCCGAGCAGCATCGGCAGGCCGCGCTCGGCGGCCAGCTTCACCCCGCCCGGCGAGGTGCAGGCGACCACCACCGGCGGTCCGGCCACCGGCCGCCCGGTGGCGGTGAGTTCCTCGCCGAGGCCCTCGGCGTCCTGGCGCTGGCGCGGGAAGCGCACCGGGCCGGACTGCTCGTCGAAGCCGAGCCAGCTGCTCAGACCGGGCCGCCGCAGCGGTTCGGTGGCCCGCGGCACCACCGCCACCTCCGGGAAGGCGAACTGCGGGCCGTCCGCGCCCACCCGGGAGCCGCGCAGCCAGCGCAGCAGCAGGTCCAGCCGCTCCGGGAAGCCGTTCTCGAAGGCGCCCACGCCGTCGCCGAAGATGTCCAGGTCGATCCACGGCCCGCCGCGGCCGACCCCGAGCGTGAAGCGCCCGCCGGAGGTGAGGTGCAGCAGCGCGGTCTGCTCGCCGAGCGCCACCGGGTGGCGGGTGGACAGCACGCTGACCGCCGTGCCGACGCCGATCCGGCGGGTGCGGCCGAGCAGTAGGGCGGCCAGCGTCGCGGCGTCCGGGCAGACCCCGTACGGGACGAAGTGGTGCTCGGCCAGCCAGACGCTGTCCAGGCCCGCCCGCTCGGCCTCGACGGCGGACCGGACGGTGCGCTCCAGCGCCTCGCCGTGGCTCTGCCCGGGGAACTGCGCGGACAGCATGAACAGCCCGACCCGCACCGGCGCGGTGTTCGCCGGCAGCGCCCCCGCGCGCTGCGCGGTGGGCAGCGGCTCGCCCGCGACGGCCGTCACCGGGGGGACGGCGGTCAGCGTCGGGCTGGGGGCGGGCGGCCGGGCCCCGACGGGTCGGCGGGTCTCGGCACGGGCATCGGTCTTGGTCATCCTTGGGCCTCCTCGGGTGCGCGCAGGGTCTGCGGGCCCCGCCTGTTCCCCTTGTGGGTATCCGATGTCATGTGCCAATGGCACGCTGAACCCCGAATTTCCCCGATGATCGGGTGGATCTCGGCAAAAACACCGGAGCGTCGGGCGGGCCCGTGATAGAGGCCGTTCAGAAGGTCGGCCGGCCGTAGGCTTGAACGGCCCAGAGCCCCCGGAAGAGAGGCAGTCCACCGTGTCGCCGCGCCGCAACCGGATCAAGAGCGCCGCCCCCCGCGAGAGCGCCGCCCCGCGCGAGAGTGCCGGGCCGACCGCCCCGCTCGGTGGATCGCTGCGCCGTACCGAGAGCTACCAGGGCGACGACTGGGTGGTCCAGACGGTCGCGGGCACGGCGGGGCGGCCCTACCGCTGCCCGGGCTGCGACCAGGAGATCCCGGCGGGGGTGGGCCACGTGGTGGCCTGGCCGATGCACGGCGCCGGGGTGGACGACCGGCGGCACTGGCACCGCGCGTGCTGGGGAGCGCGGGAGCGCCGGGCCTCCAACATCCTGCGAGGCCGCGGCGCTCCGCGGTACTGAGGGTCCTTCGCGGGGGCCGGGCGGGCCGAACCGCCTTACGCGTCGCGCTTCTTGAGCACCAGCATGCCGCCGACCAGGGCCGCGGCGGTCCAGGCGAGGCAGATGGCGAAGCCGGCCCACGGCCCGTACGGCTGGCCGTGCTGCTCGTACACCAGCAGCATCCGCGAGCCCGCGTAGTCGGGGAAGTAGTGGGCCAGGGTCTTGACCTTCGGCACTGCCGAGAGGATCGGCGAGAGCAGGAAGAAGAACGGGACCAGCACGCCCAGTGCGAGCGTCTGGTTGTGCAGCATCGTGGTGACGCCCGCCGAGAACAGGCAGAGCATCGTCAGGTACAGCGCGGCGCCGAACACCGCGCGCAGCACGTGCGGTTCGCCGAGCGTGGTGGAGTGCGAGCCGAGCAGTGCCTGGCCGACGAAGAAAGTGACGAAGGCCGTCACCAGGGAGACCGCCAGGGCGAGCGCGCCGAGCACCGCCGCCTTGCCGCCGAGCAGGGTGGCGCGCTGCGGGACGGCGGCCAGGGTGACCCGGATCATGCCGCTGCTGTACTCGTTGCCGATCGCCAGCACGCCGAAGACGATGATGGCCAGCTCGCCGAGCATGATGCCGGCGAAGGCCGTCCCGGTGGCGTCGAACGGGGACTGCTCGTTGCGGCGGAACTCGGTGAAGTTGTTGTTGGTGAGCAGGGACAGCAGCGCGCCGATGCCGACGGTGACGACGAAGGCCAGCGCGAGCGTCCAGACCGTCGAGCGGACGCTGCGGATCTTCGTCCACTCGGAGCGCAGGATCGCCGGGAAGGACGTCATCTCAGTTCTCCTCCTGCCGTGCCGCGGCGGTCTGCCGGGCGCCGTCCGCCTTCCAGCCGGCGCCCCAGGCGCCGGGTGCGCCGGCCGCGTCCCGGCCCGGTCCGTCGCCCGCGTGGTACTCCACCGAGTCGGCCGTCATCTGCATGAACGCCTCCTCCAACGAGGCCTGCTGCGGGCTGAGTTCGTGCAGCACGACGCCGTGTGCCGCGGCCAGTTCGCCGAGCCGGGCGAGGTCGCCGTCGACCACCTCGTAGGAGCCGTCCGGGCCCGGTTCGTGCCGCAGGCCGGCGTCGGCCAGCACGTCGAGCAGCCGCTCGGGTTCGGGGCTGCGCAGCCGTACGGCGGAGCGGGAGTTGTGCCGGATGAACTCCGGCATCGGCATGTCGGCGAGCAGCCGGCCCTTGCCGATGACCACCAGGTGGTCGGCGGTGACGGCCATCTCGCTCATCAGGTGGGAGGAGACGAAGACCGTCCGGCCCTCGGTGGCGAGGCGCTTCATCAGGTTGCGGATCCAGAGGATGCCCTCCGGGTCCAGGCCGTTGACCGGCTCGTCGAACATGACGATCTCCGGGTCGCCGAGCAGCGCGGAGGCGATGCCCAGGCGCTGGCCCATGCCGAGGGAGAAGCCGCGGGCCCGCTTGCGGGCGACCGGGGTGAGGCCGACCAGGGCGAGCACCTCGTCCACCCGTCGCTCCGGGATCCGGTTGCTCTGGGCGAGCCAGAGCAGGTGGTCGCGGGCGGTGCGGCCGGGGTGGACGGCCTTGGCCTCCAGCAGTGCGCCGATGTACTTGAGCGGCTCGCTGAGCTGTCCGTAGCGCTTGCCGTCGATGGTGACCCGGCCGCCGGTCGGGCGGTCGAGGTCGAGGATCATGCGCATGGTGGTGGACTTGCCCGCGCCGTTCGGGCCGAGGAAGCCGGTCACCACGCCCTGGGGGACCGTGAAGCTGAGCCGGTCCACCGCGAGCGTCTTGCCGTAACGTTTCGTCAGGTCGTGCAACTCGATCATTCGCGCTCCCTTACTCTCTGTCAGGCTAGGACAAAGCGGATATCGCGGCCCGCTGAGTGGGCCCGCCGGGCGCACCGGAATACGGTGGGCCCATGACCGAGCTCCCCTCCGCAGTGTCCGTCCGCGAGAGCGGTACCGGAACACCCCTCGTGCTGCTGCACGCCTTTCCGTTGAACGCCTCGATGTGGTCGTCCCAGCTGGACGCGCTGCCCGGCCTGACCGGGGACGGAGCCCGGGTGCTCGCCCCCGACCAGAGAGGGTTCGGCGGCACCGAGCTGGGCGTCGACGAGCCCTCGCTGGACCGGGTCGCGGACGACCTCGCACTGCTGCTGGACGCCGCCGGGATCGAGCGCGCGGTGGTCGGCGGGCTCTCCATGGGCGGCTACGTGGCGCTGGCCTTCGCCCGCCGCCACCCCGGGCGGCTGTCCGGCCTGCTGCTGGCCAACACCCGCGCCACCGCCGACACCGACGCGGTACGGGCCAACCGGGAGCGGATCGCCGCCGCCGTCACCGCGCGGGACAGCGTGCGGCTGCTGCTGGACGAGCAGGTCGCGGCCGGGCAGCTCGGGCCCGACTCGCAGCACCTCGTGGAGCGGGTGGAGACGATGGTCGCCGCCGCCTCGCCGGCCGCCGTGGCCTGGGCCCAGCGGGCCATGGCGGCCCGTACGGACGCCCGGGACGTACTGGCCGGGCTGCGGGTGCCGGTGGCGGTCGTGGCGGGCGCCCAGGACCCCCTGGTGGCGCCGGAGGAGGCCGAACTGATGGTCCGGGCCCGCCCGGACGCCGAGCTGACCGTCATCCCCGGGGTGGGCCACCTGAGCGCCCTGGAGGCGCCCGACGCCTTCGACACCGCCGTCCGCGCCCTGCTCGCCCGGGTGGCCGCCGGATGAGCCAGGAGAGCCGGGACGCGGCGGCCTGGGACTTCTCGGCGCTGGAGGTCAGCGGTCGGATGCCCGTGACCAACCGGAGCGAGGGGCTGGTCGAGCTGACCCTGGAACCGCTCGGCGAGGACTACTGGATGCGCCCGGGGGAGACCTTCATCGTCACCTCCTACGGCGACTACGGGTCCGGCCACCCCTTCGAGGTGCAGTACTGGCCCGACTCGGTGTCGGTCTGGTGTACCTCCTGGTTCGGCACCGTCTCCGACGACGAGGGCAACCAGCTCAGCAGCGGGTACCAGCGGCCGGACGGCGCCTACCCCCGGTAGAAGACCCCCCGAGATGATGACGGGGCGACAGCCGACAGGCCCTCACCCGGGCGGGTGAGGGCCTGCGGTACGGCGGGGTACGGCGGGGGAGCCGGCGTCAGCGCGACTGCTGGGCGGGCACGCCCATGGTGTCGTCGTTCGGCAGCGAGGCGGCGGCCACGGCCGCGCCGGTCAGCGTCGCCAGCATCTCGCGGACGTTGGTCAGCTGGGCGTTGATGCTGTCGCGGCGGTTGGTGAGCGCCGCCAGCTCGCGCTCGGATTCGCTGCGGATGCGGTCGGCCTTGGCGTTGGCGTCCGCCACGATGTCCTCGGACTGGCGCTGGGCCGTCTCGACGGTCTGGCGGGCCCGGCGCTCGGCGTCGGTGCGCAGCTTCTCGGCCTCCAGGCGCAGCTGCTCGGCCCGGTGCTCGATCTCGGCCAGACGCTTCTCGGCCTTGGCCTGACGGGCGGCCAGGTCGCGCTCGGACTGCTCGCGGCGCTTGGCCAGGTTGGTCTCGAACTCCAGCGCGGCCTGGGCGGCCTTGGTGCGGGTCTCCTCGAAGAGGGCGTCCGCCTCCTCGCGCTTGTTCTGGGCGTCCTTGTTGGCCTCGGCGCGCAGCTGGGCGGAGTCGCTCTTGGCCTTGTCGACGATCCGCAGACCCTCGTCCTCGGCCTTGGCCTTGCGGTCCTTGGCGTAGTTCTCGGCCTCGGTGCGGACCTGCTGGGCGGCGGCCTCGGCGAGCTCGCGGTGCTGCTCGGCGGCGCGGTGCGCCTCGTCGCGCAGGTCCTTGGCCTCCTCCTCGGCGAGCCGCAGGATCTTCTCGACGCGGGCGCCGAGACCGGCGTACGAGGGCTCCTGCTCGACGACCGCCGCCTGGGCGGTCTGCGTCTCCAGGTGGAGCTCCTCGATGCGCTTCTCCAGCGCACTGATCCGGGTCAAGGCACTGTCACGGTCGGCCACCAGCTTGGTGATCCGCTCGTCGACCTGGGCACGCTCGTACCCACGGCGCACCAGGTCGAAGCCGTGAGGGGAGTGACTGTCGCTCATGGGGTTCTGGGCTTCCTGTCGTCAAACCGCTGAGGTGGTTGAGGGAATCCTGACACGGTACCGGAGTGTCGACGGCGAAATGCCGTTCTCTCGCGGACAATGTCCGCTCAATCGGGTGGCGCGTTCTTGGAACGATTGCCACCCGAACGGGGGGAGCCGACTCCGGCACCGGCCTTGGCACCCCCGTCCTTCTTGGTGTTGCTTCCCCCGTTGGCCTGGGCGACCGGTGACGGTGCCTCGAAAGCCTCCAGCGCGGACAGCACGTCCTGCACCCTGGAGATCTCGGTGTTGATGTCCTTGCGGCGGCGCACCAGCTCGTCCAGCTCGCGCCGGCCCTCGTCGGTGACCCGCTTCGCCTCCGCCTTCGCCTCGGCGAGCATCCGCTCCGCCTCCGCCCTCGCCAGCTCGACCTGCTCGTCCGCGGCCTCGTCGGCCTCCCGCAGACGCTTCTCCGCCTCGGCCGCCGCCCGGTCCAGCTGCTCCTCGGCCTCGGCCTCGGCCGACCGCAGCTTCGCCTCCGCCTTCTCGATGAGCGCCTCGGCGCGGTCGGTGGAGTTGGCGAGCTTGGTCTCCGCCTCCTTGAGCAGGCCCTCGGCCTTGCGGACCGCCGACAGACGGACCTTGCTGGCCTCGGCAGAGGCCTCCGAGGTGAGCTCGCCCGCGCGGTCCTCGGCGGCCGCGACCAGCGCCGCGGCGCGGTCCTCGGCCTCGGCGACGGTGGCCACCGCCTGCTCCTCGGCCTCGGTCAGCTGCTCCTGCGCGGCCGTCACCAGCGCGTCCACCCGCTCGCCGGCCGACTTCATGGCCGCCGCGTTCTCCTTGCGGGCACGCTCGTGCAGCGCCTCCACCTCGGCGTCGGTGCGCTCGCGCAGCTCCTCGGCGCGCTCGCGGATCGCGGTGGCGTCCCGGCGGGCCTCGGCGAGCAGCGTGTCCGCGTCGGAGCGGCCCTTCTCGACCTCGGCCTGGCCGGCCGCCTCGCCGGCGAGGACCAGCCGGTCGGCCTCCTTGCGGGCGGCGGCGACCATCGCGTCCGCCTGCTCCTCGGCGGCGGCGGTGGTGGCCAGCGCGGTGGTCTGGGCGTCCTCGCCGAGCGCCTCGGCGTCGGCGAAGGCCTTCTCCAGGACCGACTTGGCGTGCTCGCGGGTGGCCTTGTCGAACTGCTCGGCGGCCTCCCGGGTCTCCGCGTCGTACGCGTCGGCCCGGGCGTGGGCGGCGCTGTCGTACTCGTCGGCCAGCGTGCGGGTGGCGAGGGCGTACTCCTCGGCCTCGGCGCGCAGCCCGGCTGCCAGCTCCTCGGCGTCGGCGACCGTCCGGGCGCCCTGGGCCTCGGCCTCGGCCACGGTCCGGGCGGCCTGCGCCTCGGCGTCGGCGCGCAGCTGCTCGGCGGCCTCCCGGGCGGCGCGCAGCTCGGCCTCGGCGTCCGCGCGCAGGTGCTCGTCGTAGGCCTGGGCCTCGGCGCGCTGCCGGCCGAGCTCGGCCTCGACGGCCTCGCGTTCGGCGGCCAGCTCCAGCTCGGTCCGCTCGCGCAGCGCGGTGGCGTACTGCTCGGCGTCCGCGCGCTGCTCGCTGGTCTTCCGGTCGGCGAGCTCGCGCTGCTCGGCGGTCTCGCGCTCGGCGAGCTCGCGGACCTCGGTGGCGTACTGCTCGGCGTCCGCGCGCTGCTCGGCGGTCTCCCGGTCGGCCAGTTCGCGCTGCTCGGCGGTTTCGCGCTCGGCGGTCTCGCGCAGCTCGGTGGCGTACTGCTCGGCGGCCTCGCGGACCTCGGCGGCCTCCTGCCCGGCGGCGGCCTTGAGCGCGGCGATCTGCTCGGCGGCGGCCTCGTGCATGCCGGCCACCGACTGGCGGACCTCGGCGGCCTCCTCCTCGGCGACGGCGACCAGTTCGGCGCCCTCGGCCTTCGCGGCGGCGATCAGCTCCGCACGGTCGGCCTTGGCCTGCTCCAGCTCGGCCGAGGCCTCGGCGCGGATGCCGTCGGCGGTGGCGCGGGCCTCGGACAGCTCGCGGCCGGCCTCGGCCCGGACGGTCCCGGCCTGCTCGTTGGCCAGCGCCAGTTCGGCGGCGGCCTTCTCGCGGACGGCCTTGGCGTCCTTGGCGGCATCCGCCCGGCGCTGCTCGGCGGTGGCCTCGGCGCGCGCCAGCAGCTCGTCGGCGGCCTCGCGGACGTCGGTGGCGTACGCCTCGGCGGCCGTGCGGATCTCGGCGGTCTCGGTGGCGGTGCGTTCGGTGAGGTCGGTGGCGTGCTGTTCGGCCTCGGTGCGGACGCGGTCGGCGTAGGCCTCGGCGCTCTCGCGCTGCTGGGTGGTCTCGTGCCGGGCGAGGGCGCGCAGTTCGCCGGCGGCCTGCTCGGCCTCCGCCCGCACCTGCGCGGCGTAGGTGTCGGCGGCCGTGCGGATCTCGGCGGTCTCGGCGGTGGTGCGTTCGGTGAGGTCGGTGGCGTGCTGTTCGGCCTCGGTGCGGACGCGGTCGGCGTAGGCCTCGGCGCTCTCGCGCTGCTGGGTGGTCTCGT